>NZ_JBHTJT010000046.1:0-227898 GCF_042676185.1 Tropicimonas aquimaris | reverse complement strand
GCAGCCCAACTTCAACCAACCCGAAAGGTCGCATGACGACCGGACCAGAAACGGGGTGAAGTCCCCTGTCCCCCTTCCTCGGCCAAATTAGTGGCCCAGTTTTAGGGGGCAATGACAGAGCGGAAGATCCACTTAGAAAACGGCTTCAACCTGTTCAGACAAACTGAGCCACCTCTCTGCGCCGAGATTTATGAGCGCGTGCAGGCCTTCCTCACCCGGCCGCTGGAGGGCGCCTGGCCCTAACTTTGGCTCGATGCCACCTACCTCAAGTTCCGCGATAGCGTACGGATCGTCAGTCGTGCCGTGACAATGGCCGTGGCTATGAACGAGGACGGCAAGCGGGAGGTTCTGGGCATCGCCAGCGATCCTTCCGAGGCCGAGACCTTCTGGACGTACTTCCTGCGTTCGCTGGCGGACCGCGGCCTGCGCGGCGTGAAGCTGATGATCGCCGACGATCACAAGGGCCTGCGGGCGGCTGCACGGCGGGTGTTCAATGCTACCCACCAGAGATGTCGTGTTCACTGGATGCGAAACGCGCTGGCACACGCCCCGGCCAAATAGTGCACGGCGGTGGCGGCGATGCTGAAGACGATCTTCGCTCAGGAGAGCAAGGCCGACGGCGAGGCCCAGTGGGACATCGTCGCCGACGCATTGCGCGAGAAGGTCGAAAAGCTCGGGACCTTCATGGATGTCTCCCGTGACAACGTCCTCACCTCCATAGACTTCCCCCGCGAGCACTGGGCCCGGATCGCCTCCACGAACCCACTTGAGCGGGTGAACCGCGAGATCAAGCGCAGGGCCGACGTGATTGGGATCTTTCCCAAAGACGGAGCCATCATCCGGCTCGTCAGAGCGCTGATGCTGGAGACCAACGACGAGTGGACCGTCGCGCGAAGGTGCGCGAAGGTACATGTCGCTTGAAACTCTCGCTCGCGTCACCGACGATCCAACCGTCAGGCTGCCCGCTGTGGCGACCTGATCAGCCTCGGACCTCTCCTAAGGTCGGCGCTCTTACACCATCCGGTGGGACACTATCGGACAGGGCGAATTCGTCAGCTCAGAAAGGCGTTCGCCGAAAGTCGAGTATTTCCATTAGCTTCAAGGCCCTTGGCACTCTTGATCCCGACATTTGGTAGCCAAAACACCCGGTTTTGGCTTCGTGACGCCCTACGGAACAAATTGTTCCCGGTTAGGCCTCAGCCGCACTTCGAATGCCCGCAACTCATGCAGGTCATGCAGCCCTCGACCATGCGCATCTCGTATTGCCCGCAGGACGGGCAGGCCTGGCCCTTGGGACGGTCTCCGACGACCATGCGTTCGGCTTCCGGGTCCGCCTTGAGTCCAAGCCCCTCGCCCTCGATGAAGCCGATCGAGACCATGTGACGCTCGATCACGCCGCCGATGGCCGCGAGGATCGACGGCACGTACTTTCCCTGCATCCAGGCCCCGCCGCGCGGGTCGAACACCGCCTTGAGTTCCTCGACCACGAAGGACACGTCTCCCCCGCGCCGGAACACGGCCGAGATCATCCGGGTCAGCGCCACGGTCCAGGCGAAATGCTCCATGTTCTTGGAGTTGATGAACACTTCGAACGGGCGGCGCGTGCCGTTCAGGATGATGTCATTGATCGTGATGTAGATCGCGTGCTCGCTGTCGGGCCACTTCACCTTGTAGGTGTGCCCCTCAAGCGATTGCGGCCGGTCGAGCGGCTCGCTCAGGTAGATGACATCGGCGCCCTGATCGGCCTCAGGGGTCTCCTCGGTGGTCTCGCTGACCGACAGCACGGAGCCCGTCACATCGTTCGGACGATAGGTGGTGCAGCCCTTGCAGCCCGAATCCCAGGCCTGCATGTAGACATCCTGGAAATCGTCGAAGCTGATGTCCTCGGGCACGTTGATCGTCTTGGAGATCGAGCTGTCCACCCATTTCTGGGCCGCCGCCTGCATCCGCACGTGATCGCCCGGGCTGAGCGTCTGGGCGTTGACGAAATGCTCCGGCAACTCGCGGTCGCCGAATCTGTCGCGCCACATCTGAACCGCGTAGTCGACCACTTCCTCTTCGGTCCGCGACCCGTCCTTCTGCAGTACCTTGCGGGTGTAGCTGTAGGCGAACACCGGCTCGATGCCGGAGGAGACGTTGCCGGCATAGAGGCTGATCGTGCCCGTGGGAGCGATCGAGGTCAGCAGCGCGTTGCGGATGCCATGCTTGCGGATTGCGTCGCGCACGTCCTCGTCCATGTGCTGGAGAGAACCGCTGGCGAGGTACTTTTCGGCGTCGAACAGCGGGAAGGCGCCTTTCTCCTTCGCCAATTGCACCGACGCCAGGTAGGCGGCGCGGGCGATCCGGTGCAACCAGCGCGAGGTCTGGCGCGCCGCCTCCTCGGAGCCGTAGCGCAGGCCCACCATGAGCAGCGCATCGGCAAGGCCGGTCACGCCAAGCCCGATCCGGCGCTTGGTGCGGGCCTCCTCGGCCTGTTGCGGCAGCGGGAAACGCGAGGCGTCGACCACGTTGTCCATCATGCGGACGGCGGTGGCGACCAACTCGTCCAGAGCCTCCTCGTCGATCTCGGCCTCGTCCTCGAACGGCGCCGTGACCAGGCGTGCGAGGTTGATCGAGCCCAGAAGGCAGGCGCCATAGGGCGGCAGGGGCTGCTCGCCGCAGGGATTGGTAGCGGAGATGGTCTCGCAATAGGCGAGGTTGTTCATCGCGTTGATGCGATCGATGAAGATCACGCCCGGCTCGGCGTAGTCATAGGTCGACTGCATGATGCGGTTCCACAGGTCACGCGCCCCGACCGTGTGATAGACCTTGCCGTCGAACACCAGCTCCCAGGGACCGTCGGCCTTCACGGCCTCCATGAAGGCGTCCGTCACCAGCACCGACATGTTGAACATGCGCAGCCGGGCCGGGTCGGACTTGGCGGTGATGAAGCTCTCGATATCGGGGTGATCGCAGCGCATCGTCGCCATCATCGCGCCGCGGCGCGAGCCGGCGGACATGATGGTGCGGCACATCGCGTCCCAGACGTCCATGAAGGACAGCGGGCCGGAGGCATCGGCGGCCACGCCTTTCACGTCGGCGCCGCGCGGGCGGATTGTCGAGAAATCGTAGCCGATCCCGCCGCCCTGCTGCATGGTCAGCGCGGCCTCCTTCAGCATGTCGAAGATCCCGCCCATGTTGTCGGGGATCGTGCCCATGACGAAGCAGTTGAACAGCGTCACGGTGCGCCCGGTGCCGGCGCCGGCGGTGATGCGCCCGGCGGGGAGGTACTTGAAATCCTCCAGCGCGGCATAAAACTGGTCTTCCCAGTGGGCGGAGTCCTTCTCCACCTCGGCGAGCGAGCGGGCGATCCGGCGCCAGCTATCCTCGACCGTCAGGTCCAGCGGCGTTCCTTCCGCGTTCTTGAAGCGGTATTTCATGTCCCAGATGGACTCGGCGATGGGGGCGGCAAAGCGGGTCATGTGGTATCCGATGGAGTGGAGATCTTCTGGTCGGATGCCAAATATAGCGAAACTGACCGGCGGCGACACCACATTCTTGATTTTCTGCGTCGCAAAATTCCGGTCGTGCCGCCCGGGGCGAAAAAGCCTTTCGAGATGACAGGCTTGGCGTGATCGGCGGCGCACCCGTCCGTCGCGGAAACGACCTGACGACACAGCCGACCGCGCCGTGCTGCCGGTGCCGGGAGAGGCCCGTGCCTCAGCTCGGCGCCTGGGCGATTCCGCGGGCGCTCAGCACCCAGGAGGAGAGCTCCGCCAGCAGGCTGCCCGATGCTGCCTCGTAGGCGGCGATGATCGTGGGCGTCGCGGTGTCGGGCACCGCCACGGCGCGCGTGAAGGTGCGGCTCGACAGGATCCGCGCGTCGTCCTCCCGCACGAGCCGGGCGACGAGGGTCATCCGTACGGTTCCGGTGTCGCCATCCGGCAGCACGTCGACGTGGAACTCGGTCAGGTTGCTCACCAGCGCCACGTCGCCCGAAAGCCCGAGCGGTTGCCGGCCGACATATCGGAACGCGCCCATGCGCTCGAAGCTCTCGACCAGGGCCGAGCGGATCATCGCCGGGGCGGTCTCGCTCCAGCGCGCGTCGGGAAGGTATTGCACCTGCGCCGAGGATGGCCGGACCAGGATCCGGTCGGTGTTGATGACACCGCTGGCGGTGGGCTCCTCGACGATAAAATCGATGCCCTGCGGCCCGCCCCGTGTCGCAGGCAGCGACTGGGGCGCGCGCAGCTCGTAGACGTCGAGCGGCGCGCTGGCCTGGTTTAGGGCGCCCACGGCCGAGCACCCGGCGAGAGCAAACAGGGCAAGGGCGGCGACCGTCAGGGGGCGGAGCATGGGCATCCTCATCGTCTGTAGACCGGTTCGTCCCGGCCGAGGAAATAGCGCGCGGGGTCGCGCTCGATCCTCTGGACGAGCTTGTCGAGATTGGTGACCAGATCGCGGGCCTGGCGGGCGAGGTGGGAGAACTGTGGCAGTCCCTCATTGCTGAAGGCGCGCAGCGGCGGGCCGATGCTGGCGGCGGTGCGGTTGACCTCGTCGAAGGCGGCGCTCGCGGCCTCGACCGTGCTGCGCAGCTCGGCGCTGATCACGGGCACGTCCTCTGTGACCTCGGCAATCGCCGCGTCCAGCCGGTCCAGCGTCTCGCGCAGGCGATCGCTCAGGGGGCCGATGTCTTCGGTCAGGAAGGCATCCGCCGAGGTGAATGCCTTGTCGGCGGCGGACAGCGCCGAGTCGCCGGTCTCGAGCGCGGTGTTCAGGTGCCCCAGCGTTTCGTTGGCATTGGTGAAGGTCTCGGTCACCGCGTCGACCGCGGTGCCGATCTCGGCCGAGATCGCGTCGGTGCGTCCCGCCGCGGCTGAAAGGTCCGCACCGACCGTCTCGACCACCCGGGCGGCGGTCTCGGTGGCGGTGCGGATGTCCTGCATGATCGCCGGCAGGTCCGTCTCGGCGATCTGCGCGGCGGAGTTGGCGACGCGGCTCGCCTCGGCCACGAAGGCGCGGGTCTCGCTCACCAGCTCGGTGCCGCTCTCTGTTACCAGCACATCGAAGTCCACAGCGGCGAGTTCGACCGCCTCCACCGCTGTCGAGATTTCGTCGAGCGTGGTTTCGGCCAGCGCCAATGTCTGCTCTGCGGTATCGATGAATTCCGTCGCGCGGCTCCCGGCAGTGCGGAATTCGGCCATCGTGTCGCTGGCGTCCCCGGCGACCTGGTCGAGCTGCTGGCGGAGGGTCTCGGTCGTCTGCTGGAGGTCGGCCACCAGGCTTGGCAGATCCTCGTTCATGAAGCGGTTCGCAGTGTCGAGCGCGGTCCGGCCGCTGTCGAGCGCGGCATCGCCTTTATCCAGCGTTCCCTCGGCACGGTGCGCGAAATCGGTGATGCTCTCCAGGGTCGTGTCTGCCGTGTTCAGAACGCTTGCGGTCGCCGCGGAGATTTCCTCCAGCTTGCCGGTGAAGGCGACGAGTTCGGAGCTCGATGTAGCGATCGTGTCGGCGACGGAGGAGAAATCGGCAAGCGTCTGCTCGAGGTTGGCGGAGGCGCTCTCCACGTTCTGCAGGATCGTGGCCACGCGTTCCTGGTTCTCCGTCCCGAGCAACTCGCCAAGCTGGCGGCTGACGGAGAGCACCTCCTCGACGATGGTCGGCGCGTCCTCGCTCAGCGTCTGAAGCACCGAGCGCCCGGACCGGATCAGCGGAATGGTCTGGTCCGAGCTGTCCGAAAGTAGCGGGTCCCGCGGATCGCCCGATGAAATGCCGACGAAGGAGACCCCGGTCACACCGAGCGACTCGATGGTGGCGACGCTGCTGGTGCGCACCGGCGTGTCGGCCGCGATCTCGACCCGCACCCGGACCTTGCCGCTCCTGTCCGGGGCCAGCCCGACATCCACGACCTGACCGACGGGGAAGCCGCTGAAGCGCACGTCGGACGCGTTCGACAGGCCCGAGACCGTCTCGAACTCGATGTCGAAGTAATCGTACTGCCGGTCGAGCTCCACCCGCGCGAACCAGACGAAGAACAGCAGCAGCCCGACGAAGCCCGCCAGGGTAAAAGCGCCGATCAGCACGTAGTTTGCACGGGTTTCCATGAGACTCGCTTAACCCTTTGTCGACGGCGCAGCAATTGCGCCGCGTGCCGCGCGTGCCCTCGGCCCCAGGAAATACTCCTTCACCCAGGGGTGATCGACCTCGGCCATCTCCTCCACGCTGCCGGTGACGAGCACGCGCTTCTCGGCCAGCACCGCCACCCGGTCGCAGACCGCATAGAGCGTGTCGAGATCATGGGTCACGAGAAACACCGTGATGCCGAGCGAGCGGGACAGGTCGCGGATCACCTCGTCGAAGGCGGCGGCGCCGATCGGGTCGAGCCCGGCGGTGGGCTCGTCGAGAAACACGATCTCCGGATCGAGCGCCAGCGCCCGCGCCAGGCCCGCGCGCTTGCGCATGCCGCCCGACAGTTCCGCGGGATACTTGTCGCCGGCGATCCAGGGCAGGCCCGAGAGCGAGATCTTGAGCCGCGCCAGCGCCTCGGTCAGTTCCGTCCCGAGCCCCGGGATCGCCTTGAGCGGCACCTCGACATTCTCCAGCACGGTAAGCGAGGAAAAAAGCGCCCCGTCCTGAAACATCACCCCGATCCGCTCGCTCAGGCCGCGCAGCTCGGCCTCGCTCGCCGTCTCCATGTCGGTGCCGAGCATCCGCACCGAGCCGGCCGCCGGCCGCTGCAGCCCGGCGATGGTGCGCAGCAGCACAGATTTGCCAGTACCCGAGCCGCCGACCACGCCGAGGATCTCCCCGCGATAGACATCGAGGTCGAGGTTCTCGTGCACCACGTGGCTACCGAACTGGTTGCGCAGGCCCCGGACCTCGATCACCGTTTCCGCCATGCTCACAACCCGATCTGCTGAAAGAAGATGGAGAAGATCGCGTCGGCGAGGATGACCGCGAAGATCGCCGCGACGACGGCGGAGGAGGTCATTCGCCCAAGTGACTCCGCCGTGCTTCCGACCTTGAGCCCCGCCTGGCAGCCGATCACGCCGATCAGGATGGCGAAGACCGGCGCCTTCACGAGGCCAACGAAGACGTTGGAGACATTCGTGCCTTCGACCAGCCGCGTGGCGAACATCGCGGGCGAGATGCCGAGCTCCACCCAGGACATCAGCGCGCCGCCGAAGAGGCCGGCGGCATCCGCGATCAGCCCCAGGATTGGCAGCATCAGCAAAAGCGCCAGCACGCGCGGCACGATCAGCGCGTGGCCGGGGTCGATGCCCAGGGTTCGCATGGCGTCGATCTCCTCGCGCATCTTCATCGAGCCGATCGCGGCGGTATAGGCCGAGGCAGTGCGGCCGGCGACGATGATCGCGGTCAGCAGCACGCCGAGTTCGCGCAGGATCGAGATCGCGATAAGGTCGACGACGAAGACCTCGGCGCCGAACTGGCGGAGCTGGGCCGAGCCCTGGAATGCCAGGACCACGCCGATCAGGAAGGACATCAGCGCCACGATCGGCACCGCCTGCAGGCCCACGGCCTCGCAATGGTGAACCAGCGCTGTGAGGCGGAACTCCCGCGGCCGGATGATGCTCTGGGCGACGCGGGCCAGGAACATCCCGAAGACGCCGGCGAATTCCGTGAGCAGGGCGCCCATGCCAACCACGCCCGCGCCGATCCGGCTCAGCAAGGCGGTCAGCCAGGGCGCGCCTGGCTCGGCCGGTTCGGGCGTGGGGCGGGCTTCGGTGACGGTCTCGATCACCTGCGCCGCGTTCGGCGCGGCACCGGTGACGGTGACCTCCGCCTGCCGGGCGTCGAACCGCTGGCGGGCGGAATCGATGGCCCAAGCGATGCTCGTGTCGATGCTTTCGGCGGAGGCGAGATCGAACTCGACCGGCCCCTCGCCATCGATCTCCCGAAGCGCCGCCTCAAGCGACGGCAGATCCCGCACCGTGAGCCGGCCCGAGAGTTCGACGCGGGTCCGCTCCGCCTCGCTGCGGATCTCGAAACTGCCTTGCCTGCGGTGGGTTTTCCTCTCCATGCCCCTTCCTCTCACAGAGCAGAGCGGCAGGGAACGGGGGAAACGCACTGCACGCGGCGCCCCGGCATGGGAACCCGGGGCGTGCGGCGATCGGGATCAGGCCTTCACGCGCTCGGAGCGCGGGTCGTACATCGGCTTGAGCGAGGCTTCCGCCGCCACCCGCACCCCGGCGACCTCTATCTCGAAACGCGAGGCCAGAAGCTCCGCCGGCGTCTCGCCGGGGCAGGGGACGTATCCCAGCCCGACAGCGCCACCCAGCGTGTGCCCGTAATTGCCCGAGGTCAGGTGGCCGACAACCACGCCGTCCCGCAGGATCGGCTCGGCGTGGTAGAGCAGTGGCTCCGGGTCGGTCAGGCGGAACTGCACCAGGCGCCGCTCCAGCCCGGCGTCCCGCTTGCGCAGCAGCGCGTCGCGGCCGATGAACTCCGGCTTGTCGCGCTTCACGGCAAACCCGAGCCCCGCTTCCAGGACGTGGTCCTCGCAGGTGATGTCGTGCCCGAAATGGCGGAAGGCCTTCTCGATCCGGCAGGAATCCATCATGTGCATGCCGCAGAGCTTCAGCCCGTGATCGGCGCCTGCCTCCCAGAGCGTCTCGAAGGCGTGGGCGGCCATGTCGGCAGAGACATAGACCTCCCAGCCCAGCTCGCCCACGTAGGTCACCCGGTGCACCCGCGCGAGGCCCATGCCCAGCTCGATCTGCTGCGCGGCGCCGAAGGGGTTCGCCTCGTTCGAGAAGTCGTTGGGCGAGACGGACTGGAGCAGGGCGCGCGCGTTCGGCCCCATTACCGCGAGCACCGCCTCGCCGGCGGTGACGTCGGTGATGACGACGCGGTGGTCGCCCACGTGGCGGCGCAGCCAGGTTTCGTCGGACAGCCGGGTCGCGGCCGGGGTGACGACGAGGTAGGCAGTCTCCGACAGGCGCGTCACGGTCACGTCGGCCTCGATCCCGGCGCGGCTGTTCAGGAACTGGGTGTAGACGATCTTGCCCACCGGCACCGAGTAATCGCCGCCGCCGACGTAGTTGAGGAAAGCCTCCGCGTCCGGCCCCTCGACGCGGAGCTTGCCGAAGGAGGACATGTCGTAGAGCCCGACCCTCTCGCGCACGGCGCGGTGCTCCGCGGCCGAATTCTCGAACCAGTTCTGGCGCTTCCAGCTGTAGCGATATTCGCCAGGCTCGCCCTCGTTCGCGAACCAGTTGGCCCGCTCCCAGCCGGCCAGTTCGCCAAAGACCGCGCCGCGCGCCTTGAGCTGTTCATGCAACGGCGTGCGGCGGACGCCGCGGGCCGTGGCCTTCTGCCGATAGGGGAAGTGGTCGGCATAGAGCAGGCCGAGCGTCTCCTTCGAGCGTTCGAACAGATAGTGCCTGTTGCCCTGAAAGGGCTGCATCCGCGAGATGTCGACGTCGCCGAGGTCGAACGGCTTCTCGCCCGTCTCCATCCAATCGGCCAGCGCCATCCCGGCGCCGCCTGCCGACTGGATGCCCACCGAGTTGAACCCGGCGGCGACCCAGACGTTGTCCATCTCGGGCGCAAGGCCGAGGTGATAGGCGTCGTCGGGCGTGAAGCTCTCGGGGCCGTTGAAGAAGGTCTGGATGCCGGCTTCGGCAAGCATCGGCAGCCGGTTCACCGCCATTTCGAGGATCGGCTCGAAATGATCGAAGTCCTCCGGCAACTGGTCGAACTCGAAGCTCTCGGGGATGCCATTCATCCCCCAAGGCTTGGCGTTCGGCTCGAAGGCGCCGAGAAGGATCGAGCCCGCGTCCTCCTTGTAATAGGCGCATTCATCCGGCACCCGCAGGACGGGCAATTGCTCGAGGCCGGGGATCTTGTCCGTGACGATGTAGAAATGCTCGCAGGCGTGCAGCGGCACGTTGGTGCCGGCCATGAGTCCGACCTCGTGCGCCCACATGCCGGCGCAGTTGACGACGTGATCGCAGGTGATCTCGCCCTCGCCCTCGGCGCTCTGCCAGTGCACGCCGGTCACCCGCCGGCCGTCCCTGCGCAGGCCGGTGAC
The DNA here is from genome assembly GCF_042676185.1 of Tropicimonas aquimaris. NCBI lineage: Bacteria > Pseudomonadati > Pseudomonadota > Alphaproteobacteria > Rhodobacterales > Roseobacteraceae > Tropicimonas > Tropicimonas aquimaris. Next base: position 217,865 of record NZ_JBHTJT010000046.1, on the reverse strand, counting down.
CTTGGTGCGTTCCAGCACCTGCGCGCCGCGCATCCGCGCGCCCTTGGCCAGCGCCAGCGCGATGTTCGATGGGTCGCCCTGGCCGTCCAGCGGCAGGTAGACGCCGCCGACCACGCCCTCGCAATTCAGGTACCCGTAGCGCGCCTGAACCTCCGTGGGCGAGATCGGCTCGACTTCCACGCCAAAGGCCCGCGCCATCGATGCCTGGCGCAGCAGTTCCTCCTGCCGCTCCGCCGTCAGCGCCACGGTGATCGAGCCGACCCGCTTGAAGCCGGTCGACATGCCGGTCTCCTCCTCAAGCGTGCCGTAGAGCTCCTGGCTGTAGCGGGCGAGCCGGGTCATGTTCTGCGTCGCGCGCAGCTGGGCGATCAGCCCGGCGGCGTGCCAGGTGGTGCCGGAGCAGAGTTGCTTGCGCTCGAGCAGCACGACGTCGGTCCAGCCGAGCTTGGTCAGGTGGTAGGCGACGGAGCAGCCGATGACCCCGCCTCCGATGATGACGACGCGGGCCTGCTTTGGGGGAAGAGGCATGAAGGTGGTTCCTCAGTAGACGGGCGGAGAAATGACCCAGATGGCGATGGCGGGGGAGTCGTAGGGGTTGGCCCAGCAGTAGCTTTGCTCGCGGATGCGGAAGCTGTCGCCGGCGGCAATGGTGAACTTCTGGTCGTCGAGCCAGATGTCGAGCTTGCCCGACGCCATCCAGACCACCTCCTGGGTCGGGCGGGCGACCGGGGTCATGCGGCTGGCGCCGGGCAGGAAGGTGGAGTGGATCACCTCGAAACTGTCGGTCAGGTCCGGCGAGATCAGCGTCTCGACCAGGCCGCCCTCGTTCTCGCCCATGACCCGCCGGGCCGAGGCGCGCACCACGCGGCCGCGCTCGGCCTCCGGCGCATCGGCATTGCCGAAGAACAGCGAGACGGGGACGTCGAACACCTTGGCGATGGCCTGCAGGTCGGACATGCGCGGCGTCGAGATGTCCCGCTCCACCTGGCTGACCCAGCCGACGGAGCGTCCGAGCGCACCGGCGAGCTCTTCCAGCGTCATCTTGCGCGAGGTCCGCAGGGCGCGGAGGTCCTTTCCAAGGGTATCGTTGCCGCTCATGGCTGATCCGCTCTCATGAAATTTTCGACCAAAATTTCACAGAGTGGGTGTGCGGCTGTCAATCGGGATTCTGCAGCGCAGTGCAGAAATCGCCCCCGGAAGGGCCGCGGCGCGCCCGGAGGCGCGCCGCGTTGAGCACTCTAGAGAAGCGTCTCGAACAGCTTCCGAGTATTTTCATAGGTCATTTCGACCGGATTGCCGCCGGTGCTCGGATCGTTCAGCGCGGATTTCGTCAGCGCGTCGAGATCCGGGTCCGTGACGCCAAGCTCGGTCAGCGTCCGGGGGATGCCCAGCGAGGCGTTGAGTTCGTCCACATATGCGCAGAACCCGTCGAACCCGCCGTCAATGCCCAGATAGGCCGCCGCCTGGCCGAGGATGCCCTCGCAGGGCGCGCGGTTGAACTGCAGCACCGCGGGCATGCAGACAGCGTTGGTGGTGCCGTGATGGGTGTGGTGCACCGCGCCGATCGGGTGGCTCAGCGCATGAATCGCCCCGAGCCCCTTCTGGAACGCGGTCGCGCCCATCGCGGCGGCCGACATCATGTGCGCCCGCGCCTCGAGGTCGGTGCCGTCCGCATAGGCGCGGGGCAGGTGCTCCTTGACCAGCCGCATCCCTTCGAGCGCGATGCCCTGGCTCATCGGGTGGTAATGCGGCGAGCAGAAGGCTTCCACGCAATGCGCGAAGGCGTCGAGCCCGGTGCCGGCGGTGATGAATTTCGGCATCCCGACCGTCAGTTCCGGATCGCAGATCACCACCGAGGGCAGCATCTTCGGGTGGAAGATGATCTTCTTCTCGTGGGTCTCGGAATTGGTGATGATGCTGGCGCGGCCGACCTCGGAGCCGGTGCCGGCGGTGGTCGGCACGGCCACGATCGGGTGGATGCCCGCGGGGTCGGCACGGGTCCACCAGTCTCCGACATCCTCGAAATCCCACAGCGGGCGAGACTGCCCGGCCATGAAGGCGAGTGTCTTGGCAAGGTCGAGGCCCGAGCCGCCGCCAAAGGCGACAACGCCGTCGAAGCCGCCTTCGCGATAGACCTTCAGCCCGGCCTCGACGTTCTTGTCGGAGGGGTTCGGGTCGACCTCGGAAAACATCGCCCGCCCGAGACCGTCCTCGTTCAGCAGGTCCAGCGTGTGGGTGGTGATCGCCATGCTGGCAAGCCCGCGGTCGGTGACCAGCAGCGGCCTGGTGATGCCGGCGGCGGCGCAGGCATCGGCGATCTCGGTGATCCGTCCGGCGCCAAAGCGGACCGGGGTGGGATAGTTCCAGTTTCCAACCAGTTTCATGGCGGTCAGGCTTTCTTGAGGTGGTAGGATTTCGGACGGGTGAGGGCGTGGAAGCCCAGTACCGACAGGCCGGCGCCGCGGCCGGTGTCCTTGCAGCCGGTCCAGCAGAGCGCCGGGTCGAGATAGTCGCAGCGGTTCATGAAGACGGTGCCGGTCTGGAGCCGCTTGCCGATGGCGTTCGCGGCGGCGGTGTCGGCCGTCCAGATCGAACAGGTCAGGCCGAACACGCTGTCGTTCATCAGCGCGATCGCCTCCTCGTCGTCCTTGACCGGCATGATGCCGACGACGGGGCCGAAAGTCTCGTCGCGCATCACCCGCATGTCGTGGGTGACGTTGGTCAGGATCTGCGGGCTGAGATAGGTGCCGCCGTCATCCGCCGGGCTGGCCGGGATATGGGCCACGGCGCCGGCTTCGAGCGCCTCGGCCACCTGCGCGCGCACTTCGTTTGCGAAGCGGACGTTGGCCATCGGGCCGATGGTGGTCTCCGGGTCCAGCGGGTTCCCGAGCTTGTAGCCCTTCACGATTTCAACGCATTTCTCGAGGAAGGCGTCGAAGACGCTTTCGTCCACGTAGATCCGCTCGATCCCGCAGCAGCACTGGCCGGAGTTGAACATCGCCCCGTCGATCAGTGTCTCTGCCGCGGCAGTGATATCGGAATCGGCCCGCACGTAGCCCGGGTCCTTGCCGCCAAGCTCGGTCGAGACGGCGGTGAAGGTGCCAGCGGCGGCGCGTTCCATTGCCTGCCCACCGCCGACTGAACCGGTGAAATTCACGAAGTCGAAGGCGCGGCCGGCGATCAGCGCGGAGGTGGTGTCGTGGTCGAGGAAGACGTTCTGGAACACGTCCTCGGGGATGCCCGCGGCGTGGAAGGCCTCGGCCATCCTCTCGCCCACGAGCGGGGTCTGCGCCGCGTGCTTCAGCACCACGGTGTTGCCGGCAATCAGCGCCGGTGCGATGGTGTTGATCGCGGTCATGTAAGGGTAGTTCCAGGGCGCGACCACGAGAACCACGCCATGCGGCTCGCGCTCGATCTTGCGCAGGAATTTGTCGCTGTCCTCGATGACGATCGGGGCGAGCGCCTGCTCGGCGATGTCGGCCATGTAGGTGGCGCGTTCGTTGAAACCTCCGAACTCGCCGCCATAGCGGACCGGGCGGCCCATCTGGTGCGCCAGTTCCACGGCCATGCGGTCGGTGGTCTTGCCCACTTCGGCCACGGCAGCGCGGACGAGCGCGATGCGCTCGGCCATCGGGCGGGCGGCCCAGGCGGGTTGTGCGGCGCGGGCGCGGGCGGCGGCGTAAAAGGCGTCGTCCCGGCTCAGCACGGGACGTTCGGCATAGACCGATCCGTCGATCGGCGAGATGCATTTCACGGTTTTTGTCATGGCTCTTCCAGTTCAGCCGTTGTGAGTGGCCCGGCCCCGCGGCAGGGGCTGGGCAGATGGGTCAGGCGCCCTCGAAGCCGCGCGAGAGTTCCCAGTCGGTCACCACGCGGTCGAAGGCTTCCTGCTCGACCTCGGCGCAGCGGGTGTAATGGTCGACGACGAAATCGCCCATCGCCTCCCTGAGCATCGCGGAGTTGCGAAGGGTCTCGGTCGCGTCGCGCAGCGTGTGGGGGATCTCGCCGGCGTCGCTGTCCTCGTAGATGTCGCCGACGGTGGCGGGGGGCAGCTCCAGCTTCTCCTCGATCCCTTTAATCCCGGCGGCCAGAAAGGCGGCCTGGGCGAGATAGGGGTTCATGTCGGAGCCGGCGATACGGCATTCCATGCGCACGCCCTTCGTGCCCTCGCCGCAGAGCCGGAAACCCGCGGTGCGGTTGTCCACCGACCATGCGGTCTTGGTGGGGGCGAAGGTACCCTTCACGAAGCGTTTGTAGCTGTTCACGTAGGGCGCCATGAAGTAGGTATAGTCGGGCGCATAGCGCAGCAGGCCGGCGCAGAAGTTGCGCATCAGGTCCGACATGCCATGCGGCGCCCTGGCGTCGTAGAACGCAGGCTCGCTGCCGTTCCAGAGCGACATGTGCACGTGGCTGGCGCTTCCGACCTTGTCGTGGTGCCACTTGGGTAGGAAGCTCGCTGCGTGGCCGTGGGCCCAGGCGATCTCCTTGGTCGCATGCTTGGCGATGGTGTGGTGATCGGCGCAGGCCAGCGCATCGGCATAGCGGATGTTGAGCTCTTCCTGGCCGGTCTCGGCCTCGCCCTTGGTGTTTTCCACCGGAATGCCTGCGGCGACGAGGTGGTTGCGCAGCGGGCGCATGACCACCTCGTCGCGGCCGCTGAGAAGGATGTTGTAGTCGGCGTTGTGCCCGGAGAGCGTCTCCAGGTCGCGGTAGCCGGACTTGCGGATCTCCTCGAAGCTCTTCTCGAAGAGGAAGAACTCCAGCTCGGTCGCCATCATCGGGATCAGGCCGAGGGCCTCGAGCCGGGCGATCTGCGCTTTCAGAACCTGCCGTGGACCATGTGGCACCGGCTCGTGGCTGTCGTGATCGAGGATGTCACAGAGAACCATCGCCGTTGCTTCGAGCCAGGGCACCGGGCGGATTGTGCTCAGATCCGGCTTCATCACGTAGTCGCCGTAGCCGGCGGCCCAGGAGGTGGAGGCGTAGCCGTTGGGCGTCGCCATCTCGAGGTCGGTCGCCAGCAGGTAGTTGCAGCAATGGGTCTCTTCCCAGGCATGGTCCACGAAGTTCCGTGCATGAAAGCGCTTGCCCATGAGCCGGCCCTGCATGTCGACCTGGCAGACCAGGACGGTGTCGATGGAGCCGTCGTCGACGGCGGCTTTCAGGGCGTCGAAAGTGAGCGGGGCGGGCATGTTCGTCCTCTTGTCAATCGGCGACCGGCCCCGAGGGGCCGGTCATTTTCCTATTGTCGGGTCGGCCCTTGCGGGCCGATCCCTCCTGTGGTCGCGGGCTCAGCCGTAGCGGTAGGGCCGGCCGGCCTTCTGCATGTCGGCGTTGTACTTCTTGATGATCTCCACGACCTTGGCCTTGGTCTCGGATTCCGCGGCTATCTCGTCCCAGAAGGCGACGGCGGCTTCCTCGACGGTCGCCCATTCGGCATCGGGGATCGTGGTGAGCTGCATCTTGTCGCCGTTGACGCGCAGGCTGGCCTCGCCGCCCCAGTACCACCACTGGCGGTAGTAATGCGACTGGTCGCAGCAGACGCGGAACAGTGTCTGCAGATCCTCGGGCAGCTCGTTCCAGCGGTCCATGTTGGCGAAGAAGCTGCCGGCCCAGGCGCCGGAGATGTTGTTGGTGAGGAAGTAGTTGGTCACGTCGGCCCAGCCGACCGTGTAATCCTCGGTGATGCCCGACCAAGCGATACCGTCCAGCTCGCCGGTCTGCACGGCGACCTCGATGTCCTCCCAGGGCAGGGTCACCGGGACCACGCCGAACTGGGTCAGGAAGCGGCCGGCGGTGGGGAAGGTGAAGACCCGCTTGCCCTGCAGGTCGGCCAGCGAGTTGATCGGATCCTTGGTGGCGAAGTGGCAGGGATCCCAGGCGCCGGCGGAGATGTGCTTGACCCCGACCTTGGAATACTCGGCATCCCAGATCTCGTTCAGCCCGTACTGGTTGAACAGCACAGGCACGTCGAGCGAGTAGCGCGAGGCGAAGGGGAAGTAGCCGCCGAACACCGTCACCTCGGTGGGCGAGGCCATCGAGTCGTCATCGGACTGCACGGCGTCGATGGTGCCGCGCTGGAGCGCCTGGAACAGCTCGCCCGTGGGCACGAGCTGGTCGGCGTAGAACAGCTCGATCTGCATCCGGTCGCCGGCGATGGTGTTGAACATCTTGATCGCCGGGTCGATTACGTGCTCGGCGAGGGCCGGGCCGGCATAGGTCTGCATCCGCCACGTGATCGTGGATTGCGCGAGCGCCGGCGTCGCCAGCACCGCTCCGGGCGCCAGCGCGGCGGAGCCTTTCAGGAAATTCCGTCTCGTCGTCATGTCCAACCTCCTGTTGGTTTCCTAGGGTTGTCGCCCCGTTTTCGGGGTCTGGTGGTTACTTCGAATAGACGTACTCGGGCAGCCAGAGCGCGATCTGGGGGAAGACCATCACCAGCGTCAGCGCGCCGACCATCACGAAGACGAAGGGAATGATCGAGACATAGATGTCCTTGAGCCGGATCTCGGGCGGCGCCATCGCGCGCATCAGGAACAGGTTATAGCCGAAGGGCGGGGTCATGTAGGCGATCTGCGTGGTTATGGTGTAGAGCACACCATACCATATCAGGTCGAAGCCGAGCGCCTTGACCAGCGGCACGTAGAGCGGTGCGACGATCACCAGCATCGCGGTGTCGTCGAGGAAGGTGCCCATAAGGATGAAGCTCAGCTGCATCAGGATCAGGATCATCCACGGGGAAAGCCCGAGCTTCTCGGTGAAGACGCTCTCGATCGCCTTGACCGCGCCGAGCCCGTCGAACACAGCGCCGAAGGCGAGGGCGGCGAGGATGATCCACATGAACATGCAGGTGATGCCAAGGGTGGCGCGCACCGAATGCTCGAAGACCTCCCAGGTCATACGGCGCTTCACCACGGCCGCGAGAAACGCGGCGAGCGCCCCGATGGCGGAGCTTTCGACGAGCGAGGTCCAGCCGTTGACGAAAGGCACCATCATCGCCGCGAAGATGAAGATCGGCAGCAGACCGGCACGCAGTAGCGCCAGCTTCTCCGACATCGGGATGTCGCGGTCCTCCTCCGGCAAAACCGGGCCGAGCGAGGGCTGGAGCCGGCAGCGCAGGGCAATGTAGATGACGAACATCGCGGCCATCATCAACCCCGGGACGACGCCGGCGAGCCAGAGCTGGCCGACCGGCTGGCGCGCGATCATTGCGTAGAGCACGAGCACGACGGAGGGCGGTACGAGGATACCGAGCGAGGAGCCGGCCTGGATCACGCCCGTCACCATCTGCTTGTCGTAGCCGCGCTTCAGCAGCTCCGGCAGCGCGATGGTGGCGCCGATCGCCATGCCGGCGACCGACAGACCGTTCATCGCCGAGATCAGCACCATCAATCCGATGGTCCCGATAGCGAGACCGCCGCGCAGGCCGCCCATCCAGACGTGGAACATCTTGTAGAGGTCGTCCGCGATGCGGCTGTTGCTGAGGATGTACCCCATGAAGATGAACATCGGCAGGGTCAGCAGCGGATACCATTTCATCAGCTTCATCGCGGCCGAGAAGCCGAGGTCGTATCCCCCGCGGTCGCCCCACAGGAAGTAGGCGGAGATGACGGCAACGAAGCCGATGGCGCCGAAGACGCGCTGCCCGGTGAGCAGCATCAGCATCATCGAGGAGAACATCAGGATGGCGATCATGTCGTAGGACATCAGATCTGCTCCTCGCGCGGGTAGGGCACGCCCTTGAGGCGCAGGATGTCCTTGAGCAGTTCCGAGATCGCCTGCAGCAGCATCAGGAAGATGCCGGTGACCATGATCACCTTGATCGGCCACAGATAGGGACGCCAGGCGGTGGGGCTGCGCTCGCCGCCGTACTGGAACGAGTAGATCGTGCTGTCGATCCCGCCCCAGAGCAGGAAGCCGAGGTAGGTGATCAGGAACAGCACGGTGATCGCGTCGATCTGGCTTTTGCGGCGGTTGCTCCATTCGCCGTAGAGCAGGTCCATCCGCACGTTGGAGCCCATCTGGATCGAGTAGGGGCCGCCGAGCATGTAATAGGCGACCATGGCGAATTGCGCCATTTCCAGCGTCCAGAGCGATGGCAGGAAGAAAGTCTTGGAGATCGAGGACCAAAGCAGGATGCCCATCATCACGAAGATGCCGTACATCACGATCCGGCCGATGATGCGGTTCATTCCGTCTATGAGGCGTATGTAGCGTCTGGCGAATTCCATGTCCGGCCCGTTCGTCTTCCTGCCTGTCAGTCCGTTGTGGTCTCTGCGGTGGCCGGCGCGGCCGTATCAGCGAGCAGGGGAGGGGTGATCTCCCGCAGCATGCCGGCCAGTTCTGCTGCCACCCTGTGCACGCCCGACGGCGTGTCGATGAGGTCGTTGCGCACCTCGATCATCACGTTGGAGAGGCCTCGCGCGACCCCGTGGTCCCGCAAGGTATGGGTAACCCCGTCGCTCGCGGCGTAGGGCGCGTTGAGCGCCGTGGTCATCCCGGTGTGACGGCTGGCGATCGCCATCATCGCGTCGGCCATCCGCGCGTCGGCGTCATGCAGCAGGCCCAGCTCGACCTCGCGTGGGCGACCCATGTACACGGGCGTGAAACTGTGGATCGTCACCAGCAGGGCAGGCCCCTTGCGCCGGTCGAGCGTGCTGGTCAGTTCCTTGCGGAAGGGGGCGTAGATCTCGCTGGCGCGTTGTTCGCGGGCGGCAGCGGTCAAGTCCCGGTTGCCGGGAATCTCGAAACGCTCGCTCCGGGCGGGGACGGAGTCGAGGGCCTCGGGCGGGCGGTTGCAATCGTAGACCAGCCGGGAGACCCGCGCGGCGACAAGTGGCGCGTCGAGCTCCGCCATCAGTTCGACAGCCAGGTCGCGGGCGCCGATGTCCCAGGCGGCGTGGGAATGCTTGGCTTCCTCGTCCAGCCCAAGCTCGCCCAGGGCGGCCGGGATGAAGCGCGAGGCATGTTCGCAGACCAGCACGAAGTCACCACCGCCGCCCGCATTCAGGGTGCGGACGGGCGGGCCTTCTTTCGGCCCGAGCAGGGATGACTCGGTCGTTTGGATCATGGTTCCCATTGGTCAGACCCGTTCCTGACCTGTCAACAAGATTTCTGTAGACATCGTTACAGGGCGATCCTAGCCTGTAAAATATGTTATGAACGCAGGCAGGTCGTGTCCGGAACCGTCCCCAGGAAAACGGTGAAGCAGCTTCTGCAGGACAACATGTCGGAGCTGACCCGTTCGGAACTGCAGCTCGCGAATGTCCTGCTGCGCGATTATCCCATGGTCGGGTTGCAATCGATCACGCGCTTCGCCACCGCGGCGGAGGTTTCCACCCCGACGGTCATCCGCATGGCGCGCAAGCTGGGGTTCGACGGCTTCCCGACGCTTCAGGAGGCGCTGCGGGACGAGGTGGCGGCGCAGATCAAGAAGCCGATCTCCAAGCACGAGGACTGGGCTTCCGGGTGCAGTGACGAGCACGCCGTCAACCGCTTTGCCGAGGCCGTTGCCGACAACCTGCGCCACACGCTCGAACGGCTGGACAGGGCGCAATTCGATGCCGTCGCCGGCCTGTTGGCGGATACCAGGCGGCAAGTCTATGTCGCCGGCGGCCGGATTACCCGGTCGAATGCCGACTACCTCTTCAACCACTTGCAGATCATTCGCCCGAACGTCACCCAGATCGGCAATTCGGTGAATGTCTGGCCGCAGTACATCCTCGACATGGACGAGACGGCGACGCTCGTGCTGTTCGACATTCGCCGCTACGAGAGCGACATGTTCCGGCTGGCGACGCTTGCCCGCGAGCGGGGCTGCAAGCTCGTGCTGTTCACCGACCAGTGGGGCTCGCCCATCGGCAAGGTCGCCCAGCATGTTTTCCATGCCCAGGTGGAAGTGCCGTCGAGCTGGGACTCCACCATCGCAATCATGCTCATCGTCGAGGCGCTGATTGCCGAGGTGCAGCGCGCCCGTTGGGAGCAGAGCCGCCACCGGATCGAGGAGCTCGAAGCCATGTTCTCGACGACCCGGCTGTTCCGGTCTCCCGACTGAGGGGCAAGGGGCGGACAACACCGTTTTCAAGGTGCATATGGGTTGCTGGTTTATTCCGCGGTGTGGCCTGTTGATGCCGTCGAGACGGCGACGTGCTGCTTCAGGTTCGGGGCAAGAGAAAATGCAACACTCCTGCAGGCGAATCGGCGATGTTTGCCCTCGGAATTGCTGGTGAAGCGAAAGGGCCGAAGGTGCCCGAAACGGGCGATTTGGGCAGGGAAAATGCGTGTGCATGACGCAAAAGAAGCAATTCAAATATAGAATAAATTGTGTTGGCGTTACCGGTTGTCGTCCTGATGGCTCTGACGGTCGGAAATAGGCGCATTTTCGAAATATATTTTTGTTTCACTCGGGAATATTCAAATATTCATAATTTGTGTTGGATCAAGGCGGGGCGTTTCTCGTCCCTGTATCTCTGGAAGCGGTCAGGTGCGCCCGCGCCGCCTGGAGATGGAGGGACCCGTTCATGCTACCCGGAAAGACGTTGGCAATCGTCAGCCTCGCTCTCGCTCTTGGAGGAGTCGGAGCCGTGGCGGCTCAAGAGGCGGCCGTGCCGCCGGACAAGGGCTCCGGCACGACGGTCGACCATTCGAAGGTGGAAGTGCTCCAGAAGGAGTTCGCCAGCGGCCCGGAGGTCACGGCGGCCTGTCTGACCTGCCACACCGAGGCCTCGGACCAGGTCAAGCAGTCGATCCACTGGACCTGGGATTACGAGCACCCGATAACCGGTCAGGACCTCGGCAAGAACAATGTCATCAACTCCTATTGCGTCGGTGTCGCAGCCAACGAACCGCGCTGCACCTCCTGCCACGTGGGCTTCGGCTGGAAGGACATGAACGAGCCTCCGCCGCAGGAAGCCAATGCGGTCGACTGCCTTGTCTGCCACGACAAGTCCGACACCTACGCCAAGATCCCCGCCGGCGCCGGCCAGCCCTTCGGCAAGGAGGTCAAGGAAGGCGCCATGACCAACATGGGCAAGCCGGCCCAGCCGGTGGACCTCAAGCTGGTCGCCCAGAGCGTCGGACTGCCTGACCGCGACAATTGCGGCAACTGCCACTTCTACGGTGGTGGCGGCGACAACGTGAAACACGGGGATCTCTCGTCGGTGCTGCACAACCCGACCGAGGATATCGACGTTCACATGGCCTCCGACGGGCTGAACTTCACCTGTTCGGAATGCCACGTGTCCGACCAGCACCTCTGGCACGGATCTCGCTACAACGTGACGGCGAAAGATACCGAGGGCGCGGGGCTTCCTGGCCAGCGGCGGGACGTGGCAACCTGCGAAAGCTGCCATGACACCGAACCGCACGACAGCCTGACCCTGATCGGTTTCAAGCTGAACAGCCACCGCGACAAGATCGCTTGCCAGACCTGCCACATTCCCGAGTACGCCAAGGGTGGCGCTCCGACCAAGACCATGTGGGACTGGTCGACCGCCGGCCAGATGGGCGACGACGGCAAACCGATGAAGAAGAAGGGCTTCGAGTCCAGCACCGGCAAGGGGTTCCCCACCTACGACACGATGAAAGGCGATTTCGAATGGGCCGAGAACGCCCAGCCGGAATACTTCTGGTTCGACGGCCAGGTTGAGTACGCCAATGCCGATATGGACATCGATCCGACCGGCATCGTCGAGGTCAACATGATCGAGGGCAGCCAGGACGACGAAGCGAGCCGCATCTGGCCGTTTAAGGTCATGCGCGGCAAGCAACCCTACGACACGGTTCGCAACCGGCTGCTCTATCCGCACCTGTTCGGTCCGGGCTCAGACACGGCGTACTGGGGCAAGTGGGACTGGGTGAAATCCTTCGAGGCCGGCGCCAAGGCTTCCGGCACCGAGTTCTCCGGTGAATACGACTTCGTCGAGACGGAGATGTACTGGCCCATCACCCACATGGTCGCCCCTGCCAAGGATGCGGTGCAATGCGAGGAGTGCCACAAGGAGAACGGCCGCCTCGCGAATATCGCCGGCATCCACATCCCGGGCGCCAACCCGATGGGACCGGGCGGCAAGCTGGGCGCCGTGATCCTTGCGCTGACGCTTCTCGGCATCATCGGCCACGCGATCATGCGCTTTCTCGGCCGCAAGAACATGAAGGAGCACTGAGATGTCCGAACGTTTGGTCAAGATCTACCCGCCATTCGAACGGTTCTGGCACTGGGGCCAGGTGGTGCTCGTGCTGGTGATGACCTTCACCGGGTTCCGGCTCTACGGCATCCACGAGATGATCCCCTACGATCAGGCCGTGGTGGTGCACACCTACTCGGCGCTGTTGCTGATGGTGCTGTGGGTCTTCGCGATCTTCTGGCACTTCACCACCGGCACCTGGAAGCACTACGTGCCGACGTCGGATGGGCTGTGGCAGGTGATCCGCTTCTACTCCTTCGGCATCTTCAAGGGCGAGAAGCACCCCTACCGCAAGGCCTACTGGCGCAAGCACAATCCGTTGCAGGCGATGGCCTACCTGGCGCTCAAGCTGCTGATCTTCCCGACGATCTGGATCACCGGCATCGCCTACCTGACCTATCGCCTGTGGGAGCCGGCGGCCGGGTCCGGGTTCTGGATCGAGATCGTGGGCAACCTGCACGTGCTCGCGGCTTTCGGGATCCTGTCGTTCATTGTCATGCATCTCTACCTGATGACCACCGGCCATTCGGTCTGGCAGCACATCCGGCCGATGTTCACGGGCTATGACGACATCGAACTGACACCGGCGGAAGAGGCCTACCTGGAGGCCGACGAACCCGGCCGGATCAAGCCTGTCGCCTGAGGCAGAAGCGCGGGAAAGACTGGAGGGCGGCGCGATGCGCCGCCTTTCGGCTGCGCCGGACCCCGCACTGCGACGGGATGTGGCAGGCCAAACCCCTGTTTTCCGGGCGTTTGAGGCGTAGGCTTCCGATGTTCCCAGTGCTTCGCTCCGCGACTCGCCCGGTGGGGCTTGATAAATATTCACAAAATAGCATATGTTGGCGATCGCCGGTTGGACAGGAGGTCCCGAATGCCACGTCACATCATCCCGTTCTTGCTCGCCCTGACCCTGCCGCTCGCCGCCGAGGCGCAAGACGCAATGCAGGCACGTCAGGTGGAAATCCCCGAGTGGAAGGCCGTTTTCGGGCGCATCGAGACCCGCGACAGCATACCCGCGCGCTCGCGTCTTGGGGGGACGCTGGTGGAGCTTGGCGTTGCCGAGGGATCGCGGGTGGAAGAGGGCGACCTGATCGCCACCGTCAGCGACGAGAAGCTGGCATTGCAGCTTGGCGCCGTGGACGCGCAGCTGCGATCGCTCCAGGCGCAGCTCGAAAACGCCCGGACGGAGCAGGGGCGGGGCGAAAGCCTGCTGCAACGCGGTGTCACGACGGCACAGAACCTCGATTCCCTGCGCACGCAAGTGAACGTGATCACCGGCCAGATCGATGCCGCCGAGGCGAACCGTGAGGTGCTGCTCCAGCAGGAATCCGAGGGCGCGGTGCTGGCGCCGCTGTCGGGCACGGTGCTCAATGTGCCGGTAACCGCCGGAACCGTCGTCATGCCGGGCGAAACCATCGCGACCATCGGCGGCGGCGGGTTCTTCCTGCGCCTTGCGGTGCCGGAGCGCCACGCGGGGTTCCTCGAGCAGGGGGCCGAGATCCGGATCGGCGGCGGAGCGGAAACGCAGACTGGCACCCTGGCAAAGATCTATCCGCAGATCGAGAACGGCCGGGTGATCGCGGATGTCGAGGTCGAGGGCCTGAGCCAGGATTTCGTCGACGCCCGCGTGCCGGTGCGCTTGCCCGTCGGCATGACCGAGGCCGTGATCGTGCCGCCCCAGGCCGTGACCTCGCGCATGGGGCTCGATTTCGTCACCGTGGCGGGACCGGACGGGGCGCCAGTGCAGCGCACGATCGTCCTTGGGGAAGCCGTCGAGTTCGACGGTGCGCCTGCCATAGAGGTTCTGTCCGGGCTGAAGGGCGGCGAGACACTGGTGGCGCACCATGAGTGACCAGTCCGATCCCATGCGCCGCGGCATTGCCGGCGGCCTGACCAGCGCCTTCATCCGTTCCGCGCTGACCCCGCTCATCATCCTCGCCAGCTTGGCGGTTGGCCTGATCGCCCTTGTCAGCCTGCCGCGAGAGGAGGAACCGCAGATCTCGGTTCCGCTCGTCGACATCCACATCCAGGCGCCCGGGCTCAAGGCCGAGGACGCGATGAAGCTGGTGACCGAGCCGATGGAGACCATCGTCAAGGGCATCAACGACGTGGAGCACGTCTATTCCCAGACCGCAGACGACTACGCGATGGTCACCGCCCGGTTCCTGGTGGGCACCTCCTCGGACTCGGCCATCCTGCGGGTGCACGAGAAGGTGCGGGCCAACATGGACCGGATCCCTGTGGGCATCGACGACCCGCTGATCGTCGGCCGCGGGATCGACGATGTCGCCATCGTCTCGCTGACCCTCACGCCGGCTGACCCACAGAGCGAGGTGACGGCGAATGACCTGACGCGCATCGTGCGCGAACTGCAGGTCGAGGTCGCCAAGATCCCGGACGTGGGCCTCACCTATATCGTCGGCGAGGCCCCGGAAGCCATCCGCATCGCGCCGGACCCGGAGCGGCTCGCGCTCTACGGCGTCACGCTTCAGCAACTCGCCGGCAAGGTGCAGGGGGCAAACCGCGCCTTCTCGACCGGGCTGGTGCGCGACGGCGGCGAGCAGATCGCGCTCGTGGCCGGTCAGACACTCAAGGTCCCGTCCGAGGTCGCGAACCTCCTGCTGACCACCCGCGATGAGCGCCCGGTCTATGTGCGCGACGTGGCCGACGTGAGCTTCGTGCCCGACACGTCGGACCGCATCGTCGCCAATGTGACCCGGGCGGAGGACGGCACCATCACCCGTACTCCGGCGGTGACGCTCGCCATCGCCAAGCGCGCCGGCGCCAACGCGGTGGTCGTGGCCGAAGGGATTCTGCACCGTGTCCACGAACTCGAACACGAGCTGATCCCCGACAGCGTGCATGTCGAGGTCACGCGCGACTACGGCGAGACCGCGAACGAGAAAGCCAACGAACTGCTGTTCCATCTCGGCCTCGCCACCGTCTCGATCGTCGCTCTGGTGCTCTTTGCCATCGGCTGGCGCGAGGCCATCGTGGTCGCCATCGTGATCCCTGTTACCATCCTGCTCACGCTCTTCGCGGCATGGATTATGGGCTACACGCTCAACCGGGTGTCGCTCTTCGCGCTGATCTTCTCGATCGGCATCCTGGTCGACGACGCCATCGTGGTGATCGAGAACATCGCCCGCCACTGGGCGATGCCGGACAAGGCCGACCGCGTCACCAAGGCGATCCGCGCCGTGGCAGAGGTGGGCAACCCGACCATCGTGGCGACGCTGACCGTGGTGGCGGCGCTGCTGCCGATGCTGTTCGTTTCGGGACTGATGGGCCCCTACATGAGCCCGATCCCGGCCAACGCCTCCGCCGCGATGATCTTTTCCTTCTTCGTGGCGGTGATCATCACGCCATGGCTGATGGTCAAGATCGCGGGGCGCGCGCCGGCGCACGACCCCGAAGGCAGTGCGCATCATGGTGGCGCACTGGGGCGGATCTATGCCGCTGTCGCCCGGCCGCTTCTGCGGACGAAGGGCGGGAGCCTGGTTTTCCTGCTGCTCGCGGCGGCGCTGTCGTTCGGCTCGCTGGCCGCGCTTTACACCCGCGACGTGACGGTCAAACTGCTGCCCTTCGACAACAAATCGGAGCTTTCGGTGGTGATCGACCTGCCGGAAGGCGCCTCGGTGGAGGAGACCGACGCGGTCGCACAGGCGGTGGCGCGTGTAGTTCTGGAACTGCCCGAGGTGGTCTCGGCGCAGACCCATGCCGGCGACGCGGCGCCCTTCAACTTCAACGGGCTGGTGCGGCACTATTACCTGCGTGCGCGGCCGGAGATGGGTGATGTGCAGGTCAACCTGACCCCGAAAACCGACCGCGACCGGACCAGCCACGACATCGCGCTGGAGATCCGCGAGCGGATTGCCGGGATCGAGGTGCCGGAGGGCACCAGCCTCAAGACGGTGGAGCCGCCTCCGGGGCCACCGGTGATCGCGACCCTCCTGGCCGAGGTCTACGGCCCCGACGGAGAGACACGTCGCGCGGCTGCGGAGAAAATCCGCGCGGCCTTCGAGGAGGTTCCCTTCGTGGTCGACGTGGACGACAGCTTCGGCGTCCAGCCGCGGCGGCTCAGGGCCACGATTTCCAGCGACCAGCTCGAGTTCTTCGGCGTCCAGGAGAGCGACGTCTTCGACACGCTCGGGATCCTGAATGCCGGCACGACGGTGGGCTACTCGCATCGCGGCGACGGCCGCTACCCGATCCCTATCACCATCGAGCGGGACAAATCCGACCGCGTGGTCGACGAGAGGTTCCTCTCCACCCCGATCCCGGCCAACGTCCTTCCCGGTGCGCGCGGCGTGGTGGAACTGGGCGACGTCGTCGAGATCGCGGAGGAAAGCGCCTCCTTCCCCATCTTCCGTCACAACGGACGCGCGGCCGAAATGGTGATGGGCGAGTTGGCGGGCGAATTCGAGGCGCCGCTCTATGGCATGCTCGCCGTGGCCGAGGTGCTGGACGCCATGGAGTGGGAAGAGGGCACGAAGCCCGAGATCCGCCTCAACGGCCAGCCCGAGGACGAAAGCGTCGTGACCCTGCTCTGGGATGGCGAATGGGAGGTGACCTGGATCACCTTCCGCGACATGGGCGCGGCCTTCGCCGTGGCTTTGCTGGGCATCTACATCCTCGTGGTGGCGCAGTTCGGCTCGTTCCTGCTGCCGCTTGTGGTGCTGACGCCGGTGCCGCTGACCTTCCTCGGGATCATGGCCGGGCACTGGCTGTTCAACGCACCGTTCTCGGCACCCTCGATGATCGGCTTCATCGCGCTTGCGGGCATCATCGTGCGAAACTCGATCCTGCTGGTCGATTTCATCCGGCACGCGGACCCGTCGAAAGACAAGGTCGAGACGTTGATCGAGGCCGGCTCGATCCGCTTCAAGCCGATCCTGCTGACGGCCGTGGCGGCCATGATCGGCGCCGCTGTGATCCTGGCCGATCCGATCTTCCAGGGGCTGGCGCTGTCGCTTCTGTTCGGGCTTCTGAGTTCGACCCTTCTGACGGTGCTGGTGATCCCGGCGATCTACCGGGTTTTCCGCACCTGATCGGCATGTCGGCGCGTGCATGGGCGCGCGCCGACATTCCCCGCTCTTGCTGATCGGATCAGGTGTATTCGGCCGCGTCCTGATCCACCGCCCAGAGCATGTCCTTCAATAGGTCGGGATCGGCCGAGTGGACCCTGTTCCAAGTCGGGATGAAGGGCGTATCGGCAGGGTTCTCGAGGAAGATCTGACCGGCGACCACGATGTTGCGCGCGAACAGCTCTATCGACTGCTCCTCCTTGTGCCTGTCGATCGCGAGCCCGTTCATCTTCGCGTCGTTGTAGTAGCAGTCGAGCAGGTCGAGCGCGGAGCGGTAGTAGGTGGCCTTCAGCGAGCGGAAGACCTCCTCGGAGAACACCGTCCCGTCGGCGGCGAGCTTGCGGAAGATCGCCTTGCAGATGTCGATCGACATTCGCGACAGCCCGGCGGACGCGTCTTCCTCGCTCAGCGGCTGGTGCTTGTGGTCGTAGGCGTCGGAAATCTCGACCTGGCAGACCGATTTCGGCGCCAGATTGCGCCAGGCCTCGGAGAGCACGCCGATTTCCAGCCCCCAGTCTGACGGGATGCGCAGGTCGGCGAGGATCGGTGCGCGCATGGCGAACTCGCCTGACAGCGGGTAGCGGAAGCTGCGCAGGTAGTCGAGGTAGTCGCGATCACCGATAACCCTCTTGAGTGCGATCAGCAGCGGCGAGACCAGCAGGCGGGTCACCCGGCCGTTCAGTTTCCTGCCGTCGGTTCGCGGGTAGTAGCCCTTGGCGATCTGGTAGGGAAATGTCGGGTTGGCGACCGGGTAGACCAGCCGGGCCAGCATGTCCTTCGAATAGGTGACGATGTCGCAATCGTGGATCGCAACAACCGAACTGTCGGCACAGGCGAGCAGGTAGCCGAGGCAGGTCCAGACGTTCTTGCCCTTGCCCGGCTCGGCGGGCGCGAGGCCGAGATCGTCGAGCCGTTGCTGGATCGCCAGCATCCGGGGGCTGTCGTTCCAGATCACCACGTGGTTCTGCGGCAGCACGGAGAAGAACTTGCTCGCGTGCTTGAACTGGGCCTCGTCCGCCCGGTCGAGCCCGATCACGATCCGATGCAGATAGGGCACCTGCGCCAGTTCGTCGAGGATCGCCGGCAGCGCCTCGCCTTCGAGCTCGGAGAACAGCGAGGGCAGGATGAGCGAGATCCGGCGGCTGGCCGCGAAGGTCGACAACTCGGCCGTCAGCGCCTCGGTGCTGGTGGAGCGCAGGTTGTGCAGCGTGGCGATGTTGCCGTTCTGATGGAAGTCCGCCATGGGGCGCCTCTCCTGTTCCTAGATGCCAAGTGTGTCGAGCAGATCGAGCACTGCGGTATTCCAGCCTTGCGGGCCTGGGGCGGCGGTCCGGCGAACCCGTCCATCGGCCTCGCCGTCAAGCGTGGGCAGCGCCGTGCCATGCGGGTTGGCGACGATCACGCCGTAATCGGCTGCTACGATCATTTCGCGGTCGTTCGGCGCGTCGCCGAGCGCCAGGCGCGGCGGGTTGCCGTACCGGGCTGCGATCTCGTCCATCCGGTCGGCCTTGGTGCCACCTAAGGACAGGGTCAGGAAACGGCCGCCCCGCCTCGCGGTCACCCCCTGCGCACCGAGCGCCTGCAAAAACCGCTCCAGTTCCTCGGACGTGCCGTGCCAAAGCCCGGGCTCCGAGAACTGCCTGCTCGCGGCGAGATGCGCCTCGGCCGGCGGCAGGCCGGTCACACGCGCGACCCCGCCGGGGCCGAGGTCGGAGAAGCCTTCGAACAAGCTGCGGAGATCGGACGGAACCGCGTCGAGTGCGGCGAGCAACCGGGTGTGTTTCGGGGAGCCGGCTTCGGCCTCGGAGCCTGCTTCCAGGAGGCCCGCGCCATTCTCGACGATCGCGGGGCAATTGGCGCAGCCGATCCGACCGCGGAGCAGGGCCAGTTCCGCGGCGGTCTTGGAGGATGCGAGGATCAGGGGAATGCCCGCTTCTGACAGACGGTCCAGCGCCGGGCGGGCCGGCTCGGGCGAGTAGGTCTCGTGATCCAGAAGGGTGCCGTCGAGGTCAGTAAAGACGATCAACGGGGGATTCCGCATACGGCGCTCCAAAGTTGCGCGAGGCCATCGCGGCCTGCTCCATCGGTGGCATCCTAGGGCAGCTTTTCCGAAGCCGCGAGAGCAATGTTGCCGTTCTCTCAGGACCTTACGCCACAAAGATCCTCTCTGTCGCCGCAAAAGGAGGGGGCAGGCCGCCGAAGCGGCCCGCCCGGTGTGTCTCAGAGCATGATGCGATAGCTCGCGAAGCCGTCGGCGCCTTCGCCGGCGGGCTCGATGGTGACGGCCTTCACGTCGGAGATGTGGTCGGCCGCCTTGGGGCCGGTCTCGAACAGCACGCTCGTGCCCTCCATCGGCGCAAAGCTCCAGTTGCCGTCCGCCGTCGGGTTGATCGTGCCCTGTTCGACGATGTAGCGCACGATGACGTCGCGGTTGGTATCGGGCGCCTCGAGGATGATCGAGTCGCCCATCGCGCCGGGGAAGGAGCCGCCACCGCTCGCGCGGTAGTTGTTGGTGGCGATGACGAATTCCATGTCGTCGGTCACCGGTGCGCCTTCGAACGCCAGGTTGACGATCCGGCTCGCCTCGGGGTTCAATTCCTCGCCCTTCGGCCCGAAACGGGACGGTTGGGACAGGTCGATCTGGTAGGTCACCCCGTCGATCACGTCGAAATTGTAGGACGGGAACTCGAGGTTCAGCAGCGGTGCGTCGGTGCTGCCGGGCGCGACCTGGTTGAACATTCCAGCCGACCGCTCCAGCCAGCCCTTGAGCTCGGCGCCGGTCACCTTCACCGCGCGCACGGTGTTGGGATAGAGGTAGAGGTCGGCGACGTTCTTGATCGCCACGTCGCCCACCGGCACATCGGTATAATACTCGGGGCCGCCACGGCCGCCGGCCTTGAACGGCGCGGCGGCGGAAAGCAGCGGCAGGCCCTCGTATTCCGTGCCTTTCAGCATCTGGCCGACATACCATTTCTGGGCGATCGAGACGATCTGCACGGACGGATCGTCCGCCACAAGCGCGAAATAGCTGTGAAGCGGCGCATCGGTCTTGCCGACCGCGCGGCGAACATAGGCCAGCGTTTCCTCGTGCACGTCCCGGACCGAGTCGAGAACCGACTCGTTGTCCTCCACCAGCGCGGTGATCGAGCGGTCCTCGTTGCGCTTCGAGATCGGGCGTGCCTCCGTCTCGAAATTGACCACCCGCCAGACGTCGCCGTCACGCTCCAGCATCAGGTCGATCAGGCCCATGTGCGAGCCCCAGAAGCCGCCCATCACGGCGGGCTTGCCGTGGATCGTGCCGCGTTCGGCGTCGACGGCGGCGTAGTCGGCAAAGGTGGGCGACGGGAACACGAGGTGGTTGTGCCCGGTCATCAGCGCGTCGATGCCCTCGACCTCCGCAAGCGGCACCGAGGCATTCTCCATCAGGTCCGTCCGGTCAGCCGAGCCGATCCCGGAATGGCTGAGCGCGATGATCAGGTCACAGCCTTCTTCGCGCATCTGCGGCACCCAGGCCTGTGCCGTCTCGACGATGTCGCGGGTCTGGACGTTGCCCTCGAGGTGCCGGCGGTCCCAGTTCATGATCTGCGGCGGCACGAAGCCGATCAGGCCGACGCGGATCGGATGGGTGGTGCCGTCGCCCATGGTGATCTCGCGGTCGAGGATCACGTAGGGCTTGATGAAGGTGGTGTCCTTTGTGGGGGCGGCGCCCATCTCCTTGGCGATATTCGCGCAGACGATCGGGAACTCGGCCCCGGCAAGCGACTTTTCGAGGAAGTCGAGCCCGTAGTTGAACTCGTGGTTGCCGAGGGTCGATCCATCATAGCCCACGGCGTTCATCGCGGTGATGATCGGGTGCATGTCGCCCTCCTTCATCCCCCGCTCATAGGCGATGTAGTCGCCCATCGGGTTGCCCTGCAGAAAGTCGCCGTTGTCCACCAGCATGGAGTTGGTCGCCTCGGCGCGGATGCCCTCGATGATCGTGGCCGTGCGCGACAGGCCGACGGTGTCGACCGCGCGGTCGGAATAGTAGTCGTAGGGGAAGACGTGCACGTGCAGGTCGGTCGTCTCCATGATCCGCAGGTGGGCCTGGTTGTTGGCGGCGCGGGCGGAGAAGGGGTGGAGAGTGATCAACGAGGCGCCTGCGAGACTGCCCGCGAGGAAGCCACGGCGGGAAAGATGGAAGGTTATGTTATGCGGCATCGTCAGCTCCCGGGTCATAAGTGATCTAGGGGAGTATGGTATCGCATTAACAGCTGTATGAACCTGATTCCGTACTCGGCGGAAAAACTTTCCTCCGCAAGTCCGTCGCGCCGAATTTTTGTGTTTCCGTGTGAGAGCGGCGAATTCGAATGCCTTCAGCGGTTTGCGCCAGCGCCCGGCTCGTGGCAAGGGTCGCGGGATCGATGGCAGGAGGCAGGTGCAATGCGACTCGCGGAGACGGTGACCTTTGGCGGCGGCAGCCTCGCGCGCATGGCCGAGCTGCGCGGCGACCGGGACGCCATCGAGCGACTCATGGCCGATCCGGCCGCGAATATCCTGCCGATGTGGCAGGCCAAGCCCCTGGTGCATGGCGAGTCGACGCTGGGATTGCGCGGCGTGCCGGCAGATGCCGAGATCCTGCGCCATGCCGAGGAGCCGCCGATCTTTCTCGGCCTCGACGGCAAGGTGCCATGGTTCGCTGCCGATGTCTCCGCCTGGGTGCCGGAGGGGCAGGACGTGGCGACCGTCGGCGCCTTCGTCGACCTCTCCGAACAGCTCTATCCCGATCTCGGCGAGGACAGCCGCTTCGTCGAGCTACGAGCCAGTATGACCCGGCTCTCGCCACTGGATGCCGAGATCGCGGCCACGGCGCGGGCGCTGCATGCCTGGCACGGAACCCACGGGTTCTGCGCCCGCTGCGGGGTCAAGACCCACCCGGCCAAGGCCGGCTGGCAGCGCGACTGCCCGGCCTGCGGCGCGTCGCATTTCCCGCGCACCGACCCAGTGGTGATCATGCTCATCACCCACGGCAACTCGGTGCTGCTCGGGCGGAGCCCCGGCTGGCCGGAGGGGATGTTCTCGCTGCTCGCGGGCTTCGTGGAGCCGGGCGAGACCGTGGAGGCGGCGGTGCGGCGGGAGGTCGTCGAAGAGGCGGGCGTCGAGGTCGGAGCGGTCTCCTATCTCGCCTCCCAGCCCTGGCCATTTCCGGCCTCCCTGATGATTGGTTGCCGGGGGCAGGCGAAGAGCGGCGAGATCCGGATCGACCCGGAAGAGATCGAGGAAGCCATTTGGGTCAGCCGCGAGGAGATGCTCGAGATCTTCACGGGCGGGCATCCGCGCATCAGGGCGCCGCGCAATGGCGCGATTGCGCGCTTCATCCTGTCACACTGGCTTGCGGATCGGCTGGATTGACGCGAAACATCGCCGTGAAAAGCACGAACACCGGGGACACCAAATGAAGCTTTCGACCCAAGAGGAGATCGACGCGCCGATCGAGCGGATCTGGGCCGCGGTCACCAATGCCGGCGATTACGAGCGCCAGGTGCGGCGCAAAGGCGTGGAAGTGACGCGTCATTCGGAAGGTGCCGATCTCGGCGTCGGCACGACCTGGACCGCGAAGTTCGACTTCCGGGGGCTGCAGCGCGAGCTTCACACCGAGATCTCGACCTTCGACGCGCCGAACCTGCTGGTGCTCGATTCGGTCGTGGGCGGGGTGGACGCCGTGGCGCAGGTCGAGCTGACCGAGCTTCCCGGCAATCGCACGCGCCTCGCTGCCTCGGTGGACATGAAGCCGACCTCCATCCCGGGCCGCGTGCTGATCCAGACGCTGCGGCTGGCCAAGACGACGTTGACCAACCGGTTCCAGCGCCGGGTGCGCCGCTTCGCCCGCGAGATGGAACAGCTCTGAGTGCCGCGCGGCGTCAGTGACGCCGCGGATCGGCGGGGTAGACGCCCAGGATGTCGAGCCGGTCGGTGAAATAGGCCAGCTCCTCGAGCGCGAGCTTCACGCTGCGGTCGTCGGGGTGGCCTTCGATGTCGGCATAGAACTGCGTCGCCGAGAACGAGCCGTCGACCATGTAGCTTTCAAGCTTGGTCATGTTGACGCCGTTGGTGGCAAAGCCGCCCATCGCCTTGTAGAGCGCGGCGGGGATGTTGCGGACGCGGAAGACGAAGGTGGTCATCATCCCATCGTCGCCGCGACGGCTGTGGTCGGGCTGGCGCGACATGATCAGGAAGCGCGTGGTGTTATGCGCTTGGTCCTCGATGTGGCGGGCCAGGATGTTGAGGCCATAGGCTTCCGCCGCGAGGTCCGAGGCCAGCGCGCCGACGTTGCGCAGCCCGCGCCGCGCGATGTCGGCCGCCGCACCGGCGCTGTCGGCCGCCGCTTCGCCGCGGATGCCGAACTGGTCGAGAAAGCCCCGGCACTGCGGCAGCAGGACGAGATGGGCGCGCACCGTCTCGATCTCTTCCATCTGCACGCCGGGCAGGGCCATCAGGCTGATATGGACGCGCACGAAGGCTTCATCCACAATATGCAGACCGCTTTCGGGCAGCAGGCGGTGGATATCGGCCACGCGTCCGTAGGTGGTGTTTTCCACCGGAAGCATCGCCAGATCGGCCTTTCCGCTCTGCACGGCCTCGATGGTTTCCTCAAAGGAATGGCAGGGCAGGGCTTCGTATTCGGGCCGCGCGTCATGGCAGGCCTGATGCGAATAGGCACCTGGCTCGCCCTGAAACGCGATACGGGGACGATCTGACATTGGATTTAGACCCTGATTTACAAGTTGATGCGACGATATGGCGGGTGACCGGGCAAACTTCAACTTGCACCATGGGCCGTGAACCACGATAGATGCGCGAAACGTTCATTCAGCGGGATGCGACATGTTCGACACGATGACACTCACCAAGACCGTTGGCGCCCTTTGCGGGTCCCTGCTGGTCTTTCTGCTTGGCGTCTGGGCCGCCGAATCCCTCTATCACGTGGGTGGCGGCCACGGAGATGAAGACCATCAGGCCTATGTGATCCCAACCGACGAAGGCGCGGAAGCCGGCGGCGAAGAAGCCGAGGAAGTGGACTTCGGAGCCCTGCTCGCCAGTGCGGACTTGGGGTCGGGCGAGACGCTGTTCAAGAAATGCCAGGCCTGCCACGCGCTCGAGCCGGGCGTGAACAAGGTTGGCCCGTCGCTGCACAACGTGGTGGGCAAGCAGGTCGGCGCCGAGGCAGGCTTTGCCTATTCCGGTGCGCTGGTTGCCGTGGCCGATGTCTGGACCCCAGAGAACCTCAACGGTTTCCTCGAGAACCCCAAGTCCTACGCTCCGGGCACCAAGATGTCCTTCGCCGGCTTCAAGAAGGCCGAGGACCGCGCCGACATCATCGCCTACCTGGAAAGCGCCGGCAGCTGACCGCGCGCCAGTCCGGCGACAGATATTCCGCCTCTCCGCAAGGAGGGGCGGTTTTTCGTTCCGGTGGGTCGCGTGCGTCCGGATGACCGGTGCTCACAGGGGCTCACGGAATCTCGCCTTGTCGATGCTGCGCGCGCTCACTAGCCTGCCTCGCAACGCAAGAGACAAAATCGCCGCGAGGATGCCCGATGACTCTGACCCGCTTCCTGCCTTCCCTGCGCTCCGCCCTGTCCGCCGTGGCCCTGCTTGCGCTGTCGACGGCAGCCCTGGCCGCGCCCGAGGGGTGGATCACGTCGCACGGCATTTCGACCTTTCCGGGCGAGCTGAAATACCCGGCCGACTTTCCTCATCTCGACTATGTGAACCCCGATGCTCCCAAGGGCGGCGAGATGTCGATCTGGGCCTTTGGCGGCTACGATTCGATGAATCCCTACACGATCAAGGGCCGCGCCGACCGGCTCGCGAGCGCCCCCTACGAGAGCCTGCTGGAAGGTGTGGCCGACGAGATCGGCAGCGACTACGGCCTGCTCGCCGAAAGCATCGAATACCCGGAGGACCGCAGCGAGGTGATCTTCACCCTGCGTCCGGAGACGAAGTTCTCCGACGGCTCGCCGCTGACCGCCGAGGATGTGCTGTTCACCTACGAGCTGTTCCGCGACAAGGGCCTCCCCAGCTTTCGCGCGGTGCTGCGCCAGCAGGTCGAGAGCGCCGAGGTGCTCGACGAGCGACGCATCCGCTACGTCTTTGTCGAGGACCAGCCCAAGCGCGACCTGATCCAGACCGTGGGTGGGCTGCCGGTGTTCTCCAAGGCGCATTACGAGGCCAACGGGCTCGACCTCGAGGAAAACTCGATGATGCCGTTCCTCGGCTCCGGCCCCTATGTGCCGGCGGTGATGAACGTGGGCGAACGCACGATCTACCGCCGCAACCCCGACTACTGGGGCAAGGATCTGCCGCAGAACATCGGCCGGCACAATTTCGACAGCATCCGCCTGGAATACTTTGCCGACTACAACGTGGCGCTCGAGGGCTTCAAGGGCGGGGCCTACCACTTCCGCAACGAGGCCAGTTCCAAGAACTGGGCCACCAGCTATGACTTCCCGGCCGTCAACAACGGCCATGTCGTCAAGGCCGAGCTGGACGACGGAACCATCGCGACCGGCCAGAGCTTCGTGATGAACCTGCGGCGGGAGCAGTTCAAGGATCCGAAGGTGCGCGAGGCAATCGGGCTTCTGTTCAACTTCGAATGGTCGAACGAACAGCTCTTCTACGGCATCTACGAGCGGATCAATTCCTTCTGGGAGAACTCCGACCTCGCCGCGACGGGCCTGCCCTCCGAAGCGGAGCTTGCGCTTCTGGAGCCGCTGGCCGACAAGCTGCCCGAAGGCGTGCTCGACAGCGAGCCGGTGATGGCGCCGGTCTCCGGCCCGCGGCAGCTTGACCGGGGCAACTTGCGCAAGGCGCTGGCGCTGCTGGACGAGGCGGGCTGGGAAGTGGGCTCCGACGGGATGCGGCGCAAGGGCGGCAAGACGCTGAAGGTGGAATTCCTGAACGACAGCCAGACTTTCGACCGCGTGATCAACCCCTATGTCGAGAACCTGCGCCGCGCAGGCATCGACGCCGTGCACAACCGCGTGGACCAGGCCGAGGCGACCAACCGCGAACGCTCCTACGATTTCGACATCATGACCGACCAGTTCGCGATGGGATACATCCCCGGGGCGGGGCTCCAGCAGTATTTCGGCTCGGAGACGGCCGACAGCTCGGTCTTCAACTCCATGGGCCTGAAGTCCGAAGCCGTGGATTCGCTGATCGACACGATCACCGCCGCCGAGACCCAGGAGGAGCTGCAGACCAGCGTGCGCGCGCTCGACCGCGTGCTCCGGGCCGAGCGGTTCTGGGTGCCGCAATGGTACAAGAACAAGCACACGGTCGCCTATTACGACATGTACGAGCACCCCGATCCCTTGCCGCCCTATGCGCTCGGCAATCTGGATTTCTGGTGGTATAACGCCGAAAAGGCCGAGAAGCTGAAAGCAGCCGGCGTGCTGCGATAACAACAACAGGCAGGGCAGAGCACCTTCATGGGCGCCTATATCCTACGGCGATTGCTGCTGATCATTCCGACGCTGTTCGGGATCATGCTGATCAATTTCGTGCTGACGCAATTCGTCCCCGGCGGACCGATTGAACAGATCATCGCCCAGGTCGAGGGCGAGGGTGACGTGTTCCAGGGCATCGCGGGTGGCGGCGACGCGGGGGGCGGAGCCGGTATGGAGAGCGCGGCGGACGACCGCTACCTCGGTGCCCGCGGGTTGCCGCAGGATTTCCTGGACGAGCTCGAAGTGGACATGGGCTTTGCCCGGATCATCTGTGCGGAGGGCTTCGAGGGCACACCGACCCTTGATGACCCGGCCTGCGAGAAGGAAGCCATTGGCATCGTCGAGCGCTTTGCGATCCTGATGGGCAACTACCTGCGCTTCGATTTCGGCGAGAGCTATTTCCGCTCGATCTCGGTCGTGGACCTGGTGATCGAGAAGATGCCGGTTTCCATCACCCTCGGGCTCTGGTCGACGTTGATCGCGTACATCGTCTCCATCCCGCTCGGGATCCGCAAGGCGGTGAAGGACGGATCGAGCTTCGACACCTGGACCTCCGGCTTCATCATCGTTGCCTACGCGATCCCGGGGTTCCTCTTCGCGATCCTTTTGCTGGTGCTCTTTGCCGGCGGCTCCTACTGGCAGATCTTTCCGTTGCGCGGGCTGGTTTCCGAAGGCTGGGAGGACATGAGCCTGCTGGGCAAGATCGGAGATTATTTCTGGCACATCACCCTGCCGGTGATTGCCTCCACGATCTCCAGCTTTGCGACGCTGACGCTGCTGACCAAGAACTCCTTCCTGGACGAGATCAAGAAGCAATACGTGATCACCGCCAAGGCCAAGGGCCTCAGCGAGAGCCGCGTGCTCTATGGCCACGTCTTCCGCAACGCGATGCTGATCGTGATCGCGGGCTTCCCGGCGGCATTCCTCAGCGTCTTCTTCGGGGCCTCGATCATCATCGAGACGATCTTCTCGCTGGACGGGCTCGGGCGTCTCGGCTTCGAGGCCGCCGTCGCACGGGATTATCCGGTGGTGTTCGGCACGCTCTATGTCTTCGGGCTGATCGGCCTGCTGGTCGGGATCCTCTCCGACATGATGTATGTCTTCGTCGATCCGCGGATCGACTTCGAAAGCCGGCAGGTGTGACATGACCGACCAGCCGCTCGACACCCCCGTGCGCCCGAAGAAGGGCCTATTCACCCTCTCGCCGCTTAACCAGCGACGCTGGCGCAACTTCAAACGCAACCGGCGGGCCTACTGGTCGCTGATCATCTTCGCGGTGCTCTTCGTGACCTCGCTTTTCGCCGAGTTCATCGCCAATGACCGGCCGATCCTGATCCAGCATCGGGGCGAATACTATTTCCCGATCCGGAACTTCTATCCCGAGACGGCCTTTGGCGGCGATTTCCCGACGGAGGCCGTCTATCGCGACATCGAGGTGCAATGCCTGATCGTCTCGGGTGGGCTCGAATGGTGCTTCGACGATCCCGAGGGGGTCATCGAGCAGGTCGAGGCAGGCGCGACCGAGATCGAGGGCGACGAGGTGGTGCGCGGCTGGATGATCTGGCCGATCGTGCCCTACAGCTACAACACGCCCAACACGCTCGGGCAGCCCGCGCCCTCGCCACCGGATGCCGACCATTGGCTGGGCACCGACGACGCGACGCGGGACGTGCTTGCGCGGGTGATCTACGGCTTCCGGCTGTCGATCCTGTTCACCCTGATCGTCACCGTCAGCGCCTCGATCATCGGCATCGTCGCGGGCGCGGTTCAGGGCTATTTCGGCGGCTGGATCGACCTCGTGTTCCAGCGCTTCATCGAGATCTGGGTCTCCACGCCCTCGCTCTACATCATCATCATCATGTTCGCGATCCTGGGGCGAAGTTTCTGGCTGCTGGTCTTCCTCACGGTGCTCTTCGGCTGGCCGGCCCTGGTCGGCGTGGTGCGGGCGGAGTTCTTGCGGGCGCGGAACCTCGAATACGTGCGCGCGGCCAAGGCGCTCGGTGTGTCGAACTGGAAGATCATGTTCCGCCACATGCTGCCCAACGCCATGGTGGCGACGCTGACAATGCTGCCCTTCATCGTGACGGCGACGATCGGCTCGCTGGCCTCGCTCGACTTCCTCGGCTTCGGGCTGCCGTCCTCGGCGCCCTCCCTGGGGGAGCTGACCTTGCAGGCCAAGCAGAACCTGCAGGCGCCATGGCTCGGCTTCACGGCGTTCTTTGTCTTTGCGATCATGCTCTCGCTGCTGGTGTTCATCTTCGAAGGTGTCCGCGATGCCTTCGACCCGCGAAAGACCTTCCAATGACCGGGCCGGCGGACAGGACGGAGCGGGGCTTCCTACCGCTCGCACCCCGGGGCTGCTTGAGACCCGAAAAAGAGGCAGGGCCGCAGGATGTCTGAGCGAAACCTTCTGACTGTGCGCGACCTGCGGGTGTCGTTCCGGCAGGACGGGCGCGACATTCCGGCGGTCAAGGGCGTGTCCTTCGAGGTGGCCGAGGGTGAAACCGTCGCGCTGGTGGGCGAATCCGGCTCCGGCAAGTCGGTCACGGCGCTCTCGACGGTGAGCCTGTTGGGCGAGAACGCCACCATCACGGGCTCGATCGACTACCTCGGCACCCAAATGGTGGGCGCGCCCGAGGCGGACCTGATGAAGGTGCGTGGCAACGATATCAGCTTCATCTTCCAGGAGCCGATGACCTCGCTGAACCCGCTTCACACGCTGGAGCGGCAGTTGGTGGAATCGATCACGCTGCACCAGGGGCTTGTGGGAGATGCCGCCCGGGCGCGGGTGATCGAATTGCTGAACAAGGTCGGCATCCGGGACCCGGAGAGCCGGCTCGGCGCCTATCCGCACCAGCTCTCGGGCGGGCAGCGTCAAAGGGTGATGATCGCGATGGCGCTTGCCAACGGGCCGGACCTGCTGATCGCGGACGAGCCGACCACTGCACTGGACGTGACGATCCAGGCGCAGATCCTCGATTTGCTGGCGGAGCTGAAGCGGACCGAGCGGATGAGCCTGCTGTTCATCACCCACGACCTCGGCATCGTGCGCAAGATCGCCGACCGGGTCTGCGTCATGAAGGACGGCGAGATCGTCGAGACAGGGCCGACCCACGAGATATTCGCCAATCCCCGGCATCCCTACACGCAGAAGCTCCTCGCGGCCGAGCCCAAGGGGGTGATGGCGCCGGTTCAGGGCAACCCGCAGGAGATCGTGTCGACCGACGGGCTTCGGATCTGGTTCCCGATCCAGCGAGGTTTCCTGCGCCGGACCGTGGGCCACGTGAAGGCGGTGAACGACGCGACACTGTCGGTCCGGGCGGGCGAAACGCTCGGGATCGTCGGCGAGAGCGGCTCCGGCAAGACCACGCTGGCGCTGGCGATCATGCGGCTGATCGCCTCCGAAGGGCCGGTGGTCTTCATGGGCGAGAACGTTCAGGGGCGGCCGCAGCGGCAGTTGCGAGACCTGCGCCGGCACATGCAGATCGTGTTCCAGGATCCTTACGGTAGCCTGAGCCCGCGGATGACGGTGGAGCAGATCATTGCCGAGGGGCTTGGCGTTCACAAGGTCGACCGTCAGCGCTCCCGGCAGGAGATGGTGCGCGACATCATGGTCGAGGTCGGACTCGATCCGGCGACCATGCACCGATATCCGCACGAGTTCTCCGGCGGGCAAAGGCAGCGCATCGCGATCGCGCGGGCGATGATCCTGGAGCCGCGGCTGGTGGTTCTGGACGAGCCGACCTCTGCCCTCGACATGACCGTGCAGGTTCAGATCGTCGAGCTTCTGCGGCGGCTGCAGGAGCGCCACGGCCTCGCCTACCTGTTCATCAGCCACGACCTGCGGGTAGTGCGGGCGCTGTCGCACAAGGTGATCGTGATGAAGCAGGGCGACATCGTGGAAAGCGGCACGGCGCAGGAGATATTCCGTTCGCCGAAAACCGACTACACCCGCGAGTTGATCGCGGCGGCCTTCAACCTGGGCGAGGAGATGCCGCAGACCGGATGAGGCCTGCAGCGGGGTGCGTGCCCGTCAGATCGCGTGGCTGTGGCCGGCCTTGTCCATCTCGTAGGCGTCGAATGCCTTGGCGATCATCCGCGTGAGCGGCCGGCCGGCCGGCGGGATCTGTAGCCCTGAGCGGTCGACCGTGACGAAATCCCCGAAGGTTCGTTGCACCTCCGCGAACATGCCTTTGATCTGCTCGGCGCTGCCGCCCCAGTTCGAGAGGATCTCCTCGCGGTCGATGCGGAAATTGCACATCAGTGTCTCGATCATGCGGGCCCGCATCAGGTCCTGCCCGGCAAAGGCGTGGCCACGACCGGTGGCGAAACGCCCCTCGCGGATCGCCTTGGTGTAGTCGCCGGTGCCGGAGATGTTCTGCGCGTAGCCCTGCGGGAAACGCGAGATCGCCGAGGCGCCAAGCCCGATCAGCGCCGGGGCCGGGTCCACAGTGTAGCCCTGGAAGTTGCGCCGCAAGGTGCCGTCCCGGGCCGCCTGGGCCATCGAATCGCCGGTCCGGGCGAAATGGTCGATGCCGACCTCGTCGTAGCCGTCCCAGACGAACAGCTTCCGGGCGGTTTCGAACAATTGCAGCCGGGCCTCCGGGGTCGGGAGCGCATCGGAGGGGATCAGCGTCTGCCGCCGCGCCATCCAGGGGACGTGCGCGTAGCCGTAGAGCGCCACGCGGTCCGGCGAGAGCGAGAGCAGCTTCTGGACGCTGTCGGTTATCCTGGCGCGGCTCTGGTTCGGGAGGCCGTATAGGATATCCGCGTTGAGGCTCGTCACCCCGCGGGCGCGGATGCCGTTCACCGCGGCTTCGGTGATCTCGAAGCTCTGCTCGCGGCCGATGATCTTCTGGATCTCCGGATCGAAATCCTGCACGCCGATCGACGCGCGGGTCATGCCGGCGGCGGCCAGCGCGTCGAGACGCGCGTCGTCGATCTCGTTCGGGTCGATCTCGACCGAGAATTCGCCGCCGTCCGCCATCGGCACGGCGCGAAAGATCGAATCGGCCAGGTCCAGCATCATTTCCGCCGACAGAAGCGTCGGTGTTCCGCCGCCCCAGTGCAGCGCGGACAATTTGACGCCCTCGGGCAGGGCCGCGCCGAGCATGGCGATTTCGGACTTCAGCGTCTCGAGATATCCCGCCACCGGAGACAGGCTCGAGGTGCCCTGCGTCCGGCAGGCGCAGAACCAGCAAAGCCGTCTACAAAACGGAATATGAACATATAAAGACACCCTCGAATCGGGCGGCAGGGCGCCGACCCACTCGGAAAAGTGCCCCGATCCGATCCCGGACCCGAAGTGCGGGGCCGTGGGATAGCTGGTGTAGCGAGGGACACGGGCGTCAAAGAGCCCGAGTTTCGCAAGTTGCGATACCGTTTCCATGCGCTTACGTTTAGAGAGGCTCTGAACAGGGAACCTTGATCTTAATCAAGGATGGCGCGCGCGGATGGAAATGCAGGAAATCGAACTGACGCATCTGGAATGCTCGGATTGTCCGATCCGTCACCGCGCGGTCTGTGCGCGATGTGATACCCAAGAGCTCGATCAGCTCGAGGAGATGAAGTATTACAGGACCTTCGAAGCGGGCCAGACCATTGCCTGGACGGGCGACAAGCTCGATTTCGTTGCCACGATGGTGAGCGGAATCGCCACCCTGAGCCAGACGCTCGAGGACGGGCGGACGCAGATGGTCGGTCTGCTACTGCCCTCAGATTTCATGGGGCGGCCCGGGCGCGAGATGGCGAGCTACGATGTGACGGCCACCACCGACGTGGTAATGTGCTGTTTCCGCCGGCGTCCGTTCGAGGACCTGATGCGGAACACGCCCCATATTGCGCAACGCCTGCTGGAGATGACACTCGACGAGCTGGACGCAGCGCGGGAATGGATGCTGCTGCTCGGACGCAAGACCGCGCGCGAGAAGATCGCCAGCCTTCTGGCGATCATCGCCCGCCGCAACGCCTCGATCAACCTCGGCCGGCCGGGCGGCCGGATGGAGTTCGACCTGCCGCTGACGCGCGAGGCAATGGCCGATTACCTCGGCCTCACACTGGAGACGGTGAGCCGGCAGGTTTCGGCGCTCAAGCGTGAAGGGGTGATCGAACTGGCCGGAAAGCGGCACGTTTCGGTGCCGGATTTCGAACGGCTGATGCTCGAGACTGGCGACGACACGGACGGCGGTATCCCCGTCTGAGACGGGATGACCGGTCTACCTTTGGATCAAGGTTATTCGCAAACGCCTCACAAGGGGGCGGGCCGGTTAGGCCCGGCTCCCGGCTATCGGCATTTTGTCAGTGGCTCATGAACACCGGGACCTTCGCGGCCTCCAGCATGTCGCGGGTCGCGCCGCCCATGATGGCCTCGCGGAAGCGCGAATGGCCATAGGCGCCCATCACCAGCATGTCGGCTTGCTGGTCCTCGCAGTGCCGCGCCAGCACATCCGCAGTGCGCGGCATCGTGGCGGCGATCACAGAGATCTCGGCCTTCACGCCGTGGCGCGAGATCATCTGCGACAGCATCCCGCCGGGGTCGGAGCGGTCCGGCCCGTGCCGCGGCGGATCTATGATCACGATATTTGTCATCGCCGCCTGCTTGAGCAGCGGCAGCGCGGCGCGCACCGCGTCGAGGGCCTCGGCACTCTGGTTCCAGGCGACAACGATCCGCTCCGGTTTCTTGGCGAGCATCCCGTCAGGCATCACGAGCACCGGCACGTTGCCGGCAAAGAGCGCCGCCTCGATCACGGCCTCTTCGGCCACGCCCTTGTCCTCGCCATAGGGCTTCGGAAGCACCACAAGGTCGGAAAAGCGCGCCCGGTTGCCGACGAGATTCTGGATCGTGCCGATTTGCGCCAGCGCCGCTTCGCTGGACCACCGACACTCTTCGGTCGCCATGGCTGCGCGCACGGCCTCGTCGATCTCCTGGGCCTCCTGCCGGGCGCGCTCCAGCGTCGCCTGTTCGATCATTGCGTTGGTGCCGGCGTAATAGTAGCCCGGCGTCGAGTGATCGATTCCAAGGGCTAGGATGTCGAGATGCGCATCCTGGTTGCGGGTCATCGCCACGGCACCGCTGAGCGCGGAGCCGTCAAGGTTGGTATTCGTCAGGATCGTAAGGATTGATTTGTAAGCCATCTGGCCCACCTCCGGGCAGTCGGTGTCTGGTCTGGAACTTACGTCGGCATCGATCGCGGCACCTTGACCTGTCTCAAGCGGCCCCTGCGACGACATTGACCTAGATCAAAGCGGATGCGAACTCATATCCTCAGAAGCGAGTGAGAAACGCAATGGGGCGGGATATTGTTCCCTCCTCCAACTAACCAAGGGACAAACCATGTGGGATTACGCCAAGGTCACGGCGTTGGGGCTATTGGCGCTGGCAGCCGCCATCGCAGCCAACTACGCACGTGATGCAGCCTATCTCGTCCATGCGATCATCATCATGGTCGCTGCCGGGGTCGCATTCATCTGGAGCGTTCGTCAGATCGACGAGGAAAAACCGGCGGCGGAGGTGTCCATGGGATATCTCGACGGCGTCGTGCGCTATGGCGTGGTCGCGACCGCCTTCTGGGGCGTGGTCGGCTTCCTCGCCGGCACGTTCATCGCCTTCCAGCTGGCCTTTCCGGTGCTGAACTTCGAATGGGCGCAACCCTACATGAACTTCGGACGGCTGCGGCCGCTGCACACCTCGGCGGTGATCTTCGCCTTTGGTGGCAACGCGTTGCTCGCGACCTCGTTCTACGTCGTGCAGCGGACCTCCGCGGCGCGTCTCTGGGGCGGCAACCTCGCCTGGTTCGTCTTCTGGGGCTACAACCTCTTCATCGTGCTGGCCGCCACCGGCTACCTGCTGGGCGCCACCCAGTCGAAGGAATATGCCGAGCCGGAATGGTACGTCGACCTCTGGCTGACGATCGTCTGGGTTGCCTATCTTGCCGTGTTCCTCGGCACGATCCTGAAGCGCCAGGAAAAGCACATCTACGTGGCCAACTGGTTCTTCCTGAGCTTCATCGTCACGGTCGCGATGCTGCACATCGTCAACAACCTCAGCCTGCCGGTGTCGATTTTCGGCTCCAAGTCGGTGCAGCTGTTCTCCGGCGTGCAGGACGCGATGACCCAGTGGTGGTACGGCCACAACGCCGTGGGTTTCTTCCTGACGGCGGGCTTTCTGGGCATGATGTACTACTTCGTGCCGAAGCAGGCCGAACGGCCGGTGTTCTCCTACAAGCTCTCGATCATCCACTTCTGGGCGCTGATCTTCCTGTACATCTGGGCCGGTCCGCACCACCTGCACTACACCGCGCTGCCGGATTGGGCCTCGACCCTCGGCATGGTGTTCTCGATCATGCTCTGGATGCCCTCCTGGGGCGGCATGATCAACGGCCTGATGACGCTCTCGGGCGCCTGGGACAAGCTGCGCACCGATCCGATCATCCGCATGATGGTCGTCTCGGTCGGCTTCTACGGCATGTCCACCTTCGAAGGCCCGATGATGTCGATCAAGGCGGTGAACTCGCTCAGCCACTACACCGACTGGACCATCGGCCACGTGCATTCCGGTGCGCTCGGCTGGAACGGCATGATCACCTTTGGCGCGCTCTACTTCCTGACGCCGCGCCTGTGGAAGCGCGAGGGGCTCTACTCCAATGCCGCGGTGAACTGGCACTTCTGGCTCGCCACCATCGGCATCGTGCTCTACGCCGCCTCGATGTGGGTGACCGGCATCATGGAAGGCCTGATGTGGCGTGAAGTCGACGCCAACGGCTTCCTGGTGAACTCCTTCGCCGACACCGTTGCCGCGAAGTTCCCGATGTATGTCGTGCGTGGCCTCGGCGGCGTGCTCTACCTCACCGGCGCGATCATCATGTGCGCTAACCTCTGGCTCACCGTCACACGCGGTCAGCCGAAAGCCGCCCCGGCCGCCGTTGCGGCGCCGGCCGAGTAAGGGAGGGCAGGACAGATGGCTCTTATCGACAAGCACAAGATCATCGAGACCAACGCGACGATCCTCTTCGCGCTCAGCTTCTTCGTCGTCACCATCGGTGGCATCGTGGAGATTGCGCCGCTCTTCTATCTCGAGAACACGATCGAGGACGTAGAGGGCGTGCGCCCCTACTCCCCGCTCGAGCTCGAGGGGCGCAACATCTACATCCGCGAAGGCTGCTACGTCTGCCACAGCCAGATGATCCGGCCGATGCGGGACGAGGTGGAGCGCTACGGCCACTACAGCCTCGCGGCGGAATCGCAATATGACCACCCGTTCCAGTGGGGCTCCAAGCGGACGGGGCCGGACCTCGCCCGCGTCGGTGGGCGCTACTCCGACGACTGGCACGTCGACCACTTGGTCAACCCGCAGTCGGTGGTTCCCGAATCCGTGATGCCGAAATACGGCTTCCTGCTCGACCGGATGCTCGACGGAAAATACATCCAGGATGTCATGGAGACCAACGTCACGGTCGGTGTGCCCTACACCGACGAGATGATCGAGAACGCGATGGCGGACTTTGTCGCCCAGGCCGATCCGGACAGCGATTTCGACGCGCTGCTGGAACGGTATCCGGGTGCGCAGGTGCGCAACTTCGACGGCGAGCCGGGTATCTCCGAGATGGATGCGCTGATCGCCTATCTCCAGATGCTCGGCACCCTCGTCGACTTCTCGACCTTCGAACCTGACGCCAGCCGTTAAGGAGGAGGGGAGCGTGGACACATACTCCCTCATGCGCGAGTTCGCGGACAGCTGGATGCTGCTGTTCCTCGTGCTCGTGTTCCTCGGCGTAATCCTCTGGGTCTTCCGGCCCGGGAGCGCCAAGGCTCAACGCGACAGTGCAAATATCATCTTCCGGCACGAGGACGCGCCAGCGGACCCGACGGAACTGGACCCCAAGGAGGTTCGGGAATGAGCAAACAACCCGTGAAGAAAAAGACCGACGACGTCGGCACGACCGGTCACAGCTGGGACGGGATCGAAGAGTACAACAACCCGCTTCCGCGCTGGTGGCTGTGGACCTTCTACGCGACGGTGGTCTGGGCGCTGATCTACACGATCTTCTTCCCTGCCTGGCCGCTTGTGAACGGTGCGACAGCCGGTCTTCTGGGACACTCGACTCGCGCCAACGTTGCGGAGGAGATCGCGAGTTTCGAAGCGGCAAACTCCAACATCAAGCAGCGTCTCGTCGATGCCAAGCTGACCGAGATCAGCGCCGATCCGGAGCTTAACAGCTATGCTCTGAACGCCGGCGCTGCGGTGTTCCGCACCTGGTGTGCGCAGTGTCATGGCGCAGGGGCCCAGGGTGCCCAGGCGGCGGGCTACCCGAGCCTGCTGGACGACAGCTGGCTCTGGGGCGGCACAATCGAGGAAATCCACACCACGATCAGCTACGGCATCCGCTACAATGACGAATCGCGCTTCGGCGACATGTTGGCCTTCGGGCGCGACCAGCTGCTGACCGAAGAGCAGATCAACCAGGTCGTTGCCTATGTGCAGAAGATCTCGGGCCAGGAGCATGACGCGGCGCTGGCCGGGGAGGGCGAGACGCTCTTCGCCGAGAACTGCGCATCCTGCCACGCCGAGGACGGCGCCGGCGACATCACGCTGGGCGCGCCCAACCTGACCGACGCGATCTGGCTCTACGGCGGCGATCAGGAAACGCTGTTCGAGACGCTGTGGAACGGTCGCGCCGGCGTCATGCCGCCGCGTGGCGGAGCCCCGGAATCGGCGGTCGACGAGGCGCTGGTCCGTGCGGTGGCCACCTATGTCCACAGCCTTGGCGGCGGAGTTGCCTCCGCCGAGTGATCGCCCAAAAAGCGGTATCGAACCGATGCCCCGCCTCCGCATGACGGAGGCGGGGCATTCTCTTTGAGACAGGTGCCAAAGCAACGTGCGCAGCTGGCGACGGCTCGCCAGGCCCCTGAAGTCGGTGCACGGAATCGTCACGGAATCGCATCGGCATGACCTAAGTGCATGGCCGATATGACAAATCATAGGCGTATCGACGATCTGCGTTTGATCTGGATCAAGGTTCCAGACGGCACCGGAACCTAAAACAGGTTCAACGGCAGCGACGGAGCCAGCCGGCCAAACGGCCCGATGATCCGCCAAGTCGAACAAAACATAGCGTTTCCAGAGGGTGTCCTCCCCTGGAAGATACGCCCCGGCCCTCCGTCCTGTTCGCGCGTTTCCTAGGAGGTCCGGGGCGCCTTTCTTTACGGCCCCCACTCACGGTTTCACATTCAATTTACCGCGCGCGACACGCGGGCGCAGTTTCTGCGGTTCCGGCATTTGGTATCACTTCCGGAACCGCGGGCGGCACGACCGCAATTGATGCATGTCAATGACACCTTTTCCGTGCGCTCCGTATAGGGGCAGGACCGCGAACCCTCATCCACCGGAGATTTTCCGTGAGCGATACAGGCACCCAGCCCGAACAGCTTTACGCCGCCCGTGAACCCGTCTTTCCCCGCAAGGTCAGCGGACGCTTCCGCAACCTCAAGTGGGTGATCATGGTCGTGACCCTCGGCATCTACTACCTGACGCCCTGGATTCGTTGGGACCGTGGCCCGAACCTGCCCGACCAGGCGGTGCTGGTGGACCTCGCCAACCGGCGATTCTTTTTCTTCTGGATCGAGATCTGGCCGCACGAGTTCTATTTCGTCGCCGGTCTCCTGATCATGGCCGGGCTCGGACTGTTCCTGTTCACTTCTGCGCTCGGGCGAGTCTGGTGCGGCTATACCTGCCCGCAGACCGTCTGGACGGATCTCTTCATCCTGGTGGAGCGCTGGATCGAGGGCGACCGCAACGCCCGCCTGCGCCTGCATAGGCAGAAAAAGATGGATTCCCGCAAGCTTCGTCTGCGGATCACCAAATACGTTGTCTGGACCCTGATCGCGATCGCCACCGGCGGTGCCTGGGTGTTCTATTTCACCGACGCGCCGACCCTGCTGCGGGATCTCTTCACGCTCAACGCCCACGCCGCCGCCTATACCTCGATCGCCATCCTGACCTTCACCACGCTGGTCTTCGGCGGCTTCATGCGGGAACAGGTCTGCATCTACATGTGCCCCTGGCCCCGTATCCAGGCGGCGATGATGGACCCCGACACAATCACGGTGGGCTACCGCGACTGGCGCGGGGAACCGCGCGGCAAGCATCGCAAGTCGGCAGAGGCGGAGGCAGGCGAACTGGGCGATTGCATCGACTGCATGGCTTGCGTGAACGTCTGCCCGATGGGCATCGACATCCGCGACGGTCAGCAGCTCGAGTGCATCACCTGCGCGCTCTGCATCGACGCCTGCGACGACATCATGGACAAGATCGGCAAACCGCGCGGGCTGATCGGATACATGGCGCTGAGCGACGAGATCCGCGAGCGCGACGGTGCGGAGCCGAAATCGGTCTGGTCGCACGTGTTCCGCGTCCGGACCATGCTCTACACATTCCTGTGGTCCGCTGTCGGCGTCGGGCTCGTCGTGGCGCTGTTCGTCCGACCGGACATCTCGGCCACCGTCCATCCGGTTCGCCAGCCGGTCTACGTCACCATGTCGGACGGCACGATTCGCAACACCTACGATTTCGGTCTGCGCAACAAGCACGGCGACGACCGGCGCTTCCGCGTGACGCTGGTCTCCGATCACCTCGAGTTGCGCCTCGCCGTCGAGGGCACGCCCTACGAGAGCTTCATGGTGCCCGCCGACACCACCGGCAAGCAGCGGGTCTATGTGCTCGCGCCCGCCGGCTCGGAGGCGGCGCTGGCGGACCGAAGCGAGATCCGCTTCTGGATCGAGGACCTTTCCAATGGCGAAAGAGTGTACAAGGACTCCACGTTCGTAGGCACAGGAGAAAATTGAGCATGCCCCTTACCGGTCGCAAGGTGTTTATCATCACCGCCAGCGCCTTCGGCGTGATCATCGGTGTCAACATCACCATGGCCATGCTTGCCGTTGGCAGCTTTCCCGGCCTCGAGGTGAAGAACAGCTATGTCGCCAGCCAGACCTTCAACGACGACAAGGCGGCGCAGGAGGCATTGGGCTGGACGGTGGATGCCGATGTGGAAGACGGCCTGCTGATCATCGCCTTCACCGGCCGCAGCGGTTATCCGGTCGAGGTCGAGAGCCTTGAGGCGATCCTCGGCCGGGCCACCCATGTGAAGGACGATTTCGAACCCGACTTCAGCTATCGGGACGGCACCTTCACCGCGCCAGTGGACCTCGCACCCGGAAACTGGAATATTCGCATGGTCGCAACGGCGCCGGACGGCACGCCGTTCCGCCAGCGAATCGCTCTCCATGTCGTCGACTGAGCGGGAATGACCGACAGCACCTACAGCGCTCCGACCACCGCCTCCGCCTGCCCGGCCTGCGATGCCGCGCCGATGGCCCGGCGCATTGCAGCGAGCGGCGCACGGACGGAGGAGGCCGGACCCGGCCGGCTGCTTCTGTCCCTTCCCGGCATCCATTGCGCGGCCTGCATCACCACGGTGGAGCGGGCCCTCGACGCCCACCCGGGCGTGCGCTCGGCGCGGGTCAACCTGACGCTGAAGCGCGCGACGGTGGAGGCCGATCCCGGCGTGACCGCCGAGGCCCTGGTTAAAGCGGTCAACGGCGTGGGTTACGAGGCGCACGAGCTGGAGAGCGCGGCGCTCAGCGCTACG
Organism: Tropicimonas aquimaris; assembly: GCF_042676185.1. Taxonomy (NCBI): domain Bacteria; kingdom Pseudomonadati; phylum Pseudomonadota; class Alphaproteobacteria; order Rhodobacterales; family Roseobacteraceae; genus Tropicimonas; species Tropicimonas aquimaris. The sequence continues at coordinate 177,462 of NZ_JBHTJT010000046.1, read as the reverse complement.
GCGACGGACCGTCAAGGGCGCGAACTGCTGATGCGGCTGGCGGTGGCGGGTTTCGCCGCGATGAACGTCATGCTGCTGTCCGTAGCGGTCTGGTCCGGGGCGGCCGATGCCACCCGCGACCTGTTCCACTGGATCTCGGCGCTGATCGCCTTCCCAGCCATCGCATTCTGCGGCCAGCCGTTCTTCCGCAACGCCTGGGCGGCGCTCAGGCACGGGCGGCTCAACATGGACGTACCGATCACGCTGGCAATCCTGCTGGCGCTCGGCACCTCGCTCTACGAGACCGCACATTCGGGCGAGCACGCCTATTTCGACGCCGCGATCTCGCTTACCTTCTTCCTGCTGGCCGGTCGCTACCTAGACCACCGGACCCGCGCCATCGCCCGCTCCGCCGCCGAGGAGCTTGCGGCGCTGGAGGTTCCGCGCGCGGAGCGCTTGGTCGATGGCGCACCTCAGGTGGTGAACGTGGCGGAGCTCGTTCCGGGCGACCTGATCCGCGTGCGTCCCGGCGGGCGGATGCCGGTGGACGGGGTGATTGCCGAAGGAACTAGCGAGATCGACCGGTCGTTGCTGACCGGCGAGACGCTGCCCGTCTTTGCCGAGCCGGGGCGCGAGGTGAGCGCGGGCGAAGTCAACCTGACCGGCCCGCTTACGATCCGCGTCACCGCCGCCGGGCGCGACAGCTCCCTGCACCGGATGGCCGACCTCGTGGCGATGGCCGAGAGCACCAAGAACCGCTACACCTCGCTCGCCGACCGCGCGGCGGGGCTCTATGCGCCGGGCGTGCACATCCTCTCAGCCGTTGCCGCAATCGGCTGGTATCTCTACACGCAGGACGCGCGGCTGGCGCTCAACATCGCCGCGGCGGTGCTTATCATCACATGCCCCTGCGCCCTCGGGCTGGCCGTGCCGGCGGTGACCACCGCCGCCTCCGGCAAGCTGTTCCGCAAGGGGATGCTGATCAAGGACGGCACCGCGCTGGAGCGGCTGGCCGAAGTCGACACTGTGATCTTCGACAAGACCGGCACGCTCACGCTGGGTGCGCCAGAGCTGGAGGAGCCGGAGGCGATCCCCGAAGAGGTCATGGCGCTCGCGGCAGGGCTGGCGGAGGGTTCGTCGCACCCGCTCTCTCGCGCGCTCGCAGAGGCCGCGCAGGCGCGTGGCATTGTGCCAGCGTCGGTCGATTCGCTCGCGGAAGTGCCGGGCTATGGCACCGAGGCCCAGTGGCAGGGGCGTCGCGTCCGGCTCGGCCGGGCGGCCTGGGTCGGCGCGGCGCCCGGCGCGCGCACCTCGGCCTGGCTCGCGGTCGAGGGCGAGGCGCCTGTCTGCTTCGGCTTCACCGACCGTTTGCGGCCGGGCGCCGAGGAGGCCGTGCGCGGGCTCAAGGACGCCGGGCTGCACGTCGCGCTGATCTCGGGCGACGCCGCGCCGGCGGTCCGCGCCTTTGCCGAGCGGCTGGGCATCGAGGACGTGACGGCCGAGGCGCTGCCCGCGGACAAGGCCGCGCGGGTCGAGGAACTCGCCGCGGCCGGTCGGCGGGTGCTGATGGTCGGCGACGGCCTGAACGACACCGCCGCGCTGGCGGCCGCCCATGCCTCGATCTCGCCGGCTTCGGCGCTCGATGCGGCGCGGGTGGCCTCCGACATCGTGCTGCTCGGCGAGGACATCGCCCCGATTTCCGCCGCGGTCACCACGGCACGCTCCGCCGTGACCCGGATCCGGGAGAACTTCACCATCGCCACGGTCTACAATGTGATCGCAGTGCCCATCGCCATCGCCGGCTTCGCCACCCCGCTGGCGGCGGCACTGGCGATGTCGGCCTCCTCGATCACCGTCTCCCTGAACTCGCTCCGCCTGAGGTGACGCAATGGAAGTCCTCGCCTTCCTGATCCCGATCTCGCTGTTTCTCGGCGGGCTGGGCCTTGTCGCGTTCTTCTGGACGGTCCGCAGCGATCAATACGACGATCCGGAAGGCGACAGTCATCGGATCCTGTCGGACGAGTTCGACGACACGCCCAAGTCCTGATCGGTCGCGCGCCGGCGAAACGAAAATGGCGGCCCCGACAGGCCGCCATTTGTGCGTGAGTGGTTTGGATCGAGCCGTAACCGGTCAGGAACCGTTCGGACCGATGGTCCTGCATTCGGTGCCGCGGGCTTCGAGCTTGCGGCAGGCAAGGCCGGCCTGCTCTTCGCTGAGGCCGATGAAACTGGCCTCGAACCCCTTGGCACCCTGGGCAACCTTGCGCAACGCGCCATCCAGCGTCGCCATCTCGGTGAGGGCGGTCTTCAGCAGCACGCGCTCGGCCTTGTACCGCGAGGGATAGGCGCCGATGTTGATGCCCCAGCGGCGGCCCCCCGAGGTGGAAACGCGGCTGACGACGACCTGTTCGGCGGCGGTTTGCGCCTGCGGTTTAGCGGCGGCGAAGTCGAGCCGTCTAGGGCGTGGTTCCGGGTTGGGGCTTGAGGTAAAGGCGGCCATCTGGACCGTCTCCGCCTCGGTGTCTGCCTGAGGCCGCGCCGCGGAGGATTCGGTGGAGGTGACGGCCGCGGTTTCCACTGCGTCCTCGATGGCGTCCTTCGCCCCGGCGGCCAGCGCCACCGCGGCCTCGATCCCCGTCTGCATCGCCGCGAGCTTCACATCGGCTGGCGCACCACGGATCGGGCGGCCGACCGGCCGGATCGACTGGTTGACGGCACTGGCGACCTGGATGGTCTTTGCCCCGGGCGCGGAGCCGTTGCCGACATATTGCGGCGGGGCCGGCTTGCGGACATTGGCCATGCGCGGGGCGCGGCTGAAGCCCATGTCCATCAGCTCTGCGACCTTCGCGTTGCGCGCGGTGCTGGAGGTGGCGCCCATGACGGTGGTGATGATTCGGGTGTCGCCGCGATGCGCCGAGGCCACGAGATTGGAGCCGGCGGCGTTGGTGAACCCGGTCTTGATCCCGTCGGCACCCTTGTAGGAGCTCAGGAACTTCCGGTTGGTGTTCGCGACCGTGCGAAGCTTGGCATCCGTCTCGAGGCGAGAGAACAGGTTGTAGTAGGCCGGGTAGTCATAGAACAGGTGACGGCCGAGGATCGTCATGTCGCGGGCGGTCGACATGTGCCCCTCTTCGGTCAGGCCGTGCATGTTCTTGAAAGTCGTCCGGGTCATGCCGAGCGCCTTGGCGGTGCGGTTCATGCGCCGGGCATAGGCGGCCTCGCTGCCCTCGATCGCCTCGCCGATCGCGGTGGCGGCATCGTTGGCCGACTTCACCGCTGCGGCGCGGATCAGGTAACGGAGCTCGATGGTCTGCCCGGCCTGCAGTCCCAGCTTCGAAGGCACCTCGTTCGCCGCCTTCTTGGAGATGCGGACCTTGGTGTCGAGCCCGATCTCGCCATGCTCGATCGCCTCGAAGGCGACGTAGAGCGTCATCATCTTGGTGAGCGATGCCGGGTGTATCCGGGTGTCGGCGTTCTGGGAATACAGCACCTCGCCGCTGCGTGCGTCCATCACCATGGCGGCGAACGGCGCCGCGCCGGCACGGATGCTGGTGCCGATCATGACACCGAAGGTGAGGATAAATATCACGGAAATTGCGAGCGCACGGCGCCCGCCAATGCTCGTCGTCATCTCGATGCCTGCCTCTGTCTGCCTCGTCCCGCCCGGTTTTCCGGGTCGGATTCTTTGCTCGTGACAAAGGTAGCACGCCGAAGGGGAGTCGAAAAGCGTTCGCTTTCAAGCGCTTTTGAGGTGACATTCAAGCCACATCGCAACATCTCGGGGCCAATTTGGCCCAAGGCACCAGATCTCAGCCGATCTCGTCCACCAGGTCGGCCAACTGTCCGAGATTCTCCAGAACACGAAAACGTGCGTGGCCTTCCGGCGCCTCGGCCTGTTCCAGAGCCCAGGCCAGCTGGAAGGGCACATGCACGCCCCAGGCACCGGCCCCGATGGCTGGAAGAACGTCGGATTTAAGCGAATTGCCGACCATCAGGGCCCGCTCCGGACCGTCACCGTGGGCCGAGAAAACGCGGGCGTAGACCTCAGGTGTCTTTTCCGAGACGATCTCCACCCCGTCGAAATACTCCCACAGCCCCGATTCCGTGAGCTTGCGCTCCTGGTCCAGAAGGTCGCCCTTGGTGATCAGCAGGACGCGGTGATGGGAAGCCGCCATCGCCTCCACCGCGGCGCGGGCCTCGGGAAGAAGCTCGATGGGGTGGCGGAGCATGTCCTGGCCGATTTCGAGAATCCGGTGGATCACCGAGGCTGGCACCCGGGAATCGGTGACCTCGATCGCGGTCTCGATCATCGACAGCATGAATCCCTTGATGCCGTAACCGTAGTGGCCAATGTTGCGCCTCTCGGCCTCGAGCAGGCGCTCGTCGAGGTTGTCACGGTCGCCGTAATCGCTCAGAAGGTCGGCGAATCGGTCCTGCGTCAGCACGTAGAAGCGCTCGTTGTGCCAAAGTGTATCGTCCGCGTCGAAACCGATTGTGGTGATTTTCATCGCCCATTCCCCCCGCCACGCGCGTCTGAACCCTTTTCAGACCCTGTGTGACGACTATATAACCGCAACGAACGCCCCAATTCCCAGTAGCCAATGGAGCGCACCGCGCCTTGAAACGCCTGAGCGATCCCATCCTGTCCGCAGACGATGACGACCGGACCGACGGCGAGACGGGTGTGGCCACCAAGACGCGGCCGCGCACCCAGCGTCCGCCGCTCTACAAGGTGTTGCTGCTGAACGACGACTATACGCCGATGGAATTCGTGGTCCATATCCTCGAACGTTTCTTCGGGATGACCCATGCGCAGGCTTTCGAGTTGATGCTGGTGGTTCACAAGCGCGGCGTTGCCGTTGTGGGCGTGTTCAGCCACGAGGTGGCCGAGACGAAAGTGGCGCAAGTGATGGATTTCGCCCGCCGGCACCAGCACCCGCTGCAATGCACCATGGAAAAGGAATGACCGCGCCATAAGGCGCGGCCGATCTTTCGGAGAAAGATCGTGCCTCCGGCGGAGATATTTCCGGACAGAAGAAGCGAACCGTGCGCGGCGGATCAGCTGTCGAGGCCTGCCAGAAGGCGGGTCTTGTGGCCCGCGCCGGTCAACGCAGACGAAAGGTCCGCGAGAGTGTCGAGCGAGTGGCAGGCGGCGAAGCTGTCGACATGCGGCAGCAGCGCCCGGATGCCGCCGGCCTGGGGCGCAAAGCCGTCGAAGCGCAGCAGCGGGTTGAGCCAGATCAGGTGCCGGCAGGACAGGGCGAGCCGCTCGGCCTGCTGGTTGAGCAGGTCCGGGTCGCCGCGTTCCAGCCCGTCCGAGATCAGCAGCACCACGGCGCCGCGTCCGAGCACCCGGCGTGACCAGTCCTTGTTGAACCGCTCCAGAGCCTCGCCGATCCGCGTGCCGCCACGCCAGTCCTGCGCCTCTCGGCCGACCGCCTCCAGCGCTAGGTCGGGATCCTTGTGGTGCAGCGCGCGGGTGACGTTGCTCAGCCGCGTGCCGAAGGTGAAGCTGTGGATGCGGCCCCAGGCGCCGTCCTGCGCCTGCCCCAGGGCGTGCAGGAAATGCATCAGCATCCGCGAGTAGATCGACATCGACCCCGAGATGTCGCAGAGCGCAACCAGGTCCGGCGGGCGCAGGCGGGGACGGGTGGTCGACAGCCGATCGATCTCGCCGCCCCGACGCAACGAGTGGCGCAACGTGGCGTGGATGTCGGGGTGCCGGCCATGGGGGGCAGGGGCCTGGCGCCGGGTGCGGATCGGCGGCACCGGCAGGCGCAGGGTGCGGATCGCGCGGGTGGCCTCGGCCAGCTCGGAGGCGCTCATCTGTTCGAAATCCATTGCCCTGAGCCGCTCGGTGTCGGACCAGCTCAGATGCGCCTTGATCTCGATCTCCTGCCGATCCTTTTTCGGAGGCGGGCGCTCCGGCCGGTCGCCGAGGGCGTCGGAGGCACGGCGTTCGGCGGCCTTGGGGCGGGTGTCCTCCGGCTGACCGCGCAGGGACGGCGAGAGCATGTGGATCATGTGTTCGAGGAAGTCGGGGTCGCGCCAGAACATGGCGAAGATCTGGTGGTAGATCTCGAGGTCGCTGGCGCGGTTGATCAGGGTCGCCCGCAGGGTGTGGTAGAAATCGACCCGGTGGGTGAAGCCCGCGGCCTCGACCGCGCACACCGCGTTCTCGACCTGCGCTGTGCCGACCTTCACGCCCGCCTTGCGCAGGGCGCGGGTGAAATGGACGATGTTCTCGACCAGCCGGCCGTCGACCTCGCCGGGCCGGCGCGCGGCGGTCATCCCGCGGTGGCGAGGCGGGCCTTGGCCTCGTCGAGCAGGCGCGTCGCCTCGGCGCCGGCGATGCGGGTGATGTCGTCCTGGTATTTCAGCAGCCCGCCGAGCGTGTCGGAGATGACATCGGGCGAGAGTGCCACCGTGTCGAGCGCGATCAGGCAGCGCGCCCAGTCGATGCTCTCGGCCACGCCGGGGGTCTTGAACAGGTCCGCGCCGCGCAGGCTCTGGACGAAGGCGACGATCTCGGCGGAGAGCGCATCGGTCGCCTCCGGCACGCGGGCGCGCAGGATCTCCATCTCGCGGGTGAAATTCGGGTAATCGACCCAGTGATACAGGCAGCGCCGCTTCAGCGCGTCGTGCACCTCGCGGGTGCGATTCGACGTCAGCACCACGATCGGCGGTTCGGGGGCGCGGATCGGGCCAAGCTCGGGGATGGTGACCTGGAAATCGGAAAGCGCCTCGAGCAGGAAGGCCTCAAAAGGTTCGTCGGTGCGGTCGATCTCGTCGATCAGCAGCACGGGCGGCCCTTCGGCATGGGGTTCCATCGCCTCCAGCAGCGGGCGGCGGATCAGGAAATCCTCGGAGAAGAGCTCGCTCTGGAGGGCAGCCCGGTCGGCCCCGCCAGTGGCCTCGGCGGTGCGGATCGCGATCATCTGGGCGGAGAAGTTCCACTCGTAGATCGCGGAGGCGGCGTCGAGCCCCTCGTAGCATTGCAGGCGGATCAGGCGGCGGCCGAGGGCCGCGGCAAGCGCCTTGGCGATCTCCGTCTTGCCGACGCCGGCCTCGCCTTCGAGGAAGAGCGGCTTTCCGAGGCGCAGCGCCAGGAAGGCGACGGTGCCCAGGTCGCGGCCGCAGACGTAGTTCTGCCCGTTGAGCAGCGCGATGGTGTCGTCGATGGATGAAGGGATCTCGCCCAAGGTCGCGCGCTCCTCCTGCTTGCGGTTCGGGGAAGACTAGGCGGCAGTTTCGCCGCTGTCCACGTTTCGGAGCGCTTGCCCCGCGGCGGCGGCGGTCTAAGAATGGTCGAAACGCGGGGGGAAAATGACCGAAATCGTTTCGGGTCCGGCAAGGGACCCAATTTCAGAGCTGCTCTCTCGGCCGGAGGAGTCTGTGCTGGCAGTGATCGTCGGGGTCGAGGGGCCATCCTACCGGCCGGTCGGAGCCACGATGGCGATCTTTGCCGATGGCGCGCGGGCGGGGACGCTGTCGTCGGGCTGCGTGGAATCCGACATCGCGCTGCACGCGCTGGAGACGCTGGAGCGGGGGCGGCCCACGGTGCTGCGCTACGGGCGCGGCTCGCCCTTCATCGACATCCAGCTTCCCTGCGGCGGCGGGCTCGACATCCTGCTCCTGCCGCGGCCGGACCGCGAGGCGTTGGGTGATCTCGCGCAGCGGCGGGCGGCGCGCCAGCCCTGCACGCTGGAAGTGGCGGAGGAGACCGGCGCGATGGCGATCCGGGAGACGGGCGAGACCGGCCGCGACGCCGGCCTGTTCCGCCTGCGCTGCCTTCCGGAACTGCGGTTCCTGGTGTTCGGCAAGGGGCCCGAGGCGAGCACGTTCGCCGCGCTGGTGAAGTCGGCAGGCTATCCCAACATGCTGCTCTCGCCCGATGCCGAGACGCTGGAGGAAGCCGCGCGCGCCGGGAGCGAGACGCGGCACCTGGTGCGGCCGTTCCTGCCGGAGGATGTGGCCGTCGATGCCTGGACGGCGATTGTGCTGTTCTTCCACGATCACGACTGGGAGCCGCCGATCCTGGAGGGCGCGCTTGCGACGGACGCGTTCTATATCGGCGCTCAGGGAAGCCAGCGGGCGCGGGATGCACGGCTGCTGATGCTGGAAGGCATGGGTGTGCCGGAGGACGCGCGGGCGCGGCTGCACGGCCCGGTGGGGCTGATTCCCTCCGCACGGGATGCGCGCACGCTTGCCGTCTCTGTCCTCGCCGAGATCCTCGCGGAGGCGCCCTGGGTGCGGGCATGACACGGGTCGGGCTGATCCTGGCAGCGGGCCGATCCGCGCGGTTCGGGTCGGAGAACAAGCTGCTGGCCCCGTTCCGAGGCCGTCCCCTCGCGGCCTGCGCGGCCGAAGCCATGCGGGGTGTCGCGCTCGATCACCGGCTGGTCGTCACCTCCTCGGCGGAGGTCGCGGCCCTGTTCGAGGGGTTCGAGAGGGTGCCCGGCGCGGGCGATATGGCCGGCCAGGCCGACAACCTCCGGGCGGGCGTGGCGCGAGCCCGGGCGCTCGGTGCGGATCGCCTGCTGATCGCGCTGGCCGATATGCCGCTGGTCGGGGCCGAGGTGATGCAGGCCGTGCTCGAGCGATGTGGCGCAACCTGCGCCAGTGCGGTGACGGACGGCCGCCGCAGGATGCCCCCCGCCTGCTTTCCGCAATCCGATCTTGCCGCTTTGTCCGGGCTGCAGGGCGATCGCGGGGCAGGGGCGCTCCTGCGCGGCTTGCCCTCGACCGCGTTGGTGACGGTGGCTGCGGACGTGCTTGCCGACGTTGATACAGTGGCCGATCTTGCGGCGCTGGCGGCGTCCAGCGGTCACGAACCCGGCAACCGCCCATAGAACATCCAGCTCGGCGCGCGGAACGGCTCTGCTGTCGTTACGGGAAGCGGAGGCCCGGCTTGCATCCATTTTGGTTTGGTTGTCTAACTTTGTGCATGTGCCCCGTAAGTGGGCAGATCTCGCAGGGAGACTACTTATGAAACAGACGCGGACATTTACCGCAGCGCTCATGTGTGCTGGCGTTCTTGCCGGTGCGGCTTCGGCGCAGACACTCGTATATTGCTCCGAGGGCTCGCCCGAAGGCTTCGACCCGGCGCTCTATACCTCGGGCACAACCTTCGATGCCTCCGAGCACCCGATCTACGACAAGCTCGTGCTCTTCGAGACCGGCACCACCAACGTGATCCCGGGCCTCGCCGAGAGCTGGGAAGTTTCCGAGGACGGGCTGGAGTATACCTTCAACCTTCGTCAGGGCGTCAAATTCCACAGCAACGACGCCTTCACGCCGACCCGCGACTTCAACGCCGACGACGTGATCTTCTCGTTCGAGCGCCAGTGGAAAGAGGACAACCCCTACAAGGGTGTCTCCGGCGGCACCTGGGAATACTTCGACGGCATGTCGATGCCCGACCTGCTGAAGGAAATCGTCAAGGTCGACGATTACACGGTGAAATTCGTGCTGAACCGGCCGGAAGCGCCGATGATCGCGAACCTCGCCATGGGCTTCGCCTCGATCGTGTCCAAGGAATATGCTGACGCCATGCTCGAGGCAGGCACGCCCGAGCAGCTGAACCAGGCGCCGATCGGCACCGGCCCGTTCAAGTTCGTGGCCTATCAGAAGGACGCCGTCATCCGCTTCGTGCGTAATGACGAGTACTGGCGCGATCCGGCGGCCATCGAAAACCTGGTATTCGCGATCACGCCCGACGCGTCTGTCCGCTACCAGAAGCTGCAGGCCGGCGAATGCCATGTGATGCCCTATCCGAACCCGGCCGACATCCAGGCGATGAAGGACAACCCGGACATCAACGTGATGGAGCAGGAAGGCCTGAACGTCGGCTACCTCGCCTACAACACGACCCAGGCGCCCTTCGACAACCCGAAGGTCCGCAAGGCGCTCAATATGGCCATCGACAAGCAGGCCATCATCGACGTCGTGTTCCAGGGCTCCGGCCAGATCGCCAAGAACCCGATCCCGCCGACCATGTGGTCCTACAACGACGCGATTGAAGACGATGCGTTCGATCCGGAAGCCGCCAAGGCTGCGCTCGAGGCCGAGGGCGTCACCGACCTCAGCATGAAGGTCTGGGCGATGCCGGTGCAGCGTCCGTACAACCCGAACGCCCGCCGCATGGCCGAGCTGATCCAGGCCGACATGGCCAACATCGGCGTCGACGTGGAGATCGTTTCCTACGAGTGGGGTGAGTACCTCAGCCGCTCGCGCGAGCTTGATCGTGACGGTGCCATCCTGCTCGGCTGGACCGGCGACAACGGTGACCCGGACAACTTCCTCGCCGTTCTGCTCGGCTGCGACGGTGTCGAGAACTCGAACCGCGCCCAGTGGTGCTACGAGCCCTTCGAGGAAGTGATCCAGAAGGCCAAGGTCACCACCGACGTCGCGGAGCGCACCGCGCTCTACGAAGAGGCGCAGGTCATCTTCAAGGAGCAGGCGCCTTGGGCCACCATCGCCCACTCGGTCGTCTTCATGCCGATGCGTCCCGAGGTGGAGGGCTACAAGGTCCACCCGCTCGGCGGCCACATCTTCTACGGCGTCAGCATCGCCGAATAATCTCAACCGTGGTCCGGGGCGCTCAGGCGCCCCGGTCCCTCTTTCGGGTTCCCTGACAATATGGATCGCTACAGCGACTATCGCCGCATCGCACGCTCGCTTGGCGCGGATGCGGTCGCGCTCGTTCCGGGCGCAAACTTCGAACGCCTCTACAACGCCTCTTTCCACAGCCTCGAGCGTCCGCTGGTTGTCGTGATCCCCGTCGAGGGCGCGCCGGTGGCCATCGTGCCGAACCTCGAACTCCGCAGCTTCGAGCCGCTTGCCTTCGAGGGCGAGGTTTTTGACTGGCGCGACCAGGATGGCTATTCCGAAGCCTTTGCCGCGCTCGCCCGGCACCTGCCGCTGAAGACGCTCGCGGTGGAGGGCCAGGTGATGCGGGTCTTTGTGCACCACGCGCTGGTCACCGCGATCCCGGGCCTGCAGGTGCTGGATGCCGAACGCGAGATCTCGGCGCTGCGTCGGGTCAAGACCGCCGACGAGATCGCCACGATGGAATGCGCCATCGCCACCTCCGAGAAGGCGCTGGCCGAGGTCCTGGAGCAGGTGCGCATCGGCCAGACCGAGGCCGAAGTGCAGAGCTTCCTGACCCAGGCGTTGTTCCGCCACGGGGCCGAGGATCACGCCTTTGGCCCGATCGTCGCCGGCGGCGACAATTCCGCACGTCCCCACGCCCATGCGCGCGTCGACTACGCGCTGCGCGACGGCGATTGCCTGCTGTTCGACTTCGGCGCCCGGATCGGCGGGCTCAACGCCGACATCACGCGGACCTTCTTCGTGGGCCATGCGCCGGACGAGGCGCAGGAGGTCTATGAAACGGTGCTTTCCGCCAACCTGCGCGGGATCGAGGCGACCCGCCCGGGCGTCAGCGCACATGACATCGACGACGCTGTGACTTCGGTGCTCGAGGCCTCCCGCTTCGCCGACCGCATCCGGCACAAGACCGGCCACGGCTTAGGCCGGGCGGTGCACGAGGCGCCGCAGGTGATGCGCGGCAACCACGAGATCCTCGAACCCGGCATGGTCATCACCGTGGAGCCCGGGCTATACGCCATCGGTGACCTCGGGATCCGCATTGAGGATGATGTCCTCGTCACGGAGACCGGGTGCCGCTCGCTGACGACCTTTCCAAAGGACCTGACGGTAATCGGATAATGCTGAATTTCCTCCTGTCCCGCCTGCTCACCTTCGTCCCGACCTTCATCGGGGTGACGCTGATCTCCTTCTCTTTCATCCGGGTGCTGCCGGGCGATCCGATCATCGTGATGGCTGGCGAGCGGGGCATGAGCGATGAGCGATACGCCGAACTGCAGGCGCAGTTCGGCTTCGACAGGCCGCTCCTGGCCCAATACTGGGATTACATGACCGGCGTGCTTCAGGGGGACCTCGGCAACAGCTTCGTCACCAAGAAGCCGGTGTTCGACGAATTCTTCGCGCTGTTCCCGGCCACGCTGGAGTTGTCGATCTGCGCCATGATCTTCGCCGTGGTCCTCGGCCTGCCGGCGGGCGTCATCGCGGCGATCAACCGGGGCAAGCTGTTCGACCGGACGCTGATGTCCACCGCGCTGGTCGGCTACTCGATGCCGATCTTCTGGTGGGCGCTGCTGATGATCATCGTCTTCTCCGGCTGGCTCGGCTGGACGCCGGTCTCGGGGCGGATCTCGCTGATCTATTTCTTCGACGACGTTACCGGCTTCATGCTGATCGACTCGCTGCTCTCGGGCCAGAAGGGCGCCTTCTCCTCGGCGGTGAACCACCTGATCCTGCCGACGATCGTGCTTGGCACCATCCCGCTCGCGGTGATCGCGCGTCAGACCCGTTCCGCCATGCTCGAGGTGCTGAGCGAGGACTACATCCGCACCGCCCGCGCCAAGGGCCTGCCGCCCTCCCGCGTCACCTATATCCACGCGCTGCGCAACGCGCTGATCCCCGTGGTCACCGTGATCGGCCTGCTGGTCGGAACGCTGCTGGCCGGCGCCATCCTGACCGAGACGATCTTTTCCTGGCCAGGCATCGGCAAATGGATGGTCGACTCGATCTATCGCCGCGACTACCCGGTGGTGCAGGGCGGTCTGCTGCTGATCGCCGTGATGGTGATGATCGTGAACCTGACCGTCGACGTGCTCTACGGTTTCATCAACCCGAAGATCCGGAAGTCCTGACATGGCCGAGGCAACAGCAAACATCGAGCGGCCGGGCCGCCTGAAGGAATTCTGGTTCTACTTCCGCGAGAACCGCGGCGCGGTGTTCGGGCTCTGGGTGTTCCTCGCCTTCCTCTTCGTCGCGATCTTCGCGCCACTGATCGTGCCACACGACCCGACCGCGCAGTTCCGTGACCACCTGCTGCAGCCTCCTGCGTGGCAGGAAGGGGGCGACTGGACCTTCGTTCTGGGCACCGACGCGCTCGGTCGCGATCTGCTGTCCCGGCTTCTCATGGGCGCGCGCTACTCGTTCTTCGTGGGCATCGTCGTCGTCGTGGTTGCGGCGACCGGAGGGATCACCGTTGGCCTTCTCGCCGGTTTCGCTCCGAGATGGCTCGACACGATCATCATGCGGATCATGGACGTGATCCTCGCCTTCCCCTCGCTGCTGCTGGCGCTGGTCCTGGTCGCGATCCTTGGCCCGTCGCTCCTGAACGCGATGATCGCCATCGCGATCGTGCTGCAGCCGCATTACGTGCGCCTGACCCGTGCTTCGGTGATGTCGGAGCGCAACAAGGATTACGTGACCTCGGCCCGCGTGGCAGGGGCGGGGCGCTGGCGGATGATGTTCATCACCGTGCTCCCGAATTGCCTTGCCCCGATCATCGTGCAGGCGGCGCTGTCCTTCTCCACCGCGATTCTCGACGCGGCGGCGCTTGGCTTCCTCGGCATGGGCGCGCAGCCGCCGACACCGGAATGGGGCACCATGCTCGCCGAGGCGCGGGAGTTCATCCTGCGCGCCTGGTGGGTCGTCACCTTCCCCGGCCTTGCGATCCTGATCACGGTGCTGGCCATCAACCTGATGGGCGACGGTCTGCGCGACGCGCTCGATCCCAAGCTGAAGAGGAGCTGACGACATGGCGCTTCTCGAAGTCCGCAACCTGTCTGTCGATTTTGCCACCACCTCGGGCACGTTCCGCGCGGTGGACGGCTTCGACCTGACGCTCGACAAGGGCGATATCACCGCCGTGGTGGGCGAATCCGGCTCCGGCAAATCGGTGGCCTTCCTCGCGATGATGGGCCTGCTGCCCTGGACCGCGACGATCACCTCCGACCAGCTCACCTTCGACGGCAACGACCTGCGCGGCATCTCGCCCCGCAAGCGGCGCCAGATCATCGGCAAGGACATGTCGATGATCTTCCAGGAGCCGATGACCTCGCTCAACCCGTGCTACACCGTGGGCTTCCAGATCAAGGAGGCGCTCCGGTTCCACCTCGGGATGGACCGAAGACAGCGTCAGGCCCGCGCCGTCGAGCTGTTCGAACAGGTCGGCATCCCGGCGCCGGAGACGCGGCTCTCGGCCTTCCCGCACCAGATGTCAGGCGGCATGAACCAGCGGGTGATGATCGCCATGGCGATCGCCTGCAAACCGAAGCTGCTGATCGCCGACGAGCCGACGACCGCGCTCGACGTGACGATCCAGGCGCAGATCCTGGAGCTTCTGACTTCGCTTCAGGAAGAAACCGGGATGGCGCTGGTCCTGATCACTCACGACATGGGCGTGGTGGCGGAGACCGCGGAGCGCGTGTCTGTGCAATATGCCGGTCAGAAGGTGGAGATGCAGGACGTGCGCTCGCTGTTTGCGACGCCGCATCATCCCTACACCGCCGCGCTGCTGGCCGCCCTGCCTGAGCGCGCCACCACCAAGCACCTGCCGACGATCCCCGGCGTGGTTCCGGGCCAGTTCGACCGCCCGGCCGGCTGCCTGTTCAGCCCGCGCTGCGCCCATGCCGACGAGCGTTGCCGCACCGTCGCGCCGCCAATCGGCGGGCCGGAGCTCGGCTTCGCCCGCTGCCATTACCCGCTCAACGTGGCCCAAGAGGAAAGCGTATGACAGAGCCTGTCCTCATCGCCGAGAACCTGACGCAGGAATACGTCCTGAAGGGCGGCCTGTTCGGTCAGGATCGTATCGTGCGCGCGCTGACCGGCGCGTCCTTTTCCCTCGAGCCGGGCAAGACGCTTGCCGTGGTGGGCGAATCCGGCTGCGGGAAGTCGACCCTGGCGCGCTGCATCACCATGATCGAGGAGCCGGTCGCGGGCAGCTTCGTGCTCGACGGGACGAAGGCCGGGCCGAACACCCACGACAAGCTGCGCACCACCGTGCAGATCGTCTTCCAGGACCCCTACGGCTCGCTCAACCCACGGCAGCGCTGCGGCCAGATCCTCGAGGAGCCGCTGGTGATCAACCGCCCCGAGATGTCCGCCGAGGAACGGACGCGGCGGGCGCGGGAGATGCTGGAACTCGTGGGCCTGCGGCCCGAGCATTTCGACCGCTACCCGCACATGTTCTCGGGTGGCCAGCGGCAGCGGATCGCCGTGGGCCGGGCGCTGATGCTGGAGCCCAAGGTGCTGGTCCTCGACGAGCCGGTCTCGGCGCTCGACCTGTCGATCCAGAGCCAGATCCTGAACCTGCTGGTCGACCTGCAGGAGCGGCTGGGCCTTGCCTACCTGTTCATCAGCCACGACCTGTCGGTGGTGAAGCACGTCGCCGACGATGTCATCGTGATGTACCTCGGCCGTCCGGTCGAGGTGGGCAGCAAGGAGGCGATCTTCAGCCACCAGCGGCACCCCTATACCAAGGCGCTGCTCTCGGCGACGCCGATCGCCGACCCGACCCTCCGAAAGGAACGGATCAAACTGGTGGGTGAATTGCCGTCGCCGGTGAACATTCCGCCCGGCTGCCCGTTCAGCCCGCGCTGCTGGAAGGCCACCGACAAGTGTCGGACGGAGCGTCCGGAACTGGAAGGCCAGCCGCACGCCGTGGCCTGCCACTTCCCGGAGTGATCGTCGGGTCGCGGTGTGATCTTGCGGGATCTCGCGGCAGTGCAGAATTGTTGAAGGGCTGGCCAAGGGCTTCTACACTTCGCCTGCGGCCCCCGCCGAGCGGTGCGGACACAGCCAAAGGAGGTCCCGATCATTTCCGGTCGGCCCATATCGACTTTGTCCAGGTCGGCGCGTGCCCGGGATTTCGTGGCCGCGTTCGATCTGTGGTGGCAGGATCCCGGCGCCGAGGGGTTTCCCTTCGGTTTCGCCATCGATGCCAGCCATGAAGTTGGCAAGCAGTTCCTGCCTGAAGAAATGATCGGCTGCCTTGCCCGGTTGCGCGAGGCGCGGTCCCGCGTTGGTGGGGGCGCCGAGGCGCAGCGGCTGCTCGACGGCTTCCTCGACTGCGCGCTGGACAAGCACGAGGGCCGCTACGACTACGCCACCTATTGCGCCCTGAAGGTCCTCGACTTCCCGGACGACGGTACCGGTTTCCACGATCCCGCAGGGGTGCTCGAACAGCGCGATCTCGGTCTGCTCGCGCTGATGGGCGATCTGCTCGGCTTTGAACTCGACGCGCTGGAAGGCCGGGCGGAGATCCTGCCGCTGATGCGCCCCGGGGCGGAGCTTGGGCGGCGTCGACTGCGCCTGACGCTCGCGGCGCTGCGCCCGTCGCTCGACCGGGCCGGGCTGGCGATCCACTCGGACGAACCAGAGGACGCGGCGCGGAACGTGCTCGAGGCGATCGGACCACGGGTCTCGCAGCAGATGCGGCGCCGGCTCGCCGCCAGCATGCTGCCGGTTCACGTCGTGCACGACGAATACCTGTTCCTGCGGGTGCTGCAGGGCTTCGAACTGAGCTTTGCCTGGATCGCCGTCTCGCTCTGGCAGGCCATCGACGCGATGCCATCCGCGCCCGCGACGTCGCTCGGCTGGCTTCACCTCGCAAACCAGCTTCTGCGGGAGGTGTCCCGGCTCTTTCCGCTGATCGGTTCGATGCAGCCCGCGGCCTTTCACGAGTTCCGCCGCTATACCGAGGGCGCCAGCGCCATCCAGTCGGCCGGCTACAAGACGGTCGAGGCGCTGTGCCGCCGGCCCGATGCGGAGCGGCTGGACTCGCCTGCCTACCGCTCGGTGCCGGAGGTGCAGGCCGCCGTGCAGGAAGGCCTGCCCACGCTGGAGGATGCGCTGGCGGCGATGAACGAGGATCCCGAAGCGGATGTTGCCCTGCGCGGGGAGATCGAGGCGGAGCTTGCCGCCTTTGCCCGCCAGTTGCTCCGCTGGCGGCAGGCGCATTACCAGATCGCCCGCCGTTTTCTCGGCGACCGCTCCGGCACGGGCTATACCGAGGGGCTTCCCTATCTCGACAAGGGCCGGTCCGTCCCGGTGTTTCGCGCCGCCAGCCTCCGCGAGACCTGAGCCGGGCGCCACCTCAGAAAATTCGGTCGCAGGCCCCTATGGCGGCGTTGATCCGGCTCGCATTGGCGAGGTCGTTGGAGCGGGCCCGGGCCTCCGCCGCATCGGGGGGCAAGCCATGATCCAGCCAGCGGCGGATCAGCCGTTCCAGCAGGACATCCTCGCCGACCTTCAGGAAGCAACTGAAATCCCAGAGGGGCGCGAGCTTGTCCCAGGGGCTTTCGGCGAAACACAGGTAATTGCCCTCGACTACGGCGATCCGGTCCTGCGGGCCGATCTCGACCGCACCGGCGATGGATATGTCGCGCTCCCGGTCGAAGGTGGGCAGGATGACCTGCGGTTCCTTGCGCAGGCGCCGGATGGCATGGACAAAGCCCTCGCCGTCGAAGGTCTCCGGCGCGCCCTTCCGGTGCAGCAAGCCGCGGGCGGTGAGCAGGGCATTGTCGAGGTGGAACCCGTCCATCGGAACCAGGACCGCCGCCGCGCCGTGCTGATTCAGCCTGTCGGTTAGGCGGGCGGCAAGCGTGGATTTGCCGGAGGCGGGAGGGCCCGCGATGGCGATCAGACTGCGCACCCCGCTTGGCCGGACCGACAGCGCGATCTCCGCAAGCTCAGTCAGCCGATCCCCGTCCATGTCGCACTCTCCTCCCGGCTGGGCCGGCTCTCTCCGGAATCAGGACTCAGGGAATCCGGATGCCTTGTCAAGACAGGTGAAACTCCGCTAGTTTTCATGACCGGGTCTCGGATCGGTGGCCGTGTGTCCCGGTGCAACCGGAGGACCAGACGTGGTGACGATACCGGATTGGCCGGCATCGGGCAGTTGGAAAAGCTCGGTGCGCGGGTCGAATCAGAGCGGCTTGCGGGCGCACAATGAGCGTCTGGTGCTGTCGTTGCTGCGCCGCGAGGGGCCGATGGCAAAGGCAGAGATCGCGCGGGTCTCCGGGCTGTCGGCGCAGATCATCTCCGGCATCATGCGACGGCTGGAGGAGGATGGGCTGTTGAAACGGGGCGAGCCGATCCGTGGCAAGGTCGGCCAGCCCTCGATGCCCATGCACCTCGCCCCCGACGGCGCTTATTTCCTGGGGCTGAAGATCGGACGGCGCTCGGTCGACCTGATCCTGATCGATTTCGTGGGAACGGTGCTGGGGCGTGTCCACCAGACCCATCCCTATCCTACCCCGGACGCCGTCATGGGCTTTGCGCTCGAGGCACTCGAGGAACTGCAGGCCAAGCTCCCGCCCGACAAGCGGCCGCGCATCGCCGGACTTGGTATCGCCATACCGTTCCGGCTCTGGGATTGGGCGGTCTCGATCGGCGCACCGCTCGACGAGATGGAGGCATGGCGGGATCGGGATATCCGCACCGAACTGGCGGGCCGCCTCGAATTCCCGGTCTACCTCTGCAACGACGCCTCCGCCGCCTGCGGCGCGGAACTGGTGTTCGGTTCGGGGGAGCGGCCGCAGGTCTTCCTGCATTTCTTCATCGGCTATTTCATCGGTGGGGGGCTGGTGCTGAACGGCAGTCTCTACACCGGACGGACCGGCAATGCGGCGGCGCTTGGGTCTCTGCCGATTCCAGGGCCGGCGGGCACCTATGCGCAGCTCGTGGACGTTGCCTCGCTCTGCGTGCTGGAGCAGGAGGTCCGGGCCGCGGGCAGGCCGACGGAAAGCCTCTGGAACCCGCCCGAGCACTGGGACGTGCCGCCTGCGATCCTAGATACCTGGATCAGCGAGGCCTCCGCGAGCCTTGCCTATGCCATCGCCGCCGCGACCTCGGTCATCGATTCCGAGGTGGTGATGATCGACGGATGGCTTCCGGTCGACGTGCGTCGCAAGCTGGTGGAGGGAACCGACCTTGTCTTGAGGGACCTCGACGTCGGCGGCATCGAGAAACCGAACCTGCGCGCGGGCACCATCGGTCAGGATGCGCGGTCCCTCGGCGCGGCGAGCCTGCCGCTGTCCGACCGATACCTGCTCGACCTGAACGCGATGATGCTTCCCTCCTGATGGCCGGGATTGATGCCCGCGCCACCGCCCGCTAGCGTGGCCCACGGCCGGCCTGCAACGCCCGCCCCATCCGAACGAGGCCCCATGTCGAGCGGCGAGGATTTCAGCTACGTCAGCCATCTTGCGCTGGACCGCCTTCTTTCGGCACAGCAGCCGGTATCGGACCGGCATGACGAGATGCTCTTCATCATCCAGCACCAGACCAGCGAGCTCTGGATGCGGCTGGTCATTGTGGAACTGGAGGCTGCACGGACCGATCTGCGCGCCCGCGACCTGCGCGCGGCGCTCAAGGCGCTCGGCCGGGTCGGCGTGGTGTTCGATCAGCTGGTCAGCAGTTGGGACGTGCTGCGCACCCTGACGCCGGTGGATTTCGCGAGCTTCCGCGGCGATCTCGGCAACGCGTCGGGGTTCCAGTCCTTTCAGTATCGGATGATCGAGTTCATACTGGGCAACCGGTCGGTGGAGATGCTTGAACCGCACCGCCGCGACGCCGCCATCGTCGATGCGCTGATCGCCGAACTGGCGCGCCCCTCGGTCTACCAGCAGGCGCTCGGGTGTCTTGGCGCGGAACTGGGCGTCGACCTGTCCGGGGCCTGTATCCCTCGCAACGATGCCCACGCGCCCGACCCGGACGTGCTGCAGGCCTGGGGCGCTGTCTATGCCGACCCCGACCGATACCCCGCGCTCTTCGACCTCGCCGAGGCGCTGGTCGGTATCGAGGACCGGTTCCGGTGCTGGCGGTTCAACCATGTGACGACGGTGGAGCGCGTAATCGGCTTCAAGCGGGGCACCGGCGGGACGAGCGGTGTGAGCTACCTGCGCCGGATGCTCGACGTGGAGCTATTCCCCGAGCTTTGGCAGGTTCGCACGACGATCTGAAGAGGGGTGAGACTGGCCCCTTCCATTGCGTGGGACGCTGACCTAGCCTTTCCGCGAAGGCACCGATCCGGGTGTCCGGAAAAAGGGGGCAAAGTCCTGATGAAACTGAAGATCCTGCTCGCAGCATCGATGCTGCTGTTGGCCGCCGGCTGTGGCATGATGAATCGCGACACGAGCTTCGCCGAGCGGAGCGAAACCGTGACGCTGACCGGCACCATCGAGGAGGTGGACCTCGATAGCCGCCTGTTCAAGGTGCGCGACGGTAGAACCGCGGTCGTGTTCCGCGCCGGACCCCAGGTACGGAACCTCGATCAGGTCATGGTCGGAGATCGGGTCACGCTTGACTATTACGAATCTGTCGCCGTTGGCATGGCCGACCCCGACGATCCGGGCACCGCCGTTGGCGAGGTGATCGGCGGTGTTGCCGCGCCGGGTGAACGGCCCGCTGCAGGCGTTTTCGGCTCGTTGACCGGCGTGGTCGAGTTCGTGTCCTACGACCCCGATACGCAGATCGCGACCGTCAAGCTGCAAGACGGCACCTTGGAAAGCACACGCGTTCAGCCGGAGATGCAGGCCTTTGCCGCCGCGCGCGTGCCTGGTGACCGTATCGTCGTCGTGATCGATCGTGCCGTTGCCGTCGCGGTGACCGCCGCGGAATGATCTTCACTCCCTGGAGGAGGAACGTCTGAAAACGCGACGCCCCGCCGGGATATCGGCGGGGCGTTTGCCGTGATGTCGGCTGTTGAACCGTATGACCCTGCCCGGCGCCAGCATATCCCCTCTGTGCCACCATCGCTTCGAAGCTGCCGAGAACGATGAAGGACCAAATTGCGCCAGACTGCCGTCTAATGCGGTTTCTGCTGACTGGCCTCCAGCCGGTTCTTGAACATGAACATCGGCAAGAGGATGTTGGCGAT
The DNA here is from genome assembly GCF_042676185.1 of Tropicimonas aquimaris. Lineage (NCBI taxonomy): Bacteria > Pseudomonadati > Pseudomonadota > Alphaproteobacteria > Rhodobacterales > Roseobacteraceae > Tropicimonas > Tropicimonas aquimaris. The sequence continues at coordinate 156,722 of NZ_JBHTJT010000046.1, read as the reverse complement.
CAGGGCGCCGAGCCAGACGAGAAGCGTCGCTGCGAGCCAGGTTGCGAGCCCGTCCATCGACATGTTGGAGACGATTGCATTGGTGATGCCAAGGCCCACGAAGGTCGTCACCAGCGCCACGCCGCCCTTGAGCGCCGGCACGTTCTTGTCCGAGAGCTTGGTTATGATCGGCGCGGCGATCGCCTCGACCAGCGACAGCAGCAGCGTCGCGATCAGGAAGCCGGTGAAGCTCAGCGTCAGCCCATCCAGCAGCAGCGCCGCCACAAGAAGCCCGACGCCGTTCGCGAGGATATAGAAGAGAACTGATATCAGCGTGCGCATCATGGATTTCGCCCTCCGACTGGGATGTGCTCCTCAAGTCCTAGCCAAGTCGCGCTCTTCGGACAACAATCCCCGCTGTAGCTTACGCTGGGGCACTCTGCGCTTGCTGCTGTTCAAGGCGCATCGATCTGCCTAACCTCAAGGGTGTCGGACACCTGCGCGCCATCGGTCTGGCCGGAGCCGCAGCAGACAGGAGACCCGAATGCCCGCCAGACCCACCGGCAAGAACTCCCGCACCATCGGTCGGGGTTTCATCGAGGCGATCAATGACCCGGGGGTCCGCATCCTTCTGGCTTTGACGGCGACCGTGATCCTCGGCGGGGCGCTGGTCTATTCCCTGCTGGAGGGCTGGGGCTTTGTCGACTCGATCTATTTCGCGACGGTCACCCTGGCCACGGTCGGCTACGGGGATCTTGCGCCGCAGACGACATTGGGGCGGTTGTTCACCGTGGGCTACATCATCCTCGGGATCGGCCTTTTCGTGGCGCTTGCAAGCGCCATGGCGGATCACCTGATCCGGCGCGCCAAGCAAGACCACGGCTACAACGAAGGCTCCGACAGGGATGACCCGCCTCCCTCAGGCTGACCTCGGACAGAGGGAACGATTTGCGGGAGCGCAGCCTTCGCTTGAACCGGAAGACCGGTGGCGGTCCCGGACCGCCCGGATCCTGTTGAGTCTCCGCTTTCAGGCACGTATCTCTTCGACAAGGACGTGTGCCTCTGGCCGGATCGTCCAAGCTGCTGCGGTTCCGGCGAAGCGCCGGTCCAGGAAGGGAGGGCGACCGTGACCCAGATCGAGACCCCGGACGCCCTGCTGCGCGCCCTGTTCGCGCGGGCGGTGGAAGTCGCCGACCCGATGGCGGTGATCCCGCAGCAACTTCCATCGAAACCCGCCGGTCGGGTCGTCGTTGTCGGTGCGGGCAAGGCCTCGGCGCGGATGGCGGAGGCCGTGGAGAGCCAGTGGGGGCCCTGCGAGGGGCTGGTGATCACGCGCTACGGCTATGCCCGGCCCTGCGCAGGGATCGAGATCGTCGAGGCGGCGCATCCGGTTCCGGACGCCGCGGGGCTCGAGGCCACCGAGCGCCTGCTCGCCCTGCTGGAAAGTCTTGGGCCGGAGGATTTCGTGCTGGCGCTGATCTCGGGCGGCGCATCGGCCCTGCTGGTGCAGCCCGCCGGAAAGATCACTCTGGAGGAGAAGCAGTCGGTCAACGCGGCCCTTCTCGCCTCGGGCGCCCCCATCGACAAGATGAACACCGTGCGCAAGCACCTCAGCCGCGTGAAGGGCGGTCAGCTTGCGGCTGCGGCACATCCTGCGCGGATGCTGACGCTGATGATCTCCGACGTGCCGGGCGATGATCCGGCTTTCATCGGCTCCGGGCCGACGGTTGGCGACGCAACCACCGCGGGTGACGCGCTGGCGATCCTGCGGCAATGGAGCGTGCCGGTGCCGGAGTCGGTCTACGAGGCGCTGGACATGCCGACCGGGGTGATCCCGCCGGGCGATCCGCGGCTGTCGCTGGTGGAAAACCGCATCGTCGCCGCGCCGTCGCTTTCGCTCGCCGCGGCAGAGGAAAACGCCCGTGCGGCCGGATGCGAGGTGGTCATGCTCGGCGGGGACGTCGAGGGGGAAGCGCGTCTGGTGGCGCGCCAGCAGGCCCGCGCGGCGCTCGCGGCCCGGGGTCCGCGTCCGATCCTGTTGCTGTCGGGCGGTGAGCTGACGGTCACCCGGCGCGGCGACGGCGTCGGAGGCCCGAACGCGGAGTTCGCGCTGGCCCTGGCGATCGAGCTGGCCGGCGCTCGGGGCATCCACGCCATCGCCTGCGACACTGACGGTGTCGATGGCGCCGCAGAGGTCGCCGGTGCGATCATCGACCCGACGACGCTGACGCGGGCCGCCGCCATTGGCTGGGACCCGAGGGTCGCGCTGGAGCGCAACGACGCCCACAGGTTCTTTGCCGCGCTGTCCGACCAGGTGATCACCGGGCCGACGCTGACCAACGTCAACGATTTCCGGGCGATCCTCGTCCAGCCGGCAACATGACATCGGAGGTGCGGGAGTAGGGCAGTTCTGCAACAGGTGTGCGGCATACAGGCCCCCTCCTTGTCGCTCCCCATACCCGCACCTAAATCGGGGTTCATGATGCGCCCCCTGCCGTTCCTGAACAGGAATCCACTGGTATCTGTCATCCGTCTGGACGGCCTGATTTCGGCTGGACAGCGCGGTTTGAACAATGCCGGCACGGGCGCAATGATCGAACGGGCGTTCACGCGCGGCAAGCCGAAGGCGGTGGCGCTGGTCATCAACTCGCCCGGCGGCTCGCCGAGCCAGTCCTCGCTGATCGCCGCCCGCATCCGGCGTCTTTCCGAGGAAAAGAACATCCCCGTCACGGCTTTCGTCGAGGACGCGGCGGCGTCGGGCGGTTACTGGCTGGCCTGCGCCGCGGACGACATCATCGTCGACGAGAATTCCATCGTCGGCTCGATCGGGGTGATCTCGGCCTCTTTCGGGCTGCAGGATTTCATCTCCCGCTTCGGTGTCGAACGGCGGGTCCATACGGCCGGGGAAAGCAAGAGCTTCCTTGATCCTTTCCAGCCGGAGAGAGCCGAGGACGTGGCGCGGTTGAAAGACTTGCAGGAGCAGATCCACGGCAATTTCATCGCCCATGTACAGACTCGGCGGGGCGACAAGCTCGACAAGGAAACACGTTTGTTCACCGGCGATGTCTGGGTCGGGCGCAAGGCTGTCGACGTCGGTCTGGCGGACGAGGTGGGTCATCTGGTTCCGGTGATGAAACGACGCTACGGCGACAAGACAAAATTCGCGGTGCACGGGCCGCGGCGCAGCCTGCTCCGGCGCCTTGGCATTTCTGCCGGGGCCGAGGTTGTCGCCGGGCTGGAGGAGCGGGCGCTTTGGGCAAGGTACGGACTCTGACGTGCTGGTAAAGGTCGTCACCTTTTTCCTGATCGGCATGGCCGTGATGGCGATGTTCGGCCGGCTGCGCTGGCCGGGCGGGGCACGACGGATCGGCCGGAAAGACCCGCGACCTGCAAAACCTGCAAAATGCAAGGCATGCGGCGCCTTTATCATCGGCGATGGCCCATGCCCCTGCCAGAAGGATAAGTGAATGCTGATCGATGTTGCCCTGGCCGGGCTGGGGCTTGTGATCCTCCTTCTGGCGGGGGACGCACTTGTGAAAGGCGCGGTGAACCTCGCGCTGCGTATCGGCATTCCGGCCCTGCTCGTCTCGTTGACGATCGTGGCCTTCGGCACCTCGGCGCCGGAACTCCTTGTCTCGATCCAGGCGATCCTGATGCACGCGCCGGGCATCGCGCTTGGCAACGTCATCGGATCCAACATCGCGAACGTCCTGATGGTGCTCGGCGTGCCGGCAATCCTGACCGGGCTGCACACCTCCGGCTGCGATACCCGCAAGACCTACGTCATGATGATCGTCGCGACGGTCGTTTTCATCGGGCTCGCCTACACCGACCTGTTCAACTGGGTCGACGGGACGGTGCTGCTGTTCATGCTGGCGCTGCTTCTGGGCGACGCCTTCCGCACCGCCTACCTCCATCGCCGCGAAGTGCGCAGTGCGGAGGCCGCAGCAAAGCTGGCTGCTGAGAGCTGCAGCCTCGATGGCGAAGAGGAGGAGGTCGAAGGCGCCGACCCCTCGCTGCCGATGTGGAAGATCCTGATCTACCTCGGGCTCGGGCTGATCGGCCTGCCGCTCGGGGCGGACATACTCGTCGATTCCGCCGTGCGCATCGCCGAGGCGCTGCAGGTTCCGGAGACGGTGATCGGCCTGACGCTCGTGGCCATCGGCACCTCGCTGCCGGAACTCGCCACGACGGTGATGGCGGCGCTGCGCGGGCAGACCGAGATCGCGATGGGCAACGTCATTGGTTCGAACCTGTTCAACCTGCTGGCGATCATCGGCATTGCGAGCTTCGTTGGTCCGATCCCGGTAGATCCCGCAACGTTGGTTTTCGACATCTGGGTGATGCTCGTCGCGTCGCTCATCCTGATCCCCTTCGTGTTCATGAAACGCGACATCACCCGAGTTTGGGGTGGGGTATTCATAGCGCTTTATGTTGGCTACCTTGCGATGGTGGTGGCCTGAGACGAGCCGAAAGGGCGTGTATGACCGAGAAAAGAGCCTTGGTGACCGGGGGCGCCCGTCGGCTTGGCCGCTCCATGGCGCTGTATCTGGCCGACCGCGGGCATGACGTCGCAATTCATTACAACGGCTCGGCCGAAGAGGCCGCCCAGGTGGTGGATGAGATCCGTCACCGGGGGCGCAACGCGGCGGCCATCCAGGCGGATCTGACCGACGAGGCGGCGATGCAGGGTCTTGTGCAGGCTGCGGCCGAGGCGCTCGGGGGACCGTTGAACCTGCTGGTGAACAATGCCTCGATCTTTGAGAACGACACCATCGCGACCGCGACGCGGCAGAGCTGGGACCGGCACATCGAGTCGAACCTCCGTGCGCCGGTCGTCCTGACCCAGCGATTTGCCGAGCAGGCGCCCAGGGCGATCCTCGACCACAACCACGAGCCGCTCCCGCAATCGCTCGTGGTCAACATGATCGACCAGCGGGTGCGCAAGCTGACGCCGGCCTTCATGAGTTACACCATTGCCAAGATGGGCCTCTGGGCGTTCACCCGGACCTCGGCGCAAGCGCTCGCGCCGCATGTACGGGTCAATGCGATCGGTCCCGGACCGACGCTCATGGGGGAGCGGCAGACCGACGACCACTTCGCCCGGCAGCGGCGCGCGACCATACTGGAGCGTGGCGCCAACCCCGAGGACATAACCGCGGCGCTCGGATATCTGATCGATGCGCCGGGCGTCACGGGGCAGCTTCTCTGTGTCGATGGGGGGCAGCATCTGGGCTGGAAAACGCCGGATGTGCTCGGTCCGGAGTAGCAGTATTGCAGCGCCCTCACGTCACTTATGCACGTTTGGCAAGCGCTTCACAAATTCGTTAGGAAACCTTTATAAAAATCAAGCAATTGGCCGAGGCTTGTTAAAATTATGTTTAAAAACAATATCTTATTTTTCTGCCTAAAAATTAAGCATATCAATCAATCGCTGAATATACAACGAGAATTTCAGGACGCCGAAGGGTTATCCAACGGGTTATCCACAGAAATCGTGGACATGTTTCCAGTTGCCCTTCCCGTCGCTACGTTGCAGCGGATCGAAGGAATCGAAAGTTAACGGGAGGTTAGCGTGACACCGGCCGACAACCAGGAGGCGAATGGCGATCAGGCGCCGGCTGAAACGCTCACAGGCCACCGCCGTATCCACGCTTACCTGAAGATTCTGGAGAGCTCGCCCGGCGTCTACCGGATGCTCGATGCCGAGAGCCGGGTGCTCTATGTCGGCAAGGCGCGCAACCTCAAGGCGCGGGTCTCGAGCTATGCGCGCCCGACAGGGCACAGCCCACGCATCGCCCGGATGATCTCGGAAACCGCTTCGATGATGTTTCTCACTACGAGGACCGAGGCGGAAGCACTGCTGCTGGAGCAGAACCTCATCAAGCAGCTCAAGCCGCGCTACAACGTGCTGCTGCGGGACGACAAGTCCTTCCCGAACATCCTCGTGGCCAAGGATCACGCCTTTCCGCAGATCAAGAAGCACCGCGGTGCCAAGAAGGAGAAAGGCGCCTACTATGGCCCCTTCGCCAGCGCGGGCGCAGTGAACCGGACGCTGAACCAGTTGCAAAAGGTGTTCCTGCTGCGCAACTGCACCGATGCGACGCTGGAAAGCCGCACGCGGCCCTGCCTGCTCTACCAGATCAAGCGCTGCTGCGCGCCCTGCGTCGGGCATGTGACCGAAGAGGAATACGCGGCCCTTGTGCAGGATGCCGAGATGTTTCTGCAGGGCCGGTCGACCAACATACAGGCGGAATTGGCCGAGCAGATGCAGGCCGCGTCAGACGCGATGGAGTTCGAGCGGGCGGCGGCCCTGCGCGACCGGATCCGGGCGCTGACCCAGGTGCAGTCGGCTCAGGGCATCAACCCGCGCGGCGTGGCGGAGGCAGATGTGATCGGGTTGCACATGGAGGGAGGGCAGGCCTGCGTGCAGGTGTTCTTCATCCGCGCCAACCAGAACTGGGGCAACCACGATTACTATCCCCGCACCGGCGGTACGCAGTCGGTGGGCGAGGTCATGCGCTCCTTCCTTGGCCAGTTCTATGACGGCAAGGAGCCGCCGAGGCAGCTCATCCTGTCGCACGACATCGAGGACCGGGAACTGCTGGTCGAGATCCTGTCGGAGCGCGCCGGGCGCAAGGTGGAGATCCTCGTGCCGCAACGGGGCGAGAAGGCGGAACTGGTGGCCGGCGCGGTGCGAAATGCGCGGGAGTCGCTGGCGCGGAAGATGTCGGAATCGGCGGCGCAGTCGCGGCTGCTGGCGGGCCTTGGCGAGGCGTTCGATCTCGGCGGACCGCCGGGCCGGATCGAGGTCTATGACAACTCCCACATCCAGGGCACCAACGCCGTTGGCGCGATGATCGTCGCGGGGGCGGAGGGCTTCGTGAAGAGCCAGTACCGCAAGTTCAACATCCGTGGCGAGGACCTGACGCCGGGCGACGATTTCGGCATGATGAAGGAGGTCCTGATGCGGCGCTTCCAGCGTCTGCTGAAGGAGGACCCGGACCGCCAGTCCGAAGCTTGGCCGGACCTGCTGCTGATCGACGGCGGCGCGGGGCAGGTGAGCGCGGTGGCCGAGATCATGGCCGAGCTTGGCGTGGAAGACGTGCCCTTCGTCGGCGTGGCCAAGGGCGTGGACCGCGATGCCGGCAAGGAAGAATTCCACCGCCCCGGACAGCGCCCCTTCGCGCTGCGCCACAACGACCCCGTGCTCTATTTCATCCAGCGCCTGCGCGACGAGGCACACCGTTTCGCCATCGGGGCGCACCGCCAGAAGCGGGCGAAGGCCATGGGCGCGACGCCTCTGGAGGAGATCCCCGGTGTCGGCGCGACCCGCAAGCGCGCGTTGCTGGCGCATTTCGGCTCCGCCAAGGCCGTGAGCCGGGCCAATCTCGCGGACCTCAAGGCCGTCGATGGCATCAGCGAAGGGCTGGCGGAGCGGATCTACGACCATTTCAACGAGGGCGGCTGAGACTCGCGGCGGCCGGAGTGTCGCGGGAAGTTCACATGTGTTTCGTGATGCTTACACCTGCCTGTCACCGTTCCGCAGGAGGAACGGGGCGGTTCTAGCTCACGGAGATTTGCCATGACCCGCCTGGCTTCCCTTGCCACCTTCCTCCTCGTTTCCGCATCGGCCGCGACGCTCGCCGCCGCCGAGCCGCAGGTCTTCACCTCGACCCTGCGCGCCCATGCGGAGCTGCCCGGCCCGTCCTTCCTCGTCGCGCCCGCCGATGCGCCCGAGATGTTCGACATGTCCGGCCGCTTCACCGACGGCGAACGCGTCGAAACGCTCTACGGTATCTTCGACGAGAAGACCGGCCTCTCGCGTCCCTTCCCCGGCCAGCCGCTGCAGGGCTTCTCGGGCATCCGCTCGCTGGGTGACGACCGCTTTCTCGTGCTTACCGACAATGGCTTTGGCTCCAAGGCGAACTCCGCCGACGTGCTGCTGATGTTCAACGTGATGAAGGTCGACTGGGAGACCGGACGCGTGATGGTCGAGAAGACCACCTGGCTCTCCGATCCCGACCGGACCGTGCCCTTTCCGATCCTCAACGAGGCGACCGAGAGCCGCTTCCTGACCGGTGCTGATTTCGACATCGAGTCGATCCAGCCGGTGGGAGACCATTTCTGGATCGGCGACGAGTTCGGCCCCTGGCTCTTCGAGGTCGACGCCGAGGGCCGCATCCTTCAGGTGCTGCCCACCGCCCCGGGCGGCGTGCTCCACCGTTCGCCCGACAACGCCTTTGTCGCCACCCCGAATGCAGGCGTTGCGGCGGCCGAGGAGATGGTCGCCATGCGCTCTGGCGGCTACGAGGGCATGGCCCTGTCCGAGGACGGCAAGACGCTCTACCCGCTGCTCGAGAAACCCGTCTGGGACGCCGAGGCCGGCGCGCCCGAGACCGTCTCCGACAAGCCCGTGCTGCGGGTGTTCGAGTTCGACACCGAAGCCGGCGCCTGGGGCGACACCATCCGCTACTACCCGCTCGAGGCCGCCAATCACGCCATCGGCGACTTCAACATCATCGGCGGCACCCGCGCGCTGATCATCGAGCGCGATGGCGGGCAGGGCGGCGACTGGTCGGAGAAACCGGCCATGTTCAAGCGGATCTACCTCGTGGATCTCGACCGTGCCGACGAGAACGGCGTGCTGGAGAAGATCGCCTATATCGACCTGATGGATATCGCGGATCCCGACGGCGTCGCGCCGCGCGGCACCGTGGACGGGGTGTTCACCTTCCCGTTCGTGACCATCGAGGACGTGGACCGCGTCGACGAGACGACCATCGTGGTCGCCAACGACAACAACTTCCCCTTCTCGGTCGGCCGTGAAGAGGGGCGCGCCGACGACAACGAGTTCATCCTGCTCGACGTCGCCGACTTCCTCAACGCGGAGTGATCCCGCGGCGCCGCTTGCCGGTTCCCGGCCGGCAAGCGGTTGCATCGGCTCTTTCCAGTCTCCGTCCGGAGCGGTAGACCGGTGCCATGACGTGGACCTTTCCGAATATCCTCACAGTCGCCCGGTTGGTGGCCGCACCCTTTGTGCTGCTGATCTTCGTGCTGCTGCCGCGTCCGCTGTCGGACTGGGTGGCGCTGTTGCTCTTCGTCGGCGCGTCGGTGACGGATTGGTTCGACGGCTACCTCGCCCGCGCCTGGAAGCTGCAGACCAAGCTCGGCGCAATGCTCGACCCCATAGCCGACAAGGCGATGGTGGTCATCGCCCTCGCTGCGCTGGTCGGCCTGATGGGGTTCTCCCCGCTGGTCGTGGTCCCGGTGGCGCTGATCCTGCTGCGCGAGGTCTTCGTTTCCGGATTGCGGGAGTTTCTCGGTGACACCGCCGGCACGCTCAAGGTGACCAAGCTCGCCAAGTGGAAGACCACGGTGCAGATGCTGGCAATCTCGGTGCTCCTGGCCTTTGGCGGGCTGGTGAGCGGGATCGAGGCGAACACGGCCGGCATGGATTCGCAGGTCGCCACGGCGATCCTCGACGGCGAGGCCGCGGATCACTTCGGCCTGCGCTGGAAGGCCGCCGCCGCCTCCGTCTGCTTCGTAACGGGGATTGTGCTGCTCTGGGCCGCGGCGGCGCTGACGGCCATCACCGGCTGGGACTACTTCAACAAGGCCCGGCCCTATCTGAAGGACTGATGCGCGTGATCGACGTTCTCTATTTTGCCTGGGTTCGCGAGCGGGTCGGCCTGCCGAAGGAGCGGGTCGAGACGGAGGCCGAGACGGTCGCACAGCTAGTCGAGGAACTGCGCGGCCGCGAGGAGCGGTATGCGCTGGCCTTTTCCGATCTCTCCGCGCTCCGCGTCGCCGTCGACCAGGAGCTGACCGATTTCGACGCCCCGCTTGCCGGCGCCCGCGAGGTTGCGTTCTTCCCGCCGATGACGGGGGGCTGAATGGAGATCCGGGTCCAGAGCGAAACCTTTCTGCCGGGCGAGGAGCTTGACGCGTTCACCGCGCGCGTCGATGGGGCAGGGGCCGTCGTGAGCTTCACAGGGATCGTGCGCGACGACAGCGGCGCGCTGGCGGAGATGGTGATCGAGCATTACCCCGGCATGACCGAGCGGGCGTTGGAGAAGATCGCCACCGAGGCCTGCGAGCGCTGGAGCCTCGCCGATGTGCTGGTGATTCACCGTTTCGGCCCGCTGGCGCCGAACGAGCAGATCATGATGGTCGCCACGGCTTCCCGCCACCGGAAGGACGCCTTCGATGCGGCCGAGTTCCTGATGGATTACCTCAAGTCCCGCGCGCCGTTCTGGAAGAAGGAGCGCAGCCGCGACGGCGACAGCTGGGTCGCGGCGAGGGACAGCGACGAGGACGCTCTGACGCGCTGGTAGCCTGCGCCCTATGCGCCCCCTGTGCGGCTTATGCCTCGCCGCCGAGCCGGTCCACCTCGGAGCGCAGTTCCTCGGCCTCGCGACGCGCATCGCGCAGCCCTTCCATCGCCGCCTGCAGCTCCGCCTCGGTCTGGGTCAGCTGGTTCGACAGCTCCGCCTCGCGCTGCTGCAGGTAGGTGATCGCCTGGTCGCGGGTCTCTTCCGCGTCGTGCAGCTCCTGCGCCATGCGGTCCAACTCGCCCATCTCGGACTGGGTCACCCGGGTCACCCGGTGGATCAGCCAGGAGGCGAACCAGCCGAGCAGGAAGGCGACGAACAGGACCGCGGCGGTGGCGATGATGAATTCGGAACGGTTCACTGGGTATCCTCCGTGCCGCCGTCGCCGCTGTCGTCGGCCGGCTGGTCGTCTGCTTCTTCGTTGCTCGCGGGAGCGGCGCCCGAGGTGGCGTCGAGCTCCTCGGCCTCGCCTTCGGGCTCGGGCGCGTCCGCCTCGCCGTCGGCGCTTGCCGTGTCGTCCGTCTCGGCGCCCTCTTCAGGCTGCTCCGCGTCTTCGCCGGCCTCGTCGGAGCCTTCCTCCGCCTCGGCGCTGTCCTCGTCCTCGGTCACCAGCCGGAACTCGATCCGGCGGTTGGCCTCGCGGCCTTCTTCGGTGTCGTTGTCGGCGATCGGTTCGCTTTCGCCATAGCCACGGGCGGTGATGCCGGAGGTCAGCACCCGCCGGGCGATCAGCGCCTGCAGCACCGAGTCGGCCCGTGCCTGGGACAGGTCGAGGTTCATCTCCTCGCGGCCCTGGCTGTCGGTATGGCCGGCGATCTCGATCTCCATCTCCACGTCGCGGCAGGATTTCAGGATGTCCGCGATCTGGGAGATCAGGCGGATCGCGGAGCCAGCCACCTCGGTCGAGCCGGGCTCGAAGGAGATCTTCTCCTGCGCCTGTACGGCGATCACGCGGGCAATGCATTCCTCGGGCGTCGGCAGTTCAACCACCGGATCGAGAGATTCGTCATAGGTGACGTCGATCGTGTATTTCTGCGAGTTGCCGAGCTTCTCTTCCAGCGTCCGGGCGACGGCGGCCTGGCTGTCGGCGTTGCCGGAGGTGCCGCGCACATCGACGAAATCGGCGGTGACGGTGACCGAACCGTGTTCCAGCTCGGTGAGTGCCTCGAGCCCTGCCAGCACGCGCACCGGCCATTCCTCCGGCAGCCCGTCATCGATTCGGGTGGCGGTGTAGACGGTGCCGACGCCGAACCGCGCCTTGGCGTAGCTCTCCACGGTGTTGCGCACGAGGGGGTTGTTGAGCCGGCCGCGCAGCTGCACCTGGCCCTCGGGGCTGCGGGTGGCCGAGAATTCCGGCGGAGCGGCCTCTGCCTCGTCATCCTCCGGCGTGGCGGGCTCCGGCAGGACGGAATGCAGCGAAAAGACGTCCGGAAGGTTGGATTCCAGCTCGCCGACGATCCGGTCGAATACCGCCTGTGGCGTCTCTTCCGGTGCGATCAGCGTGACATCGGCGTCGGCATAGGTGATCGAGCCGCCGCCCAGTTCGGAGACAGCCTTGATGCCGAGGATCGTCGCGTTGGTCCAGTCCGGGCTCGGCACGCCGAGCGCCAGCGTGCAGTCCAGGCCCTCGGTCAGTCCGGCCTCGGCGGCCGCCTGCAGAATGCGACCCTGGTTGCGCTCGGTGTCGACCGAGCAGGCATCGAACCGCGGCTGGCCGTCGTCGATCAGAAAACGCAGGGTGAACGGGGTCACCACCGGCCGGGGCGCCGTGATGTTGACGCGGACATCGACGCTGGAGGGAACCCGCCGGTTGATGAGGGTCTCGAAGGATTGCTTCTGTGCCTCGGAATCGGCGATCGCGTCGATCGTGACCCTGCCGGACGAGATCGAGACCTTCGAGCGCGGCAGCCGCGACAGCGCGGTCAGCCCGTATTGCACCGACGCGTCCCAGCCGCGCGGCTCGGGGTAGCTGGCGACCTCCAGAAGGTCCGTGACCTGGGCGCCGCTGGCCATCTCGGTGATGGTCTTGACCGTCGCCTCGCGGTCGAAGCTGTCGGGGACGAGGCCGATCAGGGTCACGCCCTCGTCGTTGCGCATGATCTCGATGGAGAACTTCGGGGGGGCCAGCGGCTCGGTTGGGGTCACGGTGGTGCCGTCCACGATCCGGGTCGCCTCGACCATGGTGCCGGCGATGTGCAGCGCGTTGAAGCGCTGCGCCTCGGTCGGGGCGATGCCGCCGATGTGAACCTGCAGGCCGTCGGTGTTGACATCGGCCCATTCGTGGCCGGCCTCGATCAGCGCGATGCGGACCGCATCCCCGGACCGGGTCTCGATCGTGTTCGCCGCGAGGGTGGCGACGACCCAGCATCCGATGGCTGCAAGGAAGAGCGAGACGGCGGAGATGATCTTCGGACCCAGGCGCATGCGTTCACTTCTTCCTCATTCCCTGTCCGGTTGTCTTAGTGGGCCAAGGCATTGGGATCAATCGCCGCGACCCCCGCCAGACAGGCGGGGAGCCGCCGATTCACGACCGCGTGAGATCGTCCGGGCGTCAGACGAGGAGCGACAGCAGGAACGCCGCGACCAGGATCATCCCGGTCTGCGTGAGCGCCCGGAAGGTCGAGAGGCACGACGCGGGGTCGGAGATGTCGAGCCGGGCGGTCTGCCAGGTCATGTGCAGACCCATCCCCCAGGCCCCGACCAGCGCGATGGCGAGCGCCAGCGGATTGCCCACCGGGGCGAAGGCCAGGATCACGCCGACGGTCATCATCAGCACCGTGCTCATCATGAACAGCCGCAGCCAGCCGGGCGTCTCGTCGCCGAACAGCCGCGCGGTGGATTTCACGCCGATCAGCGTGTCGTCCTCGATGTCCTGGTGGGCGTAGATCGTGTCGTAGTAGAGCGTCCAGAAGACACCGCCGAAGAACAGGAACAGCGGCGCGAGGCTGATCTCGCCGGTATGGGCCGCCCAGGCGACCAGCACACCCCAGTTCAGGTTCAGGCCGAGAATCAGCTGCGGCCACCAGGTGAAGCGCTTGCCGAACGGGTAGAGCGCCACGAGGCCGAGCGAGGCGATGCCGATCCAGATCGCGGTGGCGTTGAAGGTGAGCAGGATCAGGAAGGCCAGCAGAAGCTGGATGCCCATCCAGATCATCGCGTTCTTCACGGTCACCTGGCCGGAGGGCAGGGGGCGCGACTTTGTGCGTTCCACCCGCGCGTCGATCTCGCGGTCGGTGATGTCGTTCCAGGTGCAGCCCGCGCCGCGCATCAGCACCGCGCCGAGCACGACCGCGATGGCGATCCACCAGTCGACGGCCCGCCAGCCCGTGGCCGCGGCGGCGGCCAGCAGCCCCCACCAGCTCGGGATGATCAGCGTCCAGAACCCCACCGGACGGTCGGCCCGCGACAGGCGCAGGTAGGGGCGCAGCACCGGTGGCGAAACGCCGTCGACCCAGTTGCCGGCGACGGCATCCGAGACCGCGCCCGGAACCGGGGCTGGGGAGGTTTCGGGGGTGCTCTCTGGCGTCTTTGGCAAGTCGGTCATATGGTCCGCCCGGAAATTGGGAACAGGGTCGATGGCTAAGGTCCGTCTGTATGTAGAACAAAGCCTCCGTCAGGGGGAAGGCGTTTCACTGACGCGGGAGCAGGCGCATTACCTGTTTGGCGTGATGCGGCTCGGCGTGGGGGACGAGGTCCTGCTCTTCGACGGCCGTTCGGGCGAATTCCGGGCCGAGGTGGGCGAGGCCGGCAAGCGCGGCGGAACGCTGCTCTGCGCCGAACAGACGAGGCCGCTTCAGACGCCGCCGGACCTGTGGCTGATGTTCGCGCCGATCAAGAAGGCGCGCACCGACTTCATCGTGGAGAAGGCCGCCGAGATGGGCGCGGCGCGGATCTGCCCGGTGCAGACCGAGTTCACCAATTCCGAGCGAATCCGCCGCGACCGCCTGCAGGCGCACGCCGTCGAGGCGGCCGAGCAATGCGGCGGAACCTTCGTGCCGGAGGTCGCCGAGCTTGCCCGGCTCGACCGGGTGCTGGCGGACTGGCCGGAGGAGCGCCGGCTGATGTTCTGCGACGAGACGCTGGTAGGTGCCGGCGAGGCGCTGGCCGGCGCGCCCGGCCCCTGGGCGATCCTGATCGGGCCGGAGGGCGGCTTTTCGGAAGCCGAGCGGGTGCGGCTACGTGCCATGCCGCAGGCGGTTGCCGTGAGCCTCGGGCCGCGTATCCTGAGAGCGGATACTGCCGCTGTCGCGGCGATGACGCTGTGGCAGAGCCACCTGGGAGACTGGTGATGGAATTCCGTCCCGCGACCCTCTCTGACACCGCTTCGATCGACACTTTCCTGCGTGCGCGATCCGACACCTCGATGTTCCTGCGGTCCAACCTGCGCGCCTTTGGCCCCTGCGGCGGCAAGGCGCCGCACGCCACGCGGATGTGGCTTCAGTCGGAGGCCGGTGGAGCGCTCTGCGGCGTGTTGGGGATCAGCACGGCGGGTTTCGTCCTCGTGCAGCTCCCCGGCGGCGCCGAGCCCCTCGAGTTGCGGCGCGTCCTCTGCGGCGCGGAGATCAAGGGCATCCTCGGGGCCAGCGACCAGGCCCGCGCGGTGCAGCAGGCGCTGGCGCTCGGCGCCGCGCGGGCCAAGCTCGACGACGACGAGCCGCTCTATTCGCTCGATCTCGATCACCTCTGGGTGCCGCCCGGCGAGACCAGGCTCCGCCGCGCGCTGCCGTCCGACCGCGATCTGCTGATCAACTGGCGCGAGGAATACCTCGTCGAGACGATCCATTTCTCGCCAGAGGAGGCGATCGAGACCGCGCCCGGCGATATCGACGGCATGATGGAGCGCGGCGCATTGATGCTGTTGCAGGACACCAGCGGCACGCCCTGCGCGATGACCTCGTTCAATGCGATCCTGCCCGACATGGTGCAGATCGGGAACGTCTTCACACCGGACGAGAAGCGCGGGCAGGGCCATGCCCGACGAGCAGTGGCGCTGCATCTCGAACGGGCCCGCGCGGCGGGTGTGGAGCGGGCCATGCTCTTTGCCTCCGGTCCGGCGGCCTCGCGGGCCTACGAGGCGATCGGCTTCGACCGCATCGGCCGCTTCACGCTGCTCATTTTCGAGCAGTCGCAGACGATCTGCGCCGCGGCATGAGCTTCATCCGTCCCGAACTTGCGCGCGCCGCCGCCCGCTGGCGCGAGGTGCTGGCTGCACTGGCTGGCACGCTCGCAGGAATCTGGCTGGCCCGGCTCGGCGGCCCGGCGATGTTCGTGCTTGGCGGGATCGTCACCCTGGCCTCGTTGGCGCTCGCGGTGCTGGCATGGCGGCGGGCGCGGTTCCGGCTCGAGGTCGACGCGCCGGGCGTGGTCAAGGTCGACGAGGGCCGGATCTTCTACATGGGGCCGGTGACCGGCGGGGCGGTCGACCTGTCGGAACTGGTCGAGCTTTCGATACTGGATGTCGCGGGCGGCCGCCGCTGCTGGATGCTGCGCCAGGCCGACGGCCACGCGCTTCTGGTGCCGCTGGCCGCGGCCGGGGCCGAGACGCTTTACGATCAATTTGCCGTGCTGCCCGGTATCGAGAATGCCGCCCTGATGTCGGCACTGGAGGGCGAGGCGACACAGGCCCGGCGCATCTGGACGCGCTCCGGCCCGGCGCAGGAACTCCTGACGGACTGACGCCCGCCCATCCGGGCGGGTTTCGCTGCGCTGGCGCGCGTCGACCGGCGCGGCGCCTCGCTTCGCTCGGCGCCCCTTGACTTGTCCGTCCACGCGGCGCACCTAAACCGGACTGCGCGTTAGTCCGGAGACCCTACCCGATGTCCATCCCCCAGTCCGGCGGCGGCCCGATCGAACGTTACGAACAACTCGTCGAATACCTCGAAAGCGGCTGCAAGCCCAAGGACCAATGGCGGATCGGCACCGAGCATGAGAAGTTCGGTTATTGTCGGGACACCCTTCTTCCGCTGCCCTACGACGGTCCGCGTTCTATCAAGGCGATGCTGGACGGGCTGCGCGACCGCTACGGCTGGGAGCCGATCCTCGAGCAGGGCAATATCATTGGTCTGGAACTGAACGGGGCCAACATCAGCCTCGAACCCGGTGGGCAGCTGGAGCTCTCCGGCGCGCCTCTGAAGTCGATCCACGAGACCTGCGACGAGGTGAACGAGCACCTGCGCGAGGTGAAGACGGTGGCCGACGAGATCGGCGCCGGCTTCATCGGCCTCGGTGCGGCGCCCACCTGGACCCACGCGCAGATGCCCCAGATGCCCAAGGGGCGCTATCGGCTGATGACCGATTACATGGACAGCGTCGGCGAGCTGGGCAAGCAGATGATGTACCGCACCTGCACCGTGCAGGTGAACCTCGACTTCGCCTCCGAGGCCGACATGGTCGAGAAGCTTCGGGTCGCGCTCGCGCTGCAGCCGGTCGCCACCGCGCTCTTCGCCAACTCGCCGTTCCTCGAGGGCAAGCCCAACGGCCACAAATCCTGGCGCTCGCGCATCTGGCGCAACCTCGATGACGCGCGAACCGGGATGCTGCCCTTCGTCTTCGAGGAGGGGTTCGGCTTCGAGCAATGGGTCGATTACGCGCTCGATGTGCCGATGTATTTCGTCTACCGAGATGGGAAGTACGTCAACGCGCTCGGCCAGTCTTTCCGGGATTTCCTGAAGGGCGAGCTTCCCGCGCTGCCCGGCGAGACGCCCACGCTGTCGGACTGGGCCGATCATCTGACGACGCTATTCCCCGAGGCGCGGATCAAGAAATACATGGAAATGCGCGGCGCCGATGGCGGCCCCTGGCGGCGGCTCTGCGCGCTGCCCGCGTTCTGGGTCGGCCTGCTCTACGACCAGGGCGCGATGGACGCCGCCTGGGATCTGGTGAAGGGCTTCGATACCGAGACCCGCGAGGGTCTGCGCGTGGCCGCCTCTATCCATGGCTTGCAGGGCGAAAGCAACGGCGTGCGCCTGCAGGACCTCGCCCGCGAGTCGGTGGCGATCGCCATGTCCGGCCTGAAGGCCCGCGCGATCCCGGGCGCGGGTGGGCTGGTGCCCGACGAAACCCATTTCCTAAACGCCCTGCAGGAAAGCGTCGAAACCGGCCGCGTGCCGGCCGACGAGTTGCTGGAGCATTTCCACGGCGATTGGGATGGCGATCTGAACCGGGTCTTCGCCGAGTATTCCTACTGAACGTGCGGGGCGCCGGTCTTGGGCCGGCGCTCCCAACTACACGACGACGCGCGGCTCCGGGCCATACTGGTTTGGCCCCCGCGTGCCGGGCTGGATGAACCAGTAGATCAGCAACAGCGTCCCCAGGATCGGGATCAGGGCGATCAGCAGCCACCATCCCGATTTGTCGAGGTCATGCAGCCGTCGCACGCCCACCGCGATCGACGGCACCAGCAGGGCCAGCCCCCAGAGCGCGCCCAAGACGCCCATGTCGGGGCCAAAGACCATGCGGTCGAGCGACTGGGTCACGACCGATCCGATCAGATTGAACAGGGCGAACCACCAGTACTCCGGGCGCCGCGCCCGCCCGCTGAAAACTGCGTACTTGTTGAGACATGTGCGAACCGCGTCCTGGAATTTCATCGGGACTCTCCGGGTGACTGCAACGCCCTAAGGCTAGCCACAGGCCGCCGTCCTGTCAGCCCCCGATGCGCGATTCCTCTCCACGCCGCAGCCGGCGGATGTTCTCGGCATGCCGCACATAGACCAGCGACCCCAGAAGCAGGGCCAGCACGACCATTTGCGCCTGCCCGAACACCAGCATCCAGACCACCGAAAGCGCCGCCGCCACCAGGGCCGAGAGCGAGGAATAGCGGGTCACGACGGCCACCAGGAGCCAGGTCGCACAACAGGCGAGCCCGACGCGCCAGTCGAGCGCCAGCAGCACCCCGAGGAAGGTCGCGACGCCCTTGCCGCCGCGAAACCCCAGCCAGACCGGGTAAAGATGGCCGAGAAACGCGAAGAGCCCCGCCACCTGTGCCGCGTCCTCGCCCACAAGCGCCCGCGCGATCAGGACGGCAACACCGCCCTTGGCGGCGTCGAACACCAAGGTGAGTAAGGCTGCGAGCTTGTTGCCCGTCCTGAGCACGTTGGTCGCGCCGATATTGCCCGAGCCGATCGCCCGCAGGTCTCCCAGCCCGAACAGCCGCGCCATCACGATCCCGAACGGGACCGAGCCGAGCAGATAGGCAAGCAGCGCGGTGGCGATCAGCGCGAGGCCGCCGGATTCGAACGGTGGCATGGCAACTCCTGTCTTCTTCTGTCTTCAAATATCCCCACCGGAGGCATCCAAGTCCATGCGCGCGGCGCCCGCCGCCTCAGCCGCATTGGCATTGCGCCAGACCGGCCACAGGCTGCCGCCCGAAGGGCGGCCCGGCCCAACCCCGAGCCGGCGCGCAAGCGCCGGACGAGGGCGCGGGAGCGCCCCGGCGTCATTCCTCTCCGCCGAAGACCTCCACGCCGCCGACCCAGGTTCCCAGAACCTTGCCTTCCATGCGGTGCCCGTCGAAAGGCGTGTTCTTGGATTTCGAGCGCAGCCGGAACCGGTCCAGTACGAAAGGGGCGTCGGGATCGAAAAGCACCAGATCAGCCGGCGCTCCCGCCGCCAGCCGCCCGCAGGGCAGGCCCAGCCGCTTCGCCGGGTTGAGCGAGATCGCCCGGAAGATCTGCGGCAGGCTCAAAAGATCGGCATGATAGAGCCGCATCGCCGCCGGCAGGAAGGTCTCCAGGCCGACCGCGCCGGAGGCCGCCTCCTCGAAGGGCAGCCGCTTGCTTTCCTCGTCCTGCGGTGTGTGGAAGGAGGAGATCGTGTCGATCACCCCCGAGGCCACCGCCTCCACCACCGCCAGCCGGTCGGTCTCCGACCGCAGCGGCGGCTTGATCTTGAAGAAGGTCCGGTAGTCACCCACGTCGAGCTGGTTCAGCGTCAGGTGGTGGATCGAGGTGCCGGCGGTGATGTCGAACCCGTTGGCCTTGGCCCGCTCCAATGCGGGCAGGGCGCGCCGTGTGGTGATCTGGTCGGCGTGGTAGCGCACGCCCGTCATCTCGACCAGCGCAATGTCCCGGTCGAGCCCCATCCGCTCTGCCATCGGCGAGACCGCCGGCAGCCCGCGGAGCGAGGCGAACTTGCCCGAGGTCACCGCCGCACCCTTCGACAGCCCCGGCTCCTGCGGGTGGGCGATCACCAGCGCGCCGAGCGACCGAGCATAGGTGAAGGCGCGGGAGAGCACCTTGGTATCCGTCGTCACCGCGTCGCCATCGGAAAAGGCCACCGCCCCGGCATCGAGCAGGAAGCCGATCTCCACCATCTCGCGCCCGGCGCGTTCCTTGGTCAGGGCGGCCATCGGCGCGATGCGCACGAGGCTGTCCTGCGCGGCACGGCGGGTGACGAATTCGAGCGTCTCCGGCGTGTCGATCGAGGGCAGCGTGTCGGCGCGGGTGACCATGGTGGTGACCCCACCCGCCGCCGCGGCGCGCCCGGCCGAGCGGAAACTCTCCTTGTGGCGCTCGCCGGGCTCGCAGACCTTCACGCCAAGATCGACGATCCCCGGCGCAAGGTACTTGCCGCCGCAATCCACCGCCCCCGGCGCGTCCGTCCGGCCGGCGGTGATCGTTTCGATCTTCCCGTCGCGGATCGTCAGCGTGCCGAGGGTTTCGGTGCCGGCCTCCGGGTCGATCAGCCGTGCGTTGGTCAGTACCAGTTCAGTCATGAGGCTCCCCTCTGGACCTGGCGCATGAGGCTCAACACCTCGCGCCCGTCCTCTATCATTTCGAACCCGATGCGCCGGCCCCCGGCGAAGCGACGGCCGCTGTCGGCGAACAGCACGCTCGCCGGCGGGCCTTCGACCAGATCGATCACGGTCCGCGGCGTGATCGGCCAGTCCTGCAGGGCACGTTTTCCGAAGAGTTCGGTCGCGATCAGCGCCCTCCGGCTGGTCAGCGTGTACCAGCTGCGCCGCCGGGCATAGGCCTGCCACAGACGTTCGCCGCCGGCGAGCCAGGCGCCCTGGAACACGAAGAACGCCCCCGCGAGCGGCGCGACGAGGCGCATTGGCAAGGGTGCGCCCGCGCCCAGGCTCAGCGCCTTCGACGTCCAGATCAGCGCAACGCAGAGAAAGGCGATGCCGAAGATCGTGCGCCGCGGATCAAGACCGGCAAAGGTAACCTCCCCAGAAGGCCGCCCCTGCCAGAGGATCCGCTCGCCCGGGTGCAGGATGCCCTCCCAGCCGGTGGGCACGGGGTCGCCAGCGGCTTCCGTCATGCCGTTTCCGCGCCCGCGGCTGCGGCGATCCGTGCCCGTGCTTCGTCGGGGTCGGGCAGGTGCTTCATCAGATGCTTGTCGCCGCCCCTCGTCACCACCTGCACCGCGGTTCCGAGCCGCCGAACCTTGACGATGTCTGCGAGGGAAATGGACTTGCCGAAGCTGCTGGTGAGCCGCGCCGGCGTGAGGTCCCACCGCACCGCCAGCTCCTCGGAGGCGAGGTAGAAACCGCGGACCAGCAGCGCCAGCACGACGCCCACGGGTCCGACCCACGGGTCGGAATTGCCCATCGCCATGAGCGCGGCGACCGAGGCCACGGACAGGAGCGCTGCCACCGTGACATGCCCTCGGATGTAGGTCGCTCTGTCGGCGTGCCAGCTGGCAAGGATGGCCTCCGCTGTTGTCTCTGACTCAGCCATTGGCGCGCGCCTCCCGGAGGTTGAGCGCCAGCAGATCCATCGCGGCCATGCGCACCGCCACGCCCATCTCGACCTGCTCCTGGATCACCGAGCGGTTGATGTCGTCCGCGATCGTGCCGTCGATCTCCACCCCGCGGTTCATCGGGCCGGGATGCATGACGATGGCATCGTCCTTAGCATGCGCCAGCTTGGCGGCGTCCAGCCCGAATCGGTGGAAGTATTCGCGCTCCGACGGGATGAAGCCGCCGTCCATCCGCTCCTTCTGCAGCCGCAGCATCATCACCACGTCGCAATCCGTCAGGCCCTCGGCCATGTCGCCATAGACTTCGACGCCCCAGTCTTCGGCGCCCGCGGGGATCAGCGTCGGCGGGCCGACCAGCCGCACGCGGTTCTCCATCTTGCCGAGCAGCAGGATGTTGGAGCGCGCCACCCGGCTGTGGGCGATGTCGCCGCAGATGGCGATGGTGAGCCGGTGCAGCCTTCCCTTGGCCCGCCGGATCGTCAGCGCGTCGAGCAGCGCCTGCGTGGGGTGCTCGTGGCGCCCGTCGCCGGCATTCAGGACGGCGCAGTTCACCTTCTGCGCCAGCAGGTCCACGGCACCGGAATGCGGATGGCGCACCACCAGCAGGTCGGGGTGCATCGCATTCAGCGTGAGCGCCGTGTCGATCAGCGTCTCGCCCTTCTTGATCGAGCTGGCCTGCATCGACATGTTCATCACGTCGGCCCCGAGCCGCTTGCCGGCCAGCTCGAAGCTCGCCTGGGTGCGGGTGGAGTTCTCGAAGAACATGTTGATCTGCGTGAGCCCGGCGAGCGCGTCCGAGTGCTTCACCGCGGCGCGGTTGAGGCCCACGTAATCGTTCGCGAGGTCCAGAAGCGTCGTGATCTCGACCGGGTGCAGCGGCTCGATCCCCAAAAGATGTCTGGCGCGAAAAGTCATGGGGCCCTCCGGGTGGTCTGGCGCGTTTATAGCAGAGGTGCGGGGGTGGGCAACGGCGCGGGCTGCTGCTGATGTCGCGGCGGCTTTCCGACTCTGCGGGGATCGGCTAGCAAGGTTGCATGGCCCAGGACATGTCCTATCACGCGATGCTTGCCGCCCTCGATTTCCAGGTCGAGTTGGGCGCGGATTACTGCATCTCGGAAGAACCGCTCGATCGCTATGCGCAGGCCGAGGCCGAGGCGGAGCGGCGCCGCGAGGCCGCTGCCGCAGCGGCACCCGCGTCCAGCATCTCCATGCCCAAGGCCGCGCCGCTGCCGGTGCAGGTGGTCCAGGTCGACCCGATCGGCGATGCCCGCAGGGCGGCCGATGCCGCAGGCACCCTTGAAGAACTGCAGGAGGCGATTGCCGCCTACGATCATTGCGAGCTCAAGAAGGGCGCGCGCAGCCTCGTCTTTTCGGACGGACGCCCGGAGGCGCGGGTGATGATCATCGGCGAGGCGCCGGGCCGCGACGAGGACATGCAGGGTAAGCCCTTCGTCGGCCGTGCGGGGCAGTTGCTCGACCGGATGTTCGGGGCAATCGGCCTGTCGCGCACAGCGCCGGAACCGGACGGCGCCTTCTACATCACCAACATCCTGCCCTGGCGGCCGCCGCAGAACCGCGATCCCAAGCCGGAGGAGATCGCGATGATGAAACCCTTTGTGGAGCGCCATGTCGCGCTGGCCAAACCCGACCTGCTGGTGCTGATGGGCAATATCTCCTGCCAGACCATGCTGGGCCGGCGCGGCATCACCCGGCTGCGCGGCACCTGGGCCGAAACGCTCGGCCTGCCGGCGCTGCCGATGTTCCACCCCGCCTACCTGCTGCGCAACCCTTCCGCCAAGCGGGAGGCCTGGACCGACATGCTGGAATTGTCCGCCCGCCTGCGCAGCCTCGGATGAAAGGACCCTGAATGAGCCGTATCGACGAGACCAAGGATTTCATCCCGGTCCGAATCGCCGTGCTGACCGTCTCCGACAGCCGCGGCCTCGAGGAGGACCGTTCCGGTGCGGTGCTGGTGGGCCGGATCGAGGCGGCCGGGCACGTCGTGGCGGACCGCAAGATCCTGCGCGACGAACGCGCCGAGATCGCCGCGCAGCTCAACGCCTGGTGCGACGATCCCGGGATCGACGTCGTGATCTCGACCGGCGGCACCGGGCTGACCGGCCGCGACGTGACGGTCGAGGCGCATCGGGACGTCTATGAAAAGGAGATCGAGGCATTCGGGACCGTTTTCACCATCGTCTCGATGCAGAAGATCGGAACCTCGGCGGTGCAGTCCCGCGCCACCGGCGGCGTCGCCCGCGGCACCTACCTTTTCGCGCTGCCCGGCAGCCCCGGGGCCTGCAAGGACGCCTGGGACGAGATCCTCGCGGCGCAGCTCGACTATCGCCACATGCCCTGCAACTTCGTCGAGATCCTGCCCCGGCTGGACGAGCATCGGCGCAGGAAGTAGCGGAAATGTGAAATACGACGGTGACGGAAAAGCGCCCGTCGCCCGTAACACCCATGTGGCTTTGCCGTTTCCGACTTTCGGCTTAGGCTCTTGAGGGCCGCGGCATATTTCGAGAAGGGCACCCTGATGCAGTTTCTTCGCAGGTCCCTTATGGGGATCTTTCTGCTGTCCCTGACGTTCGGCCTGCTCGCCTACGGCGGGCGGATGTTCTACGAGGCCGTCCAAGAACGCATCAATCGCGAGGTGAACCGCACCCCCGCGAGCGAGCGGGTGCTCGCAGTCAATTCGGTCGAGATCATGCCAACGGACGTGGTTCCGGTGATGGTGGCCTTCGGCGAGATCCAGAGCCGCCGCACGCTGGAGATCCGCGCCGGCGCCGCGGGTCGGATTGTCGAGATGGCCGAAAGCATGGAAGCGGGCGGGCTGGTCCAGGCTGGCGAACTGCTCGCAAGGATCGACCCGACCGAGGCCGAGGCGGCACTGGCCGTTGCCCGAACCGGGTTGGCCGAGGCAGAGGCGGAGCTCCGCGACGCCGAGCGCAACCTGCAGCTCGTGCGCGACGAACTGGTCGCCGCGCAGGCCCAGGCCGATCTGCGCACCCAGGCACTAAAGCGCCAGCAGGACCTTGCCACGCGCGGCGTCGGCACCGAGGCGGCCATCGAGACCGCGGCGCTGGCCGAGGCGAGCGCGAACCAGGCGGTGGTGAGCCGCCGGATGGCCGAGGCGGCGGCGGAGAACCGTCTCGACAACGCGGGCAACAATCTCGCGCGGGCCCGCATCTCGCTCGACGAGGCGCAGCGCGACCTCGCCGACACCGAGGTGCGCGCCGCCTTTACCGGCACGCTGGCCGATGTGACTGTGGTCGAGGGCGGGCTGGTGACGCAGAACGAGCGGCTCGCCACGCTGATCGACCCGGAGGCGCTCGAGGTCGCCTTTCGCCTGTCTACGACGCAATACGCCCGGCTGCTCGACGAGTCCGGCCGACTGATCGACGCGCCGGTGCGCGTCACGCTCGACGTGCTCGGGCTGGATCTGGAGGCGGCGGGCCGCATCTCGCGGGTCGATGCCTCGGTGGGGGAGGGCCAGACCGGCCGCCAGCTCTTTGCCGGGCTGGACCGTTTCGCCGGCTTCCGTCCCGGGGATTTTGTCTCGGTCCACGTCGAGGAGCCGGAGCTGACCGGTGTGGCGCTGCTCCCCGCGACAGCCGTTGACGCGGCGAACACCGTTCTCGCGATCACTGACGCTTCGCGCCTGGAAGTGCTGCCGGTATCCGTGCTGCGCCGGCAGGGCGACGACGTGATTATCGACGCCGCGGGGATCGCGGGCCGTCGGGTCGTGGCCGAAAGGACCCCGCTGCTTGGCCCGGGCATCCGCGTGCGCGATCTGACCGCCGAGCGCACCGAGGCGGTCGCGGACAGCCCGGAGCTGGAGGACGAGACGATCTCGCTCTCCCCGGAACGGCGCGCGGCCCTGATCGCCGCGGTGGAGGCCAACGGCCGGATGCCCGCCGAGGCCAAGGAGCGGATCCTGTCGCAACTGCGCGAAGAACGCGTGCCGATGCAGATGGTTGAACGCATCGAAAGCCGGATGGGAGGCTGAACAGATGGACAAGACGGTTCCCGCTCCCCAGCACCGCGGCCTGTTGTCGTATTTCACGCGCCACGGAACGGCGGCGAACCTTCTTCTCGTGGTCCTGATCGTCGCCGGTCTGGCAGCTTTCCCGCGCATGCGGGCGCAGTACTTCCCGGACGTGGTGCTCGATACGGTTACCGTTCACGTCAACTGGGACGGCGCCGGCGCGGAAGACATCGACCGCGCAATCGTGGAAACGCTTGAGCCGGCCTTGCTGGCCGTTTACGGCGTCAGTTCCTCCACCTCGAGCGCGCGGGAGGGCAGCGCCCTGATCCGGCTGGAATTCGAGCCCGGCTACGATATGGGCCGTGCCACAGAGGACGTGCAGCAGGCGGTCGATTCCATAACGACCTTCCCCGAGGACGCCGACGATCCGCGGGTGAATCGGGATGAATGGCGCGACCGGGTCTCGGACGTGGTGATCGCGGGGCCGGTCGGGGTTGATCTGCTCGGCCGGTTCACCGACGAGTTCATTGCCCGGCTCTACGCCGAAGGCGTGACCCGGACCACGATCCGCGGGCTGGCCGCGCCGCAGGTGATCGTCGAGGTGCCGACGCTCGCGCTGGTTCGCAACAACGTGACGATGGCCGATATCGCAGAGGCTATCGCGGGCGAGGTCGATGCCTCTCCCGCCGGCGACGTGGCAGGGGCCAACGCGCGGGTCCGGACCGGCACGGAAAAGCGCTCCGCCGACGAAATTGCCGGCATCGCCCTGCGCTCCAATCCAGACGGCTCGCGGCTGACGATCGGCGATGTGGCAACGATCCGCGTCGAGGGCGTGGACCGCAACCGCACCTATTTCGTCGGTCCCAATCCCGCGATCTCGGTGCGGGTGGACCGCTCGACCCAGGGCGACGCGCTGGAGATTCAGGCAACGGTGGAGCGGGTCGCGGCCGAGATGCTCGAGGGGCTGCCCGAGGGCGTGACCATAGACCTGATCCGCACCCGGTCGGAGTCCATCTCCAGCCGTCTCAACGTGCTGCTCGAGAACGCGGCGATGGGGCTCGTTCTGGTTGTGGGTCTGCTGTTTCTGTTCCTGAACGCGCGCACCGCGCTCTGGGTTGCCGCTGGTATCCCCGTCGCCATGCTCACGGCGATTGCGCTGATGTGGGCGGCGGGGCTGACGCTCAACATGATCTCGCTCTTCGCACTGCTGATCACGCTCGGCATCATCGTGGACGATGCGATCGTCGTGGGCGAACACGCGGATTTCAGGGTGCGGCGGCTCGGCGAGCATCCGGTCAACGCCTCGGAAAACGCGGCGCGCCGGATGGTGGCGCCGGTCTTTTCCGCGACCATCACCACCGTCATCGCCTTTGCAGGGCTGACCGCTATCGAGGGGCGGTTCGGCGATCTCATCGCCGACATTCCCTTTACCGTCATCGTGGTGTTGATCGCCTCGCTGGTCGAATGCTTCCTGATCCTGCCCAGCCACCTCGCGCATTCGCTGCATGCCTCGGCCAAGGCGGATGCCTGGTACGACTGGCCGTCGCGCATGGTGAACCGCGGCTTCAGCTGGTTTCGTCACACCCTGTTCCGCCCCTTCGTCGCGCTGGTCCTGCGGTTCCGCTACCCGGTGATCGCGGGCCTGATCGTGCTGCTGTCGAGCCAGGTGGTGCTTTTGGTGCGGGGCGACGTGCAGTGGCGTTTCTTCTCGGCCCCCGAAGAGGGCTCCGTCTCCGGCAACTTCGCCATGGCGCCGGGCGCGACGCGTGCGGACTCGCTGGAACAGATGCGCGCCTTCCAGGCTGCGGTGGACGAGCTCGGGGCGGAATACGCCGAGACCTATGGCACCAACCCGGTGACTTACGCGCTGGCCGAGATCGGCGGCAACACCGGGCGCGGGCTGTCGGGAACGGATGGCAAGGACCCCGACCAGCTCGGCTCCATCGCGGTGGAGCTGATCGACCCGGACCTGCGGCCCTATTCCAGCTTCCAGTTCGTCAGCGACCTGCAGGACCGCGTCGAGCGGCATCCGCTGGTGGAGACGATCAGCTTCCGCGGCTGGCGGTCGGGGCCGGGGGGCGATGCGCTCGACGTGCAGTTCTTCGGCGCGAGTGCCGACACGTTGAAGGCCGCCGCGGAACGGCTCAAGCGGGAGGTCTCGCGGTTCGGCGAGGTCTCGGCGGTGGAGGACGACCTTGCCTATGACAAGGAGGAGCTGATCCTCGACCTGACGCCGCAGGGGGCCGCCTTGGGCTTCACCATCGACGAACTGGGCCGGGTGCTGCGCAACCGGCTGAACGGGATCGAGGCGGCGACCTACCCGATGGGCGTGCGCAGTGCCGAGATCCGGGTCGAGCTGCCGGAGAGCGAGCTGACCGCCGATTTCATGAGCCGCACCCAGCTTCGGACGCCGAGCGGCGCCTACGTGCCGCTGGCCGATATCGTGGAGGTCAGCCGGCGCGACGGCTTCTCCACCATCCGCCGCGAGAACGGCATCCGGGTGGTCAGCGTGACCGGCGACATTGCCGAGGACGATCCGGCGCGTGCGCAGCAGATCGTGGAGACCCTGCGCACCGATATCCTGCCGCGGATCGAGGAGGAGATGGGCGTTTCCTACCGGCTGTCCGGGCTTGCCGAGCAGGAGCAGGATTTCCTCAACGACGCCATGGTCGGCTTTGGTTTCTGCCTGATGGGCATCTACATCACCCTCGCCTGGGTGTTTTCAAGCTGGACGCGGCCGCTGCTGATAATGGCGGTCATCCCGTTCGGGCTGATCGGCACGATCTACGGTCACGCGTCCTGGGGCATGCCGCTCTCGATGTTCACCGTGGTCGGGCTGATCGGCATGTCCGGCATCATCATCAACGATTCCATCGTGCTGGTGACGACGGTCGACGAGTATTCCCGCGACCGGGGCCTGTTCCCGGCGATCGTGGACGCCACGTCGGACCGCCTGCGGCCGGTGCTGCTGACGACGATGACCACCGTGATCGGCCTCGCGCCGCTGCTCTACGAGCCTTCGCGGCAGGCGCAGTTCCTGAAACCCACGGTGATCACCATGGTCTACGGGCTCGGCTTCGGCGTGGTGCTGGTGTTGCTGATCGTGCCGTCGCTTCTGGCGATCCAGCAGGACGTGATCCGCCAGTGGGATGCGCTGCGACGGGCATTGCGGCACCGGGGCAGGGCGCGCGCCATCTCCTGGCTGACGATCTGCGCGGCGCTGCTGGTGGCCGGCGTGTTTGCGATGACCATGGGGCATGTCGCGCTGACGGGTGAAATCTGGCCGCCCTTGGCCAGGGCGCTCGGACTGCCGGAGCTGCGGCCGATCGTGGTGCTGGGCCTCTTCGCGGCGAGTGCCTTCGCGATCCTGATGGCGGTCTTCGTCGTGGGGGCGCTTGGACTGCTCCTCACGCGGACGCGGGGAGCGCGGACGGATGGCGGGTTCGGTCAGGAGAACGAGCCGGCGGCCTGACGGCACGGCGCAGTCTTCCGGCTCGCGAGAGGCGGTCAGCGGGTGGTGCAGCCGCGGATGTCGACTGCGGAATGCGCGCCGATCACGGTGAAGCGCAACGCGCTTCGGTCGAGCGCCACCGGCATGCCCGAGGGCGGCACCAGTTCCGCGAGCACGCGCAGGTCGTCGCCATTGCGCTCTGTCTGAGGCTCGGAGACCCAGATCCGCGGATCGTTGGTCTCCACCACGGCCACTTCCCCGCCCGTCAGGCGCGGCATCCGGATCGTGGCTTCGATCTTCAGCCCGTCGCTGATCGGCGCGATGTCGCAGTCGACCTCCGACACCCCGGCGCGTTGCGCGGAGACTGGGCGCTCGGCCAGCGCCGCGTGAATCGCCATGTCGGAGGCCCCCTTGCCCGACAGTTCGGCTTCGAAGGACAGATGCGCCGGTACGCAGATCGTCTCGCAGACGCCGAGGTCCATCGCGCCGCGAAGCCGGATCGGCGCGGTGGGATCGCTGGGGTGCAGCTCGATGGGGAGGATCAGTTCGTGCTTGTAGCCGATGGTGCGCAGCCCGTAGGAATCGAACACCTCCGGGCTCGGCCAGTGATAGACCACGGCCTTGAGATTGTCCGACCCGGCCCAGGAGAAATTTGGCGGGATGCCGGTGTCGCCCGGCGCGCGCCAGTAGGTCTTCCAGCCGGGCGCGAGCGTCAGGCGGAGCGCCGACATGCGGGTGCCCGAAGCCGTCACCCAGCCACTCAGGACCTCGCCCCGCACCACATCGGCGGGAACTTCGCCGGCTGCATCGGCGGCAGGTGCCAGCGCACAAAGCGCGGCGATGGCGAGGGCGGGAACAGGGCGGGTTGTGAACATGGTGGCAACAGTAGTCAGAGCCGGTGAAATGGGAAATCACATAGTGGCGACGGAAACGTGGGCGTGGCTTTACGGCCTCTTGTAAGCACCCGGCAGGCGTCGCATTGTTCGGGTAATGACCGATTTCACGATGGATCTCTCAGGCAAGCTCCTGATCGCAATGCCGGGCATGGGCGACCCCCGCTTCGACAAGTCGGTGGTCTTCATCTGTGCCCATTCCGAGGAAGGGGCGATGGGGCTGATCATCAACCAGCCGGCGCCGGACCTCGATTTCGCCGATCTGCTCGAACAGCTGAAGATCGAGGTCGCCGATCCCGACCTGCCTACGCAGATCCACATCGGCGGGCCGGTGGAGCACGGGCGGGGATTCGTGCTGCATTCCGGCGAGTATGACATCGCCGATTCGACGTTGCGGGTGGACGAGCGTTTCGCGATGACCGCGACGCTGGAGATCCTGGAGGACATGGCGCGCCATCGCGGCCCCCGGGATGCGCTGCTGGCGCTTGGCTATTCCGGCTGGGCCCCGGGCCAGCTGGAGAGCGAGATCGCCCAGAATGGCTGGCTGACCTGCGATGCCTCGCGCGAGATCGTGTTCTCCCGTGACAATGCCCAGAAATGGGAGCTGGCCCTTGCCACGCTCGGAGTCGACCCGCTGACGCTCAGCGCCAGCGCCGGCCGCGCCTGACACCGGCCTTCGCCGCTCAACCCTGATGAACGCGCCCGGCAGTTGCGGCGCACATTGGGTATTTTGGCCAAGAAGAGGGGGGGTCAGCCGCGCGGTGCGGCGGCGCGGGTGAGGCGGTCGTTGATTGCTCGGCCGAGGCCGTGATCGGGGATCGGCGAGACCGCGATCGGTCCGGAGCCCCCGGCGTCCAGCCGGCGCAGATAGGCGAAGAGGTTGGCGGCGGCCTCCACGAGGTCGCCCGAGGGCGAGAGGTTCAGCGCGGCGTCCGTGGCATCCGGGCCGAAGCCGAGCAGCCGCTCGCCGGGGCGCGCTTCGGTGGCGTTCAGCCGGATCGGCGCGTCGGGCGCATAATGCGAGGGCAGTTGGCCGGGGGCGTTCGGGCTGTCGCTGGTCGGCGCATGGGCGAGCGGGCGGCCGAGTGCGGTTTCGATGGCCTCGGCGGGCAGCCCGCCGGGACGCAGCAGGCGGGGATGGTCGAAGCAGCCGATGATGGTCGATTCGATGCCCACATCGGCCGGGCCTCCGTCGAGCACCGCCGCGATCCGGCCCTCGAGCCCTTCGAGCACATGATCGGCCGTGGTCGGGCTGACCTTGCCCGATGGATTGGCCGACGGGGCGGCGACCGGTCCGCCGAAGCTGCGCAGAAGGCTCTGCGCAACCTCGCCCGCCGGCACCCGTATGCCGACCGTCCGCAACCCGGCGGTGACGAGATCGGAAATGCCGGAGCCGTCGCGCAGCGGCAGCACCAGCGTCAGCGGGCCGGGCCAGAAGGCATCCGCGAGGGCGTGCGCATCGGCGTCGAAATGGGCGATCGCCTCGGCCGCGGCCAGGTCGGCCACGTGCACGATCAGCGGGTTGAACTGCGGGCGCCCCTTGGCCGCGAAGATCGCCGCCACCGCCCGAGACTGGCGGGCATCGGCGCCGAGGCCATAGACCGTCTCGGTCGGAAAGGCGACGCAGTCGCCCCGGGCGAGCAGGGCGGCGGCGCGGTCCAGGCCCGCGGAATCCGGTTCGAGACGTTCGGTAACGGTGGTCATGCGCTTTCGTGACGCTGCGTTGCGCTTTGTGCCGCAACGGTGCAATCGTTAGTTTTCCTTTGGGGCCCGGTGATACGCCGGCGGCTCCGCCATGCCAAGGCCGCAGATACGAGGGTACCTCCCCCATGACTTACCGCGCTCCGATCGCCGATCTCCGCTTCCTGCTGGAGCATGTGGTGGACTTCGGCAAACTCCGCTCGACCGAGCTGTTCTCCGATGTCGGCGAGGAGGTGACGGATGCGATCCTGACGGAAGCCGGGAAACTCTGCGAGGAAGTCATCGCGCCGGTGAACCGCCCTGGCGACAAGACCCCCTCGACGCTCGAGAATGGCCGGGTGCGCTCGGCCCCCGGCTACGCCGAGGCCTACAGGGCCATTGCCGAGGGCGGCTGGGTTTGTGTTTCGGCCCCTGCGGACTACGGCGGGATGGGCTTGCCGGTGACGCTGCAGACGGCGATCAACGACATGATGTCGTCGGCCTGCCTGTCGCTTCAGCTCAACCCGCTGCTGACTCAGGGACAGATCGAGGCGCTGGCCGCCCATGCGAGCGACGAGATCAAGGCGCTCTACCTGCCCAAGCTGATCTCGGGCGAATGGTCGGGCACGATGAACTTGACCGAGCCCGTGGCAGGCTCCGACGTCGGCGCGCTGACCTCGAAGGCCGAGCCGAACGGCGACGGCACCTACGCGGTGACGGGCCAGAAGATCTATATCACCTGGGGCGACGCCGATTTCGTGGACAACGTCTGCCACCTGGTGCTGGCGCGGCTGCCCGATGGCAAGCCGGGCACCAAGGGGATCAGCCTGTTCATGGTGCCGCGCAACCTGCCGGATGCCGACGGGGCGCCGGGTGTCGCCAACAGCCTCAAGGTCGTCAGCCTAGAGCACAAGCTGGGCATCCACGGCTCACCCACCTGCGTGATGGAGTTCGACGGGGCCACCGGCTGGCTGATCGGCGAAGAGCATGGTGGCATGGCGGCGATGTTCACGATGATGAACAACGCCCGTCTCGGGGTCGGGTGCCAGGGGATCGGCATCGCCGAGGCGGCGACCCAAAAGGCGCTTGCCTATGCCCTGGAGCGCAAGCAGGGCAAGGTCGGGGGCACCGGCGCGATCATCGAGCACGCGGACGTGCGGCGGATGGTGACGACAATGAAGGCCGAGACCTTTGCCGTGCGCGCCATCGCGCTGGCCAATGCGGTCGCGATCGACATGGGCGAGGCGACCGGTGAAGAGGACTGGAAGGCGAGGGCCGCGCTGCTGACGCCGATCTCGAAGGCGCACGGGACGGATATCGGTCACGAAATGGCGCAGCTCGGCATCCAGGTGCATGGCGGGATGGGCTTCATCGAGGAGACCGGCGCCGCCCAGTTCGCCCGCGACGTGCGCGTGACACAGATCTACGAGGGCACGAACGGCATCCAGGCGATGGACCTGGTGGCCCGCAAGATGATGGACGGCGGCGCGGCGGCCTATGCCCTGCTCGACGAGGTCGAGGCGGCGGCGGAAGCCGCGCGCGAGACGCTGCCGGACCTCGCCAGGCCGATCTTCAACGCGGCCGAGAACTTCCGCGAGGCGACCGAATGGCTGGTGGAGCAGGAGATGGAGGACCGGTTTGCCGGCTGCGTCGCCTATCTGCGGGCCTTCGCCCGGGTGCTCGGCGCGCATTACCACCTGCTGGCGGCGATGGCGGAGGGCGGCAGCGGGCCGCGGACCGGCCTGGCGCGGTTCTTCATCAAGCGGATCCTGCCCGAGCACGAGGCGCTGATCGCGCAGGTCCGGGAAGGCGCTGTGGGGCTCTACGACCTGAGCGTCGAAGACCTGCAGGCCGTATGACCGTGGACGGCACCGGCCGCAGCCCGATCCGCTATCCCCGCCCGACGCCGCCGGTTGAGGGCGAGGCGGTGGAGTTGGCCGAGGGCGTGCTCTGGATGCGGCTGCCGCTGCCGATGGCGCT
The DNA here is from genome assembly GCF_042676185.1 of Tropicimonas aquimaris. Lineage (NCBI taxonomy): Bacteria > Pseudomonadati > Pseudomonadota > Alphaproteobacteria > Rhodobacterales > Roseobacteraceae > Tropicimonas > Tropicimonas aquimaris. The sequence goes on along the minus strand of NZ_JBHTJT010000046.1, from coordinate 123,710 downwards.
CGACCACGTCAATATCTATGCCTTCGACGAGGGCGACGGCTGGACCATCATCGACGCCGGGATCAGCAGCCGGCGGGTCCGTGCGCTCTGGGAAAGCATGATGCAGACCGGTCCGCTGGCGGGCAAGCCGGTGCGCCGGGTGATCCTCACCCATCACCATCCCGACCACGTCGGCCTCGCCGGCTGGTTCCAGGCGGAACACGGGGCCGAGCTGGTGGCGAGCCGCACAGCCTGGCTTTATGCGCGGATGCTGACGCTCGACGTGCAGGAGAGTTGGCCCAAGGAAACGCTCGATTTCTACCGCGCGGCCGGGATGGAGCCGGCGATCTTTGCCGAACGCGCCGCCGGCCGGCCGTTCAACTTTGCCGACACGGTCTGGCCGATGCCGCTGGGCTTCAGCCGGATATCGGAGGGCGACACGATCCGCCTCGGCGGCCGGACCTGGGACGTGCGGATGGGCAATGGCCATGCCGCCGAACACGCCACCTTCTGGAGCCGGGACGACAGCCTCGTGCTCGGGGGCGATCAGCTCCTGCCCTCGATCTCGCCCAACCTCGGGGTCTATCCGACCGAGCCCGAGGCCGACCCGGTGGGCGATTGGCTGGAGAGTTGCGAGCGCCTGTCGGACCATGCCCGCGACGACCAACTGGTGCTGCCGGGGCACAAGCTGCCCTTTTACGGATTGCCGACCCGCCTGCGCCAGCTCATCGATAACCATCACGGCGCTTTGGACCGGCTGCTCGACCATCTGAAAGAGCCACGCACCGCGCATGACTGCTTCCCGGCGCTCTACCGCCGGCAGATCGGTGCCGGGGAATATGGGCTGGCCCTTGTGGAATCCGTCGGGCACCTCAATCATCTGTACCACTCCGGCAAGGTCACCCGCCGGCGCCGCGAGGATGGCGCCTGGCTATGGCAACGGGTCGGAGAGGGGTAGGACACAGCCGGGGAGCGCGCGATGGACAGCAGGGAAACCGAAGACACGCACCAGCACCTGCCGCGCGCGCAGGCGATTCACGCCGACCCGGAGGCGCGGCGCACGGTCGAATGCCAGCCGCTTCCCGATATCGCCCTCACCCCGCCCTCCAAGAAAAGCGCGGCGAGATGGGCCTACGAGCGGTTGATCCTCTACATCAAGAACTTCGAGGAACTGCTGGACGCAGACCACGAGGTCGCAATGGGCTTTACCGGGGCCAGCGCCGGGGTGCTCCGGATCGAGGGGATCGGCTATTTCGACCCCGATATCGTGACTTTCTACGGCTCGGACGCCGACGGCACGCGCACCCAGCTCATCCAGCATGTCAGCCAGCTCAACGTGATCCTGCGGGCGCTTCCGAAGCGGCTGGAGGCCAGCGAGCCGCGCCGCATCGGCTTTCGCCTCGCCGAAGGTCTGACCGATGAGGCTCAAACCTGACCGCGGTCGCGCAAAATCGTCAGAGGTGGCCTTAACAGCCCCGAACAACTGAGCTAAGCAAGGCAAGCGACGGGACATCGACGAGGAGACAGGACGTGTCGGGAGAAAGCTACAAGCACGGCAGCATGGATATTTCCACTCAGGAAAAGACCTTTGACGGCTTCATCAAGATGGTTGTCCGGACCGCGATCCTTTGCATCGTCGTCCTGATCTTCATCGCGCTGGTCAACGGCTGACATTTTTCGGGAAAGAACGGGGAAGGCGGATGAGAGCCATTCTTCTGGCGGTGTTCCTGCCTTTTCTTCTGAGCGCTTGTACCGAGCCCGGCCCATGGGCGACGGAGCAGGAGATCCGGGCTGCAGCGGTCCGCGATGACGGGCCGCCCACCATCACGCTGTTCACGATGATCAACAACCGCACCGGCGACGGAGCCCACAGCGGGCTGATGGTCAGCGGATCGCAGCGGATCATCTTCGATCCGGCGGGCACGTTCTACCACCCCTATGCGCCGCAGCGCGCCGATGTGCACTATGGCATCACCGACCGGCTGGTGGATTTCTACATCGATTACCACGCGCGGATTACATACCACGTTGTCCGGCAGGATGTCGTCGTCACCCCGGAGCAGGCCGAGATCGCCCTGAAACGCGCGCAGCAATACGGGGCTGTCTCCAAGGCGTTCTGCACGACGTCGATACACAGGATCCTCCGCGGCGTGCCGGGGTTCGAGGATATTCCCGCCTCGCCGCGACCCAAGCGCATCATGCGCGCCTTTGACGAGATCCCGGGCGTGCGGATCCGGCGCTACTACGACGACAGTCCGGACGACCGCTCCGACCTGATCACCGACAGCCCTGCCGCGCGCGAGGACATTCGCGTGCTCGAAGGGCCGGAGCCCACCACCCGCGCGGGCCGCGCGGCGGCGCAACAGCTACCCACCAACTAGGGCAAGCCCGACGTAGAGCGTGACCATCCCCGACAGGATGGACAAGAACACGTTGCGGGTAAGATAGCCGGCAATCGCGGTCACAGCGGCTGCCGCCATCCGGGCCGGGTCCGGCGTGCCGCCGGTGGCATCGGGCCAGACGACCAGCGGTGCGATCAGCCCCGGGATCACGGCGACGGGCGTGTAGCGCAGGTGGCGCAGCACCCAGTCCGGCAACTTGCGGTCACCGATCAGTCCGAGAAACGAAAACCGGATCATGAACGTGCATATGCCGAGGGCGAGGATCAGACCCCAGATCGTGGCGTCGGAATAGCTCATGGCAGGCCTCCGGGGTAGAGCTGTCGTTCGACCTCCGCGCCGGCGGCCAGCGCCGCCACCGCGGCGATCAGCAAGCCGAAATTGTAGGGAAGCCCGGCCAGCGCCAGCCCGAGCGTCACGGAGACCAGAGCCGCCGCCAGGTGCGCCGGCGTTCGCACGGCGGGGCCGATGATCGCGATGAAGGTGATCGGCAGGGCGAAGTCGAGGGCGAATTCGGGCGGGATGCCGCGCCCGATCACCGTGCCGATGAAGGTGAAGGCGATCCAGACCGGCAGAAGCGGCGTGGAGGCGCCGAAGTAATAGGCCACGCGCTGTTGCATCGGCATATCGCGGTCCATCTCGTAGCGTGAGAGTGCGGTTGCGAAATTCTGGTCGAAGAGCATGTATGCGACCAGCGCTCGCTGCCACAGCGGCGCGGAGCCGAGATGCGGCGTGAGGGAGGCAGAGTACATCGCCATCCGCAGGTTCACCGCCAGCGCCGACACCAGGATGATAATCGCGGGCGCGTGGTCGTTCATGAGCTGCAGCGCGGTGAACTGCGCCGCCCCGGCCACCACCACGGAGGTGAAGGCCATCACTTGCAGGACGTCCAGGCCGGTCTCGGTCGCCACCACACCGAAGAGCAGGGCGAAGGGGGCCACCACGAGGAGGAACGGCGCGCTGGCGCGGCAGCCCGCGAGAAAGGCGGATTTCGTGGTGGAGAAGGGCAAGCGGGACCTCTAGGCTGTACCCATTGGCGCTTAGGCGATGCGGGGACCACATGCAATCGGGCACGGCAGGGAATTCCCAAGCCAGCCAATACGGTTGGCAGTATTGAGGCAGGCATGGGCAACCGGGCGGCATCCGCTGAAACGCGCGCCATGAGGATCGTGCGCGGCTTCCCCGACGAGCGGCGCGACGAGGTGGCCGCGCTGTTCTGGCAGGCCTTCTCGGGCAAGCTCGGCCGGGTGATGGCGCCCGAACGGCGGGCGCTCGATTTCATCACGCACGCCCTGCGCCCGGCCCATGCCTTCTCGGCAGAGACGAACGACGGGCGGCTGCTCGGCGTCGTCGGTTTCAAGACCCAGAAAGGGGGGCTCGTGGCCGGCGGATTCTCAGATCTCGCGCGCAGCTACGGCTGGTTTGGCGCGCTCTGGCGCGGCCCGCTGCTCGACCTGATGGAGCGGCCGCTCGCGGAGGGTGAGATGCTGATGGACGGGATTTTCGTCGATGCAGAGGCGCGCGGCGAGGGGGTCGGCTCGGCGCTGATCCGCACCGTGATCGCGGAGGCGCGGGCGCTTGGCATGAAAGAGGTCCGGCTGGACGTGATCGACATCAACCTGCGCGCCCGGGCGCTCTACGAACGGCACGGATTCCGCCCCGCGGGGCGGATCGAGTCGGGGCTGCTCTCGGTGCTCTACGGGTTCCACCACGCCACAACGATGCGGCTGGAGCTGTCGCCGCGCTGATCCTCAGTCGAAGGTGCCCGAGACGCGGCCGAGCAGCATGAAGGCGCGGGCGCTGCGGGTCTCGGCGAAGGCCGCGACCTCGGCGTCGGTGGCTTCCTTTTCGAAGCTCGCGAAGGTCGAGTCGAAGCGGCGCAGAAAATGGTGCGCGCTGTCGCGGAACACCGGGTCCTGCCGCATCCGACCGGCGGTGAGCGCCAGGCTGGAGCGGTCGCGCACGCCACCAAGCGCCGCCACCGCACGGCCACGTTCGCCCTGCGCGAACTTGCGCCAGATCTCCGGTCGGGCCCGGTCGGGGGCGAGATCGTCCATGTAGATGCGGTCTTCGGCCAAGAGCGTCAGCACGTCCTGCGCAGAGCGCACCAGCGGCCCGGCCATCGGGTCCTTCAACGCCATCCGCAGGGCCCGGAAGCCTTCCTTGTCGGCTTCGGTCTCGGGGAAGTTCAGTGCCTTGATAAAATCCGCGGCGGTCAGGGGCGGGGCGTTCTCCTCCGGCATCGAGCCGAGCGCCAGCGAAGGCTGGTCCAGCTCGGGTTTGCCGGTCGGTTTCTTCGGCCCGCTCAGGGCCTCGCGCTCGCCGGAGCCGGCAAGGCTCGCGGCAGTCATGCGGGCGTTCACCGCGGTCAGATGCGCCAGCGCCGCCTCGGTCTTCTTCTGAACCCGGACGATCTCGTCGAGCTTCTGCTCCAGCGGCTGGCGGATGCCGTTGGGCTGGCGCTCCGCCTGGTCGACATAGGCATGGCGCATCGCGTCGATCGCCGCCTGCAGACGGGCGCTCTCCTCGCGCATGAGCCGCGCGCTCTTGGCCGCTGCGGCGCCGACAAGGATCAGCGCCACCGGCAGGAAGATCGCGAGCACCGTCATGATGATCCGGACCGGGTCGGCGCCCGTGCCCGGCGTTTCCGGCTGCGGCAGCACGAGGAAGAACACCCCGGCCCCGAACAGCCACAGGGCGCTCAGGCCAAGTGCGATCCAGTCGGCACTGTCGAGCCCCTCGCTGTTCGCGGCGGTCTCGGCCTTGTTGGAGCGTTTTGGAGCCAACCTCGAGTTCATCAGCAGGAACTATCCGACTCAGACATACTTGATGCTGAGTACCTCATAGCTCTTTTCGCCGCCGGGTGTGCGAACTTCGATGGAATCGCCCGCGTCCTTTCCGATCAGGGCACGCGCGATGGGCGACTTGATGTTCAGAAGGCCCTTTTCCAGGTCGGCTTCGGGCTCGCCCACGATCTGGTAGGTCTTCTCCTCGTCAGTGTCCTCGTCGACGATCGTCACCGTGGCGCCGAACTTGATCGGCCCCGACAACGTCGACGGATCGATCACGTTGGCCAGCGAGATGACGCTTTCGAGTTCCTTGATCCTGCCCTCGATGAAGCTCTGCTTCTCGCGCGCCGAATGGTATTCGGCGTTTTCGGAGAGGTCACCATGCTCGCGCGCCTCTGCGATCGCACGAATGATCGCGGGGCGATCGACGCTCTTGAGCGATTTCAGTTCTGCGTCCAGCGCGGCAAAACCCGCGCGGGTCATAGGTATCTTTTCCATTCTTTCCCTGCACGGCTTGGATTGTGGGGATTGGGCTAATGGCCCTTAACCCAAGCGGCCTGTCGAAAGTCAAGAGCGGATGCAGGTCAAAACAGGCTGCGCAAGACCTGCTTGACCCATAGCGCGCCAGGGATTCTGTTGGTACGGACAATCCGATACCCTGTCCAACGAACTCCCGACGAGGCCGCGGTGACGAAGACCGACCATCCCTACCGATCCCAGCCACCGAAGGCGTTCTGGAAACGCACGGTCTCCGGCGTGCATCCGCTCGATGTGGAGGGTTGGTACAGCAAGAAATTTTCCATCGACAAGATGCGTGTCGCGACCGCGGGTAGCTGCTTTGCGCAGCATATCGGGCGCAACCTGCGCGCGCGGGGCTTCTCGGTCGTCGATACCGAACCTGCGCCCGAGGCTCTTTCGGCGGACCGGCGCCTCGATTACGGCTACGGCATGTATTCGGCGCGTTACGGCAACGTCTATACCTCGCGCCAATTGCTGCAGTTGTTTCAGCGCGCCCTCGGACAATGGAAGCCCGCCGAACCCGCATGGTTGAAGGGCGACGGCGTCGTGGACCCGTTCCGCCCGACGATCGAGCCGGAACCGTTCGGCTCGGTCGCCGAAATGGAGGCGCTGCGGGCCAGCCACCTGGAATGCGTGGCCGAGATCCTTCGCAAATCCGACCTCTTCGTCTTCACGATGGGCCTCACGGAGACCTGGCTGTCGAAGGAGGACGGCGCGGCCTTCCCGCTGTGCCCGGGCACGGCCGGCGGCACCTTCTCCGAGGATCGCCACGTCTTTCAAAACCTCAGCCCCGGGGAAATCCACAGGGACATGCAGGAGTTCATCAAGCTTGTGCGATCGGTGAACCCGAAGATGCGGTTCATCCTGACGGTCAGCCCGGTGCCCCTGATGGCCACCGCCACCAACGACAATGTCGCCGTGGCCACCATGTACTCCAAATCCGCGCTCCGGGCGGCGGCCGGCAGGTTGGCGGGCGGCATGAAATTCGTGGATTACTTCCCGTCTTACGAGATCATCTCCTCGCCCTTCATGCGGGGACAGTTCTTCAACCCCGACATGCGGGAGGTGTCCGCTCACGGGGTGAACCACGTCATGGACATCTTCTTTGCCGAGCACGCCCCGCTTTCGGCTCGCAACGCGGCGAAAGCGGCCTGCTCCGGGACAACGGGCGAGCCGGAGGCGTCGGGCAAGGGCAGCGGGGAGGCGATGAGCGAGGAAGAGCGGTTGGAACGCATCCTCTGCGACGAGGAACTGCTGGCGGAATTCGGCGAGGCGAAAGAGTGAAGGTCCTGATCATCGGCGATTCTCACACCCGGCGCCTGTCGGCGGGGCTTCGCAGCTTGCAGGACGAAGAGGCCGTGGACGACGGACTGCGCATCAAGGTGCAGGGCCTCGGCACGGGCCGCCTTCTGGCCACCCCCTTCTTCCGGCCCATGGACGGCTACGCCGAGGTCGTGGAGCCGGAGTTCCGCGAATACATGGAGCGCATCCCGCCGGAACCCGGTGTCTACCACGCCATCGGCTTGTCGATGCTGTTCCACCCGTCTCGCATCATGCGCTCGATCCTGCGGGGCGGATATTGCGTCGGGGAATTTATCCCGGGGCGGCAGGCGATATCGGAGTCCCTTTTCCGTGAACTGTCCCGCCAGGACCAGACGTATGTCCTGCAACTGTGTGACCTGCTGAAGGCGGCTGGCTACAGGGTCTTCGCGGTCTCTGCACCCGGGACCTTTCGGGACTATCCGCTGGTTTCCGAACTGGGGGCTGCGCAAGCGTTGCGCATCGAACGTCTGCATCGCTCCGAGGTTCTGCACCAGCTCGAAAGGCGAGGAATCGAGGCGGTGGATATCCCGACCGCGTGCCGCGACGCGGACGGCTTCATGAAACAGGAGTTTCGGGCGGAACGGGCCGATGACGCGCATCATGGCAACGCCGCCTTCGGCAAGCTGATGATGCAGCATGTCCTGGAACTGCTGCGGTCACCGCCCCCCGGGGTCGCCACGCGGGAGTGAGGCGCAGACGGATCGCACGGGCGCGGGCGCAGGGATGTGACGCAGCGATCCTTCGCTGCCCTGCGGCAATGTGATGCCGCGTTTCAATTGACGGCGAAGTTTCCTGTCCGCTACGCATGGCGAACACCAGATTTCAAGCGAACCAGAGCCAGAAGCGGGAAGAGACATGAGCGAAATCGAACGCGAAGCGATGGACTACGATGTCGTTATCGTGGGCGCGGGGCCCTCGGGATTGTCTGCCGCGATTCGTCTGAAGCAGCTGGATCCGGAGCTGAACGTCGTGGTGCTGGAGAAGGGCTCGGAGGTCGGGGCGCATATCGTCTCCGGCGCCGTGATGGACCCGGCTGGGCTGGATGCGCTCATTCCCGATTGGAAGGAACGTGGGGCGCCGCTCCGGACCCGGGTCAAGCGCGACGAGTTCTACGTGCTGGGCGAGGGCGGGGGCATCCGGCTGCCCAACATGATGATGCCGCCGCTGATGGACAACCATCATTGCTACATTGTCAGCCTCGCCAATGTCTGCCGCTGGATGGCCGAGCAGGCGGAGGAACTGGGCGTCGAGATCTTCCCCGGCATGGCCTGCTCCGAGCTGGTCTATGGCGAGAACGGCGAGGTCAAAGGCGTCGTCGCCGGTGAGTTCGGCAAGAACGCCGACGGGACCCCGGGGCCGGGCTACGAGCCGGGCATGGTGCTCAACGGCAAGTATGTGTTCATCTCGGAAGGCGTGCGCGGGTCGCTGGCCAAGGAGATCATCGCGAAATATGCGCTCGATGCCGATTGCGACGTGCCGAAGTTCGGCCTTGGCATGAAGGAGATCTGGGAGATCGACCCGGCCAAGCACCGCGAAGGCACGGTCACCCACACGATGGGTTGGCCGCTCGGCTCCAACGCCGGGGGTGGGTCGTTCATCTACCACATGGAGAACAACCAGGTCTGCGTCGGTTTCGTCGTGCACCTGAACTACGCTAACCCGTACCTCTTCCCCTACATGGAATTCCAGCGGTTCAAGCACCACCCGATGGTGGCCGAGCTGCTGAAGGGCGGCAAGCGCGTGGCCTATGGCGCGCGGGCGATCTCCGAGGGCGGCTTCCAGTCGATCCCGAAAAGCGCCTTCCCCGGCGGCGTCCTGCTGGGCTGCTCCGCCGGCCTAATCAACGTGCCGCGGATCAAGGGCATTCACAACGCGATGCATTCGGGTAAGGCGGCGGCCGAAGCGGCCTTCGCGGCGATCGGCGCGGGCCGCGGGGGAGACGAGTTGGCCGATTACAACGACGCGCTTCGCTCCGGCCCGGTTGGGCAGGACCTGAAGCCGGTGCGCAACGTGAAGCCGCTCTGGTCGAAGTTCGGGCTGGTCGGCGGCCTGACGCTCGGCGGCCTCGACATGTGGCTCGGCTCCAAGACCGGCTGGAATCCGTTCGGCACCATGAAGCACGGCAAGACCGACGCCGCCGCCACGCGCGACGCCCGGGAGTTCCGGCCGATCGAGTATCCCAAGCCCGACGGCGTGCTCTCCTTCGACCGGCTGACGAACGTTTCCTTCGCGATGACCAACCACGAGGAAAGCCAGCCCTGCCACCTGAAGCTCGCCGATCCGGACGTGCCGGTGAAGGTGGACCTGGGCAAGTACGCAGGCCCCTCTGCCCGCTATTGCCCGGCCGGCGTCTACGAGTTCGTCGAGGAAGAGGGCAAGCAGCCGCGCTTCGTCATCAATTTCCAGAACTGCGTGCACTGCAAGACCTGCGACATCAAGGACCCGGCCCAGAACATCACCTGGACCGTACCGCAGGGCGGCGACGGGCCGAATTATCCCAACATGTAAGCCTCACGTCGGCGCCTTTCCGGGCGCCGGGCGCGAAATGCCGCTCACGATGCCGTCAGGCAAGGGGAATGCGGGGGTCGCAGGCGCTGCCCCCGTATTGTTTCATCCCACGGGCGCGGGTAGGCTTCGTCTTACCCAATGAACATGAGGCCGCTCTTGCCCCTGCTCCGTCCCCTCTGCCTGTCGCTCGCCATCAGCCTGACCGCGTCGCTGCCGCTGTCCGCCGGCGCGGAAACCCTCGGAAGCGGGTTTGCCGGATCCTATCTTGCCGCGCGGCACGCAAGTTATCACAGCGACTATACCGCGGCTGCGGATTACTACACCCGCGCCCTTGCCAGGGACCGGAACAACCCCGCTCTTCAGGAAAACGCGCTTCTGGCCTTTACCGGCCTTGGTCGGATTGACGCCGCCGTGACCATCGCCCGGCAGATGCAGGAACTCGGGGTCGACAGTCAGATGGCCAGCATGGTGGTGATGGCCGATCTGCTCGGCGATGCGCGCTACCGCGATGTGATCGATGGCGTTTCGACCGACCTTTCCGTCGGCCCGCTCGTGGACGGCCTGGTAAAGGCCTGGAGCCTGATGGGCGAGGGCGAGTCGGACGCCGCGATGGCCGAATTCGACGCCGCCGCCGAGACCACCGGGCTCGATTCCTTTGCGCTTTATCACAAGGCACTGGCGCTCGCCCTGGCCGGGGATTTCGAGAAGGCGGAAGTCATCTTCTCCGGTGCCGCCGGCGCGCCTCTTCGGCTCACCCGCCGTGGCGCCTTCGCCCATGCGCAGGTGCTGAGCCAGCTTGACCGCAACAGCGCTGCCCTTCAGTTGATCGAGGTCGGTTTTGGCAGCGATCTCGATCCTGGCCTCGAGAAGCTGGTCGAACAGCTGGAAGCGGGCGAGACCGTGCCCTTCACACAGGTCCGCAACGTGCGCGACGGACTGGCCGAGGTGTTCTACACGGTCGCCGGCGCGCTGGAGGGCGAGGCGGCCGACAGCTACACGCTGCTCTACACCCGGATCGCCGAATACCTGCGCCCCGACCATGTTGATGCCATCCTACTGAGCGCCAACCTGCTGGAATCCCAAGGCCAGTACGAGCTTGCGACCCAGGCTTACAACCGGGTTTCGAGCGATGATGCCGGCTTCCACGTTGCGGAGATTGGCCGCGCCGACGCGCTGCGCCGCTCCGGGCGGCCCGAAGAGGCGATCGATGTCCTGAAGCAACTGGCGGAGGTTCGCGGCAACCTGCCGATCGTACACGTCACCCTCGGCGATGCCCTGCGCGGCGAGGAGCGCTACGAAGAGGCCAGCAAGGCCTACGATGCCGCCGTCTCGCTCTTCGAACAGGACGAGCCCGGCCAGTGGATCGTCTATTACGCCCGTGCCATCACCCACGAGCGCGAGAAACGCTGGGAACTGGCCGAAGCCGATTTCCGCAAGGCTCTTGAGCTCAACCCAGGCCAGCCGCAGGTGCTGAACTACCTCGGCTATTCCTTCGTGGAGATGCAGACCAATCTCGACGAGGCGCTTGAGATGATCGAGGAGGCCGTCGCGGCGGAGCCGGGTAGCGGCTACATCACCGACTCTCTCGGCTGGGTTCTTTACCGGCTCGGCAAGTATGATGAAGCGGTGATCCACCTCGAACGCGCCGCCGAGCTGATGGCGGTGGACCCGATCGTCAACGACCACCTCGGCGACGCCTATTGGGCCGTTGGCCGTCGCATCGAGGCCCGGTTCCAGTGGCACCGGGCGCTGTCCTTCGAGCCGGAGCCGGAGGAGGCCGAGCGCATCCGCCGCAAGCTCGAGGTGGGGCTGGACGCGGTCCTGGCGGAGGAAGGCGCAGAGCCGCTGTCCGTCGCAAATGAAGACGGTTGAGGAAGCCGCCCGCGCCAAGGTCAACCTCGCCCTTCACGTCACCGGCCGCCGCGCGGACGGCTACCACACGCTCGACAGCCTCGTCGTCTTCGCCGATCACGGCGACCTGGTTACCGCCAGGCCTGCGGAGGCGCTGAATTTCAACGTCACCGGCCCCCGCTCCGAGGGCGTGCCGACGGACAAGTCCAACCTCGTGCTGCGCGCTGCGACGCTCTTCGACAACGTGGCCGCCGAAATCACCCTGGACAAGCACCTGCCCGCCGCGTCCGGAATCGGGGGCGGCTCGGCCGACGCGGCGGCGACCCTGCGGGCGCTGCAGCGCCTGACCGGTCAGACCCTGCCGAAGCCGGAGGCGATCCTCGGCCTCGGCGCCGATGTGCCGGTCTGCCTCGTAGGCCGTCCGGTGCGCATGGAAGGCATCGGCGAACGCCTCTCGCCTGTCCCTAGGTTGCCGCCGCTGCCCGCGGTGCTGGTCAACCCCGGCGTCGGCGTCTCCACGCCTGCGGTTTTTGCCGCGCTGGAGAGCCGGGAGAACCCGGCCATGGAGGCCGTGCCGTCCGGCCTCCGAAGGCCCGGCGACCTCGCCGGCTGGCTGAAGACGCAACGCAATGACCTCGAACCACCCGCGATGGCCCTCCAGCCCCGGATCGCCACCGTCCTGGCTGCGCTCCGTCAGATCGACGGCTGTCTGATAGCCCGAATGTCAGGCTCGGGCGCTACCTGTTTCGCGATCTTCCCCGATGCCGTGACTGCCAGCTCTGCCGCCACGCAACTTCGCGCCAGCCACCCTGACTGGTGGACGGCCGATTGCACGTTCGCCTGAGCAGCATCATCTTCTTGGTGAAAATACCCCCCGCCGGAGGCGCGGCCCGCAGGGCCGGGGGCGATCAGCGCACCCGCGCGACGACGTAATCGGCCAGGTCCAGCAGCATCTCGCGCAGTTCGCTTTCCGGGAACAGCGTTAGCGCCTGCTTGGCCTCTTCCGCCCAGCGAAGCGCCTCTTGCCGGGTCTCCTCCAGCGTCTCGTGGCGGGCCAGCAGCGACAGTGCATGCTCCAGGTCGCCCTCTTCCTGGCGGCCCTTCTCGATCACCCGCTCCCAGAATGCGCGCTCTTCGGCATCTGCCTTCGCCACCGCCTTGATGACCGGCATCGTCAGCTTGCGCTCGCGGAAATCGTCGCCCACGTTCTTGCCGGTCGTGGAGCTGTCGCCATCGTAATCCAACAGGTCGTCGACGATCTGGAAACTGATCCCGAGCGCGTCTCCGTAGGCCCGCAGCGCCGCGATCTTCTCCTCGTCGACGCCGGCGGTCACCCCGCCAACCTCGCAGGCGGCGGCAAAGAGCGCAGCGGTCTTGCCGCGGATCACCTGCAGATAGACGTTCTCGTCGGTCGCCAGGTTTTGCGCGGCAGTCAGTTGCAGCACTTCGCCCTCGGCGATGGTGGCGGAGGCATTGGCGAGGATGTCCATCACCCGCAGACTATCGGTCTCGACCATCAACTGGAAGGAGCGGGCAAACAGGTAGTCGCCCACCAGCACCGAGGACTTGTTGTCCCACAGCAGGTTCGCCGTCGGCCGGCCGCGCCGCTGGGCGCTCTCGTCGACCACGTCGTCATGCAGCAGCGTCGCGGTGTGGATGAACTCCACGGTGGCCGCCAGCTTCACATGGTTCTCGCCGGAATACCCGCACATCCGCGCCGCCGCGAGCGTCAGCATCGGGCGCAGCCGCTTGCCGCCCGCCTCGACCAGGTGAGCCGTGACTTCCGGGATACGGGGAGCGTGTTCGGAGGCCATCCGCGCCCGGATCAGCGCGTTCACGCGCTCCATGTCGTCGGCCAGCACCCGGGCAAGCCGGTCGTGCGGTTTCTGGGAGGCGTCGTCCAGGCTCATCACGGTCTCGTCACCCCGTCTCGACAGCCGGATGGGGCTTTGCTTAAGTCCATTTCATGAAAGAGGTTTTACGCACCACCGACCCGACTGTCATCGCGCTGGCGAAATCCCTCCTCGATGGGGAGGATATAGACTGGTTCGAAATGGACGTCCATATGAGCGTCCTGGAAGGGTCGATCGGGATTCTTCCTCGCAGGTTGATGGTTCTGGACAGCGATCTGTTCATGGCGCGGGCGGTGCTTCGGGACAACCAACTGCCCGTCACCGAGGATCGCTGAGGTGGACGACGCGCTGACCTGCGACGCCTATCTGGGCGGTCGAATCTCCATTTCCCAACCGAAAAAGGGTTACCGGGCCGGGATCGACCCGGTTTTGCTGGCCGCGGCCTGCCCGGCAAAGGCGGGCGAGACGGTGCTGGAACTGGGGTGCGGCGTCGGAACGGCCTCGCTCTGCCTGTCAGCGCGGGTGCCCGGCCTGCAACTCACCGGTGTCGAACGTCAACCGGAGATCGCCGAGATCGCCCGCCTGAACGCCCGCGTCGCCTCCGCCTCTCTCGACATCGTGACCGCGGACCTGGCCGACCTGCCGGCCTCGCTTCGGCGACGCGGGTTCGACCACGTCATCGCCAACCCGCCCTATTTCCTGCGCAGCGCCTCCCATGCCTCGGGCCATGCCGCGCGGGAGGCGGCGATGGGGGAGGAAACTCCGCTGGAGATCTGGCTGGACGTCGCCTCGCGTCGTTTGGTGCCGGGCGGATGGCTCACCATGATCCATCGCGTCGAACGCCTTAACGATTTGCTGTCGGGATTGCGGGAGCTCGGCTCGGTCCAGATCCAGCCTCTGTCACCCCGCCAGGGGCGGGACGCCCGCCTTCTTCTGCTGCGCGCTCGAAAGGGTGGGCGCGCGCCGCTTCGGCTTCATGCGCCGCTGATCGTTCACCAAGGGGCGGAACATCAGCGAGACGGGGACGATTACACGCCGGCTCTCACCGCTGTCCTGCGTGACGGAGCTGCCCTTCCGGGGTTCTCAGAGGTGGCCATATAGGCATTGTCGTCTGATCGTTACAGAGGCGTCTCAAAATATTTTCATTCGATGCCGGTTCGGCGTGACAACCGAAATGTTTCGTGCTGCACTTGAGCCCTGACCTTAGCTTCAGAGGAGAAATCTATCATGCCCGAATCCGCCCGCGTTGCGGAACTTCGCAAGAAGCACGCCGCACTTTCGGCCAAGGTGGAACAAGTTCAGCAGTCTCCCGGCTCCGACGACCTCGAAATCGTAGAACTGAAGAAGCAGAAACTCCGAATCAAGGAAGAGATCACGCGGCTGAGCGCTGTGTGACGTCCTTTTCGGCGCGGCGGCTGGCCATCGCGGCCAGCACCGCGCCCCCTGTGATCAGTGCCGCCGCCACCAGAAGTTTTGGCGTCGGCGCAGCCAGACCGGCAAGCAACAGCGCCAGGGTCGAGAGCAGCGGCGCGGCATAGCTCGCAACTCCCAGAAGCTGGATATCCCCACGCTTCACCCCGATATCCCAGACATAGAACGCCAGTCCCACCGGCCCGAGGCCGAGGGCGATGACGCTTGCCCAGGCGAGCGGCGTGGCGGGCAGGACGGTCTCCTCCAGCGCAAGATGCGCGATGCCGGAGAGCAGCGCGGTCGCCAGGCAGAAGACCGCGACCGTCTCGGTCGGCGCGTCTCCGATCCGCCGCGACAAGACCGAGTAGCCGGACCAGAAGAAGGCGCAGAGCAGCGCCATGCCATAGCCGGGCAGGGCCGTGCCGCTGAGGCCGGCACCGTCTCCGAGGATGATCAGCGCCGCGCCAGCGAACCCGAGTGCGCCGCCCAGGAGATGCCCCGCGCGCAGCCGTTCGCCGGGCAGCAGCCCGGACATCAGCACGATCAGCAGGGGCCAGAGATAGGCGATCAACCCGGCCTGCGCCGGCGGGGCCAGCCGCAGGGCGGAGAAGTAGAACAGGTGATAGCCGAAAAGCCCCGTGGTGCCGAAGGCATAGACCTTCCAGCTCACGCCGCGCAGCCTGTGCAGCCCGCCCGCCGCCAAGGTCCAGACCACGCCGATCGCGCCACCGATGGCAAAGCTCATCGCGGTGAGCTGCAACGGCGGAACCGGCGCGCTGCCCACTGTGAACAATGCGAGGAGCGCCCAGAGCAGGACGGCGACGAAACCGATGCCGGTGGCGTTGGAGCGGGTCATGGCGCCTCGTGCAGGATCGACACGCGTGCGTCAAGCATCGTGATGTCAGAAACAAGAAACCCTCCGCCGGGCAGGCCGACGGAGGGTCTCGTGCTGGGTCCGGTGCCGATCAGACGAAGAACTGGCCGCCGTTGGCGGACAGGGTCGAGCCGGTGATGAAGCCGGCGTCTTCGGAGGCGAGGAAGACCACGGCGCGGGCGATCTCTTCGGGCTCGCCGAGGCGGCCTACGGGGATCTGCGGGATGATCTTCTCGTTCAGGATCTTCTCGTCGATGGCCTTCACCATCTCGGTCGCGATGTAGCCTGGGCAGATCGCGTTGACGGTGACGCCGAAGCGCGCGCCTTCCTGGGCCAGCGCCTTGGTGAAGCCGAGGTCACCGGCCTTGGAGGCGGAGTAGTTCGTCTGCCCAGCCTGGCCCTTCTGGCCGTTGATCGAGGAGATGTTGATGATCCGCCCCCACTTGCGCTCGCGCATGCCGGGATAGACCGGGTGGGTCATGTTGAAGACGCCGTGAAGGTTGGTGTCGATCACGTCGTTCCACTGCTGCACGGTCATCCGGTGGAACATCGCGTCCCGCGTGATGCCCGCGTTGTTGACAAGAACGTCGACCGGGCCGAGGTCGGCTTCGACCTGCTTGATGCCGTTCTCGCAGCCCTCGTAATCGGCGACCGACCACTTGTACGTCTTGATGCCTGTCTCCTCGGAGAACATGGCGGCGGCTTCCTCGTTGCCGCCGAAGTTCGCGGCGACGAGGTATCCGGCGTCTTTCAGCCCTTTCGAGATCGCGGCTCCAATTCCGCGAGTCCCCCCGGTGACGACTGCAACTCTTGCCATGGTTCCCTCCACTCTGGCGTAAATATCTTGTAACACTGCAAATTGCGCAGGCTCTCCCTGAGCAACAATGTTGCGCACGGCGACCTCCGCATCAAGGGGTGATCGGCGGGCGTCAGAAGAAAGGGGCGCCATGGCGGCGCCCCTCGACTCTCGTGTTCAGCGGGGCGGAAAGGTCAGGGGCGTTCGACGCAGAGCGCCACGCCCATGCCGCCGCCGATGCAGAGCGTGGCGAGGCCCTTCTTGGCGTCGCGGCGCTTCATCTCGAAGAGCAGGGTGTTCAGAACGCGGCAGCCCGAGGCGCCGATCGGGTGGCCGATGGCGATGGCGCCGCCGTTCACGTTCACGATCGAGGGATCCCAGCCCATGTCCTTGTTCACCGCACAGGCCTGCGCGGCGAAAGCCTCGTTGGCCTCCACGAGGTCAAGATCGGAGACCGACCAACCTGCCTTCTCGAGCGCCTTGCGCGAGGCATAGATCGGCCCGACGCCCATGATCGACGGGTCGAGCCCGGCGGTGGCGTAGGAGGCGATGCGGGCGAGCGGCTCGATGCCGCGCTTCTCCGCTTCGTCGGCGGACATGCAAAGCACGGCGGCGGCACCGTCGTTGATGCCCGAGGCGTTGGCCGCCGTCACGGTGCCGTCCTTCATGAAGGCAGGGCGCAGCTTCTGCATTGCTTCGATCGTGGCGCCCTTGCGGATGTACTCGTCGCTGTCGACGACGATGTCGCCCTTGCGGGTCTTCACGGTGAAGGGAACGATCTCGTCGGCGAACTTGCCGGCGGCCTGTGCGGCCTCGGCCTTATTCTGCGAGGCGACGGCGAATTCGTCCTGCATGTCGCGGGAGATCTGCCACTTCTCGGCCACGTTCTCGGCCGTTTGGCCCATGTGGTAGCCGTTGAAGGCATCCCATAGACCGTCCTTGATCATGGTATCGATGTATTTCATGTCGCCCATTTTCTGGCCCTGGCGCAGCGGCGCGGCGTGGGGGCTGAGCGACATGCTTTCCTGTCCGCCGGCGGCAACGATCGAGGCATCGCCGAGCATGATGTGCTGGGCGGCGAGCGCCACGGTGCGCAGGCCCGAGCCGCAGACCTGGTTGATGCCCCAGGCGGCCGATTCCTGCGGGAAGCCGGCGTTGATATGGGCTTGGCGGGCCGGGTTCTGACCCTGGGCTGCGGTCAGGACCTGCCCGAGAATGGTCTCGGAGACCTCCGAGGGATCCACCCCGGCGCGCTCGACAACGGCCTTCAGGACAGTGGCTCCGAGGTCATGGGCTGGCGTGTTGGCAAAAGACCCCAGAAAACTTCCGACGGCAGTGCGGCCGGCCGATGCGATAACGACGTTGGTCATGATGGCTCCTCTTAAAGTCATCCTCTCGGGGTCGGACGGCCGTGCTGGCCGTCTCCCTCTCCCCGCTCCAAGAAACCGGTAAGGGGAACCTCTTGCAATAGGCAACGGACAGGGTGTCCCACCCCTGCAGAAACCCGGGCGCGGGGCATGGATCGGCAATGTGCCGCCGGCCCTTTGAGGTTGGCGGCTTAATTGGAGGAACCTACCCGGCCGAACGCAGGCTCTGCGGGAACTCCGGCCAGCGCGGGCGGGTGGAGGGGACGCCGAAATAGAAGCCTTGCAGGCAGTCCACCCCGATCTCGGTCAGCAGCCGCGCCTCCGCCGCGCTTTCAACCGCTTCGGCGACGGTCAGCATGTCGAACTGGCGGGCGATGGAGACCAGCGCACTGGTCATGACCCGGTTGTCGGGATTGTCGTGGATGCCGGTGATGAACTCCCCGGCGATCTTGACGATGTCGAAATCGAGATCCCGAAGGTATCGGAATGCGGTGTAGCCAGCGCCGAAATCGTCCAGTGCGAAGGCCACGCCGCGATCCTGTAGCCGCTGCATGAAGACCATGGTGATGTCGGGCATCAGGATTGCGGAGGATTCGGTGATTTCCACGATCAGGCGCTCTCCGATGGTGGGCGCGGCGGCAAGTCCGCGCTCCAGCGTTTCCATCCAGCGCGGATAGCCGATCGAGCGGGCCGACATGTTGACGGCGAGTCGCAGTGACGGGGCGCAGGCGAGGGCTTTCAGCCCGAATTCCAGTGCAAGGCAATCGATGATGCGGCCGATTTCGTGCGATTCGCAGGCCTCCATGAACTCGTAGGCGGGAATGATTCGGCCGGTGTCGTCGATCACCCGGATCAGCCCTTCGTAGAAGGCCGTGCGGTCGGGGTGCCGCGCGTCCACCACCGGCTGGTAGGCGAGCAGGACATTGCCACGGTCAAGCGAGCGGCGCACCATCGACAGGATGTCCCTGTCCCTTTGAGCAATGGCAAAGGCGAGCGGATTGGCCTGCCCCTCGATCCCGACACGACCGATCTTTTCCAAGTCCTCTTCAGGCTGCATGCGCGACTCCGCTCTTCATTCCGCCCCATTTCAGCGCCGGGGCCTGAACAACTGGTAAAGCTTCGCATTTTGCATCATTTGTCGGGAAACGCTGCGGAGGGCCGGATGGGTGAACGGTGTGGCTGGGTCGGGAGCGAACCGATCTACGTGGACTACCACGACACGGAATGGGGCGTTCCGGAGTACGATTCGCGTGCGCTCTGGGAGAAGCTGATCCTCGACGGGTTCCAGGCTGGCCTGTCCTGGATCACGATCCTGAAAAAGCGGGAGAATTTCCGGATGGCCTTTGCCGGTTTTCAGCCCGAGGTGATTGCCGATTGGGGCGAGGACGAGGTGGAGCGGCTGCTGGCCGATCCGGGTATCGTGCGCCACAGGGGCAAGATCGAGGCGACGATCGGCAACGCCCGGGCCTATCTGGAGATCGAGTCCCGCGAGGGCTTTTCCGCATTCCTGTGGGATCGCGTCGGCGGCGCGCCGATCCAGAACCGTTTCGCGACCATGACCGAGGTTCCGGCGCAGACCGCGCTATCGCAACGCATCTCGCGGGACCTGAAGGCGGAGGGCTTCCGGTTTTGCGGGCCGACCATCATCTACGCCTTCATGCAAGCCACCGGCATGGTGAACGACCATCTGGTTACCTGCCCAAGCCACGACAGGGTGGCACAGGCAGCGCGCTGACGCATTTCGCTTGCGCCGGGCGATGGCAGGAGAATATATTCCAAAAGTCTTATGTGACTGCGGAACACGGATGCTCCTGACACTCTTCAATCCCTTCAGCCCCAAGGCTGAGCCGCTCGATGGCGCGGCGGCGGTCGCTATGGTGAAGGCCGGAAATGCCGTCCTGGTCGATGTGCGCGAACCCTCCGAGCTCGAACAGGGTGGCCGGGCGAAAGGGGCTATCAACGTGCCGGTCTCCGCGCTGGAACGCAGGGCCGATCCCAACAGTCCGCACTGCCAACCGGCCCTGAAGCGCGGCGCGCCGGTGATCCTCTACTGCGCCACCGGGGCTCGCTCGGGGCTTGCGGGCAAGATGCTTCGCAAACTCGGCCATGAGACGGTTTATGACCTCGGCCCAATCTCGGCATGGTCGGCTGCCGGCGGAGAACTCGAGCGCTGAACCCGACTCGCGTTCGGACCAATCAGGGGCAGCCGGCGCTCTCATCCAGCTCGAGCCGCTCAGCCATTCCCGGCCGGTCGAGATCGAGGAAGTCCAGAATTTCGCGCACGTCGGCGAAGATCCGCACGTCGAAGGCGGGACAGGTTTCCAGCAGGGATTGCCAGATGTGGGCCATGCCGAAAGAGAGATCTGTGGGAGCGAAGAGCGCCCACCGAGCCCGGCCCTCCATGCCGGCGGCCCGGGCCTGCAGACGGTCCAGGAACGGCATGAAGTCGGTAAGGCCGAGGTCTGTTTCGGTCAGCCGCGAGCAATCGGACAGGCGCAGGAGATCGACCCGGAAGGCCGGATCGCCAACGATGCTCATCTCGAGCGCGCGGTGTTCCTCGAGCGTGACATGTCCATCGTAGCGAATTGCGATCAGCCGGAGGTCCTCGAAGATCCGGTGGCGGCAGGGCATGGCTCTACCCTTGCCCTTCGTGAACGGTGAGTGAACGCTCCCCGATGGAGGTCCGGCCGGCGGGGTCGGGTGTGTTGAAACCGCGGTGGGGGGAGGCGCCGGCGTATGGCTGTGCGTCGAACATTGAGTCCTGCCTGCAGTGTCCTCACGATTTGAGGCAATCGACACGCAACGGCAAACGGGTCACCTCTGGATTGCGCATGAATGTGTCTTTTCTGCCGGTCCTTGCAGCCCCCTATGCTGCCAGGTCTCGGCGGTCGGGGAGGGCTCCCGCCCGCTGGCGCTGCATCTTGCGATGCATCGCCGGCGGTTGGGCCGGGCCGCGCGCTTCCGCGCGCGGCAGTCAGGACGGTCAGGACGGTCAGGATCCGCTGGACAGCGCTTCGAGAATGGCCACGGCGCTGTCGCTGTCCCATTCCGCATCGCCGCGCAGGCGGGCGACCTCGCGGCCGTCTGGGTCGATGATCACGGTGATCGGCAGGCCGAGGACGCCCATTTCGCGCGCCAGTGCCTGTTTGGGGTCGCGGTGCTGGGGGAGGTTGTCCACGCCGATCTCCTCGAAGAACCGGCGAATGCCCTCGGGCGCGTTCCGCCCCGTGGCGATGGTGACGACTTCGACCGGCGCGCCTTCGAAATGTGTCTGCAGGTTGGCCAGCGTCGGCATCTCCTTGCGGCAGGGGGCGCACCACGTGGCCCAAAAGTTTACGACCAGCCACTCGCCGCGCATCTCCTCCAGGCTGATCGGCGCCTCGGTCACATCGATGAAGGTGGTCGCGGGAACCGGTTGCGGCTCGTCGTGGAACACCAGCTTCTTCATCGTGCCGTCACGCAGCGCCTCCACGGCGGCCATGTCTGCCAGTCCCGGGTTTGCCAACAGCGCGGCGCCCGTATAGACCACTGCGGCCAACAAGTGCTTCATCTCATTCCTCCGAGGTCCGATCCATGACCGATGCTTCCCAACAGGCCGCCAACAAGATGTGGGGCGGGCGCTTTGCCGCCGGACCAGACGCGATCATGGAAGCGATCAACGCCTCCATCGGTTTCGACCGCCGGCTCGCCCGTCAGGACATCGAAGGCTCCCGCGCCCACGCCGCGATGCTGGCAGCGCAAGGCATCATCACCGATAGCGATGCGCAGGCGATCCGGGAAGGGCTGCTCACGGTCTTGTCAGAGATCGAGGGCGGGCGTTTCGAGTTCTCGACGGCGCTGGAGGACATCCACATGAATGTGGAGGCCCGGTTGAAGACACTGATCGGCGAACCGGCCGGCCGGCTGCACACGGCCCGCTCGCGCAACGACCAGGTCGCGACCGACTTCCGGCTCTGGGTGCGCGACCAGTGCGATGCGGCGATCGAGGGGGTCGGGGCGCTCCAGAAGGCGCTGCTCGGACAGGCCGAGGCTGGGGCCGACTGGGTGATGCCGGGCTTCACCCACCTTCAGACCGCGCAACCGGTGACCTGGGGCCACCACATGATGGCCTATGTCGAGATGCTGGGGCGCGATGCCAGCCGGTTCCGGGATGCCCGCGCTCGCATGAACGAATGCCCGTTGGGCGCTGCCGCGCTCGCCGGCACGTCGTTTCCGATCGACCGTCATGCGACCGCGGCGACGCTCGGTTTCGACCGCCCGATGGCCAACTCGCTCGACGCGGTGAGCGACCGCGACTTCGCGCTGGAGTTCCTCGGTGTCGCCAGCATCTGCGCCATGCATCTCAGCCGGCTGGCGGAGGAACTGGTGATCTGGTCCTCGGCGCAGTTCCGCTTCGTGACCATGAGCGACCGTTTCTCGACCGGCTCCTCGATCATGCCGCAAAAGAAGAACCCTGACGCGGCCGAACTGATCCGGGCCAAGATCGGCCGGATCATGGGCGCCAACGTCGGGCTGATGACGGTGATGAAGGGCCTGCCGCTCGCCTATTGCAAAGACACGCAGGAGGACAAGGAGCCGATCTTCGACGCGGCCGATACGCTGATGCTGTCGCTGGCCGCGATGACCGGCATGGTCGCCGACATGACCGCCAACCGCGAGGCGCTGGCGGCGTCGGCGGGCAGCGGCTTCTCGACCGCGACCGACCTGGCCGACTGGCTGGTGCGCGAACTGGGCCTGCCGTTCCGCGAGGCGCACCACGTAACGGGTGCGCTGGTGGCGTTGGCCGAGAAGCGCGGCTGCGACCTGCCCGAACTGAGCCTCGAAGACATGCAAGCCACCCATGCCGGCATCACCGAGGGCGTGTTCGAAGTGCTGGGCGTGGAGAACTCGGTCGCCAGCCGGACGTCTTTCGGCGGCACGGCTCCGGCGCAGGTCCGCGAGCGTATCGCGGAATGGAAGACGCGTCTGTGACGTCTCCCTTGTGACCTCGGGCGTTGCTGCGGAGGATCGCCCGACACGTTCAACGGCGACACGTGGCCGTTAATCCTTGAAGGAGCCGACATGAGCAAGTTCATCAGACTGGCCGGCTGCCTGGCCCTGATTGCGGGGCTCGCAGCCTGTGGCGTGGACGGAGCGCCGATCCCGCCGGCCGACAACACCGAGACACCTGCGCCGGGTGTGACCCTCTCGGGCAGCGTCAGCATGGGCGTGTCCGGCGGCAGCGGCAATTCGCCAATCTCCCCGGCGGACTGATCCGGGAACGGCCGCCGCGACCTAGTTGATCAGGGTCTCATGACCCATGCGCTGATCGGCCTCGAGCGTCAGGGCGTTGAGGTCGTCCTCCAGCCTCTGGCGGAGTATTTCGCGCATGTCGGCGCCGAGCTTCTTCGGGATCTCGGCGTCCCATCGGCGGTAGAGCATGATCCCTTCGTCGCCCGAAATGGGCAGGGCCATCTTGTCCCAGGCCTTGATGCAGCTGTAATTCCTATAGGAGGCGGTAAAGAGCCAGATCTGGGCACCGGTCAGCCGCGCCCAGTCGATCGGAACAGATTTTGCTTTGCGCGCCGGGCCGACCGGGCCGTCGGCGGCGAAGCCGATCGACGTGCCGCCGCGGACCATGCGGGCGATCTGCAGCGAGGTTCCGGTATTCGCCTTGCGCTCGCGCATCGGGATCGTGTCGTGGCCGAACTGTCCCATCACGCGTCCGACCATGCGGCCGGGGATCGCGGCCGAAGTCACGACGCAGAGCTTGCCCCAATCCGTGTCCCAGCCGATAGGGGCAGCCGGAAGGCGGCCATGCCAGAGCACCATGATGACACCGTTGCCGGCCCGAACGTGCTCGGCGAGCGGCTGTTGACCCTCGCTCGTCCAGCGCGTGCCCTCGAGGCGCGTGCGCAAGTGCGACGTGATCAGACGGCTCACAGGCCCGGCCACCGTCGGGCTGCAGAGCGCTGAATCGATCTTGCGGCGCGCCTGTTTCATCATCGACGGCATTGCGGCCCTTCCCCTTCTTTGCGGCCCCGTCGTTTGGCGTGCTTCGGTCGCACCGGGTGCCTGTCAAATCGATGTGATACCGCGCCGGGCGCGAGCGTGCGAGTCCCGCAATTGCGGTGGCCTGCCGGTGTGGTATGACCCGTGACCGATCTGCCCACCTTCCGGGTGGCTCCGTCCGGCGCGGCAAGGGCCTGACGACAGCCCGACGACAGCACAAGGACGAGCCCGAATGGACCATTTCCTCTATCGCGACGGCGCGCTGCACGCGGAGGACGTTCCCGTCGCCGAGATCGCGGCCGCGGTGGGCACGCCCTTCTACTGCTATTCCACCGCCACGCTTCAGCGGCACTTCCGGCTGTTCGACGAGGCGCTGGATCCGCTCGACCACCTGATCTGCTTTGCCATGAAGGCCAATTCGAACCAGGCGATCCTCAAGACGCTGGCGGAGCTTGGGGCCGGCATGGACGTGGTTTCGGGCGGCGAATACGCGAGGGCGAAGGCGGCCGGCGTGCCCGGTGAGCGGATCGTCTTTTCCGGTGTCGGCAAGACGGCGGGCGAGATGCGCGCAGCGCTGGAAGGCGGTATCCGCCAGTTCAACGTCGAGAGCGAACCGGAGATGGAGGCGCTGAGCGCCGTCGCCACGTCGCTCGGTGTGACCGCGCCGGTGGCGCTTCGGATCAACCCTGATGTCGACGCGCGCACCCACGCCAAGATCGCGACCGGCAAGTCGGAGAACAAGTTCGGCATTCCGATTGCGCGGGCGCGGGAGGTCTATGCCAGGGCGGCCGCGCTGCCGGGCCTCGAAGTCGTGGGCGTCGACGTTCATATCGGCTCGCAGCTGACCGAGCTGGAGCCCTTCGAGATGGCCTACCGCAAGGTGGCGGAGCTGACCGAGGCGCTGCGTGCCGATGGTCACGACATCCGGCGGCTGGATCTCGGCGGCGGCCTGGGCATTCCCTACACCCGCAGCAACGAGGCGCCGCCGCTGCCCAGCGACTACGGCGAGCTGGTGAAGCGGACGGTCGGGCATCTTGGCTGCGAGGTCGAGATCGAACCCGGACGGCTGATCGCCGGCAATGCGGGGATCCTGGTAAGCGGCGTGATCTACGTGAAGAATGGCGAGGGCCGGGACTTCCTGATTCTCGACGCCGCGATGAACGATCTGATCCGGCCCTCGATGTACGATGCCCACCACGACATCGTGCCCGTGATCGAGCCCGCACCGGGCGTGGAACCATCGGTGTTCGACATCGTCGGCCCGGTCTGCGAGACCGGCGACACCTTCGCGCGCGGTCGTTCCATGCCGCCGCTGGCGCCGGGCGACCTCGTCGCCTTCCGGTCGGCGGGGGCCTACGGTGCGGTAATGGCCTCGGAATACAACACTCGGCCCCTGATTCCGGAGGTTCTTGTGCATGGGGATCAATTCGCTGTCATCCGCGGACGTCCGACCTTTGACGAAATGATCTCGCGGGATAACATTCCCGAGTGGCTGGCCTGAGGCGGCCCGCCCCTACCGGCCCGATTTGCGGGCCGGTGAAAGGAGAGTCATGGAGCCGGACGCCACCCGCGCACAAGCCCTGAAACGACTTGTCCGCCCGCTGCGCCTGACCCGCGCGGGCATGGTCGCCGAGCGACTCACGCTGTGTTTCTGGCCGGTCTGGACGCTGGTTTTCGCGGTAGCCGCCGCGCTGATGTTCGGCCTGCACGAGACCGCGCCGGTCGAGGCGGTCTGGATCGGCGGGCTGGCGTTTCTGGCTGCCCTGCTGTGGTTCCTCTTCATCGGGCTGCGTCGCTTCCGCTGGCCGAGCCGGGCCGAGGCGCTGGAGCGGCTCGACGCGACGCTGCCGGGCCGGCCGCTGCAGGCGCTCGGCGACGCGCAGGCAATCGGGTCGGGCGATGACGCTTCGGTTGCCGTCTGGCAGGCGCACCTCGAACGTATGGCTGAGCGGGCCGCGGCGGCGCGTCGTGTGCCGCCGGATCTGCGGCTGGCGCGGCGCGATCCCTACGCCTTGCGCTACGTGGCGTTGGTGGCGCTGGTCGCGGCGCTCCTCTTCGGTTCCGTCTGGCGGGTCGCCAGCGTGGGACAGGCCGTCGTGCCGGGCGGCAACGTGGACCTCGCCGGCGGGCCGGCCTGGGAGGGCTGGGTCGAGCCGCCCGCGCACACCGGCCTTCCGAGTCTCTACCTGAACGATATCGACAGTGCGGTGCTGTCCGTGCCGGTCGGGAGCAAGGTCACGCTCCGGCTCTACGGCGAGATCGGCGCGCTCAGCGTCGACGAGACGGTGTCCGGCAGGGTCGGAGAGGCGGTGGTCCCGGCGACGGAGCCGAGCCAGGATTTCGAGATCACCCAGAACGGCCGCTTGGCGATCCTTGGCCCTGGGGGGCGCGACTGGCAGGTCGAGATCGTGGCCGACGCCGCGCCGACGATCGCGCCGGCGGGGGAACTCGAGCGCGAAGCCAGCGGCCGCATGAGCCAGGCGTTCCGGGCACAGGACGATTACGGCGTCGTGGCCGGGCAGGGCGAAATCGCGCTCGACATGGCGCGGCTTGAACGCCGCCACGGGCTGCAGGCCAAGCCCGACCCGCGCGAGGCGATCACGCTCGACCTGCCGATGACCATCTCCGGCGACCGCCGGGATTTCACCGAAACGCTGGTCGAGGATTTCTCCAAGCATCCCTGGGTCGGCCTGCCGGTCACCCTGACGCTGACGGCGGTGGATGCCTCCGGACAGGAGGGGGTGAGCGAAGGTGTTGAAATCCTGCTGCCCGGCCGCCGCTTCTTCGATCCGCTCGCCGCGGCGCTGATCGAGCAACGCCGGGACCTGCTTTGGGCTCGTGCCAATGGCGGGCGCGTGGCGCAGATCCTGCGCGCCGTGACCCACCGGCCGGACGAGATCATCCGCGACGGCGGCAGCTACCTGCCGCTCCGTGTGGCGATCCGGCGGCTGGAAGCGGGTATCGCCGCGCCCGACGGGCTGTCGACCGAGGTGCAGGACGAAGTGGCGGAGGCGCTCTGGACCATCGCGCTGCAGATCGAGGAGGGCGACCTCTCCGACGCCCTGGAACGGCTGCGGCGGGCGCAGGACCGCCTGTCGGAAGCGATCCGCAACGGCGCCAACGAGGACGAGATCGCACAGCTCATGGACGAGTTCCGCGAGGCGCTGCAGGAATACATGCGCCAGCTTGCGGAACAATCCGACCCCGATGCGCAGCGCGAGCTCTCGGAAAACACGCAGAACATGAGCGGCGACCAGTTGCAGCAGCTTCTCGACCGTCTCCAGCAGTTGATGGAAGAGGGCCGCACCGAGGAGGCGATGGCGCTCCTGGAGCAGCTGCGCCAGATGATGGAGAACATGCAGGTCACCCAGGGCCAGCAGGGCCAGTCCGGCCAGAGCCCGGGGGACCAGGCGATGCAGGGGCTGGCCGAGACGCTGCGGGATCAGCAAGGCCTGTCGGACGATGCGTTCCGGGATCTGCAGGAACAGTTCGGCCCGAATTCCGGCCAGCAGCAGGGCCAGCAGGGTCAGCAGCAGGGTCAACTCGGCCAGCAAGGCCAGCAGCCCGGGCAGCCGGGCCAGGGGCAGCAGCCGGGACAGGGCCAGCAGCAGGGGCAGGGCAATGGCGGACAGCCGAACCAGCCCGGGCAGGGCGGCCAGGGCGGCGAGCAGGGCATGCCCGATGCCGAGACGCTGGCCGAACGGCAGGGCGCGCTGCGGCGGCGGCTCGACGGTCTGCGGGAGAACCTGCCGGGCGCGGGCACCGAGGCGGGGGACGCTGCGCGCGAATCCCTGGGCGAGGCCGGACGGGCGATGGACCGGGCCGAGGACGCGCTGGAGGGCAACAACCTGGCCGAGGCGATCGACGAGCAATCGCGCGCCATGGAGGCGATCCGCGAAGGCATGCGCAACCTCGGTGAGGCGATGGCCCAGCAACAGCCGCAGAACGGCCAGGGCCAGCAGGGCGAGCAGATGGGCAATGCCGACGGCAACCAGCGCCGCGATCCGCTCGGCCGCGAAGCCGGCACCTCTGGCAGCTTCGGCAGCGAGGAGAACCTGCTGCAGGGCGACGATGTATACCGCCGCGCCCGCGACCTGCTGGACGAGATCCGCCGCCGGTCGAGCGACCGCGAACGGCCGGAAATCGAACTCGATTACCTTCGGCGGCTGCTCGACCGTTTCTGACCTGATCGATCACGACAAGGGAGGTGCCGGCACGGCGGCGCTCCCGCCGCTCGTCGTGGCATCGCGGATGCCCCTCCTCCCGTTGGGCCGGGCGCGCCTTCGGCGCGTGGGTGTGCGGTCTCAGGCCGTGGGCGGGGCGTCGAACGGGTCGTCGGGATAACCGACACCGGCGAGGTAGAGCCCGTGCGGCGGGCAGACCGGCCCACAGGCGGCGCGGTCCCGCGCCTCGAGCGCGTGGCGGACATCCTCGGGCGACCATGACCCGGCGCCGACCCGTTCCAGCGTTCCGACGAAGCTGCGCACCTGGTTGTGCAGGAAGGCGCGCGCCCGCACGTGGAAGTGGAACTCGCGCCCCGTCGCGGTATCGACCGTCTCGATGTCGAGCTGGTCGAGCGTGCGGACCGGGCTGTCGGCCTGGCATTCCGAGGCGCGGAAGGTGGTGAAGTCGTGCCGCCCGACGAGGTGCCGCGCCGCCTCCCGCATCGGTTCGGGATCGAGCCGGTGCGCGACCTGCCAGACCTTGCCGGCCAGCAGGGCGGCAGGGGCGCGGCGGTTCAGCAGCCGGAAGAGGTAGCGCCGTTCGGTGGCGGAGAAACGCGCGTGCCAGTCCTCCGGCGTCCGGGCAACGGCGACGATCGCGACCGGGTGCGGTTTGAGGTGGTAGTTCAGCGCCTCCGACAGGCGGAACGGTTCCCAGTCGCGCTCCATGTCGGCATGGGCGACCTGCGCCAGTGCGTGGACCCCGGCGTCGGTGCGGCCGGCGGCGGCGATGGTCACGGGCGCTTTCTGCAGGCGGGAGATCGCGGTCTCGACCGCCTGCTGGACGGAGGGGTGCTCCTTCTGGCGCTGCCAGCCGGCGAACGGGGCGCCGTCGTATTCGATCTTGAGGGCATAGCGGGGCATGGCGGGCGCTTAGCCTGTGTCGGGCGGGCTGTCCACGGTTGCGTTGCTGCCGGGGGAGGGCCGCGCCGTGATCCGCCCCCGCCGGCGAGGTTCGGCGGCTGGCCCCTTTGCAGGGCGGCCGGGGGGCCATATGTAGGACGGGGCAGTTGAAAGGGATTCAGGTGGTTATCGGTCGGATCGCGGATGGCATCGTGCAGGGCGTCGAGGACACCGGTGCCGCGATTTCCGAGGTTTTCCGCGAGCCGACGATCCGCCTTGGCGTGACGGGGCTCGCCCGGGCCGGCAAGACCGTCTTCATCACCTCGCTGGTGGCCAACCTGATGGACCGCGGGCGGATGCCAGGGCTGCAGGCGGCATCGTCCGGACAGATCACCGCCGCCTGGCTGCAACCGCAGCCCGACGACACCGTGCCGCGTTTCGCCTTCGAGGAGCACCTTGCCGCGCTGACCGGGCCAGAGCCGCGCTGGCCCGAGCCGACGAGCGCCGTGTCGGAGCTGCGCCTGTCGCTCAAAGTGCAGCCGCAGGGGATCTGGGGAACCTTCTCCGGGCCGCGCACGGTGCATCTCGACATCATCGACTACCCTGGCGAATGGCTGCTCGATCTGGAACTGCTGGACAAGGATTATGCCGCCTGGTCGGCCGACGTGCTGTCGCTGGCGCGCGGGCGGAGCGAGGCCGAGGGCTTCCTCGCCGATCTCGACGCGGCCGATGGCGATGCCATGCTCGATGAGCCCGTTGCGCAGGGGCTGACCCGCAGCTACATCGGCTACCTCCGCGCCGCGCGCGTGGCGGGCTATTCCGACTGCACGCCGGGGCGGTTCCTGATGCCCGGAGAGATGGAGGGCTCGCCCGCGCTCACCTTTGTGCCGATGCCGGCCGCAGGCGGCAGGGCGCCGCGCGGCTCGCTGCGGCGGGAGATGGAGCGGCGCTACGAAGCCTACAAGGCGCGGGTGGTCAAACCCTTCTTCCGGGAGCATTTCGCCCGGATCGACAGGCAGGTGGTTCTGGTCGACCTGCTCGGGGCGATCCACGCCGGGCCGCGGGCGATGGAGGATCTCGGGCGCTCGATGAACAATTTACTCGGCGCCTTTCGTCCCGGTCCGACGGCCTGGTTGACGCGGCTGCTCGGTCAGAAGCGGGTGGACCGGATTCTGTTTGCCGCCACCAAGGCCGATCACATCCACCACAGCCAGCACGGACGGATGACCGCGATCATGGAGGCCCTGCTGCGGCAGGCGCGGGACCGGGCGGATTTCGCCGGGGCGAAGACGCGCGCGATGGCGATCGCGGCGCTGCGGGCCACCGTCGAGGAGACCCGCGAGGTGAACGGAGAGAGCCTCGGCATGGTGCGTGGGCGGCTGCTCGACACCGGCAAAGAGGCGCTGCTCTATCCCGGCACCCTGCCGGAGGAGCCGTCGCGCCTGCTGGTGCCCGCGCAGGACGGGGCCGAGCGCTGGCTCGACGGCGATTACTCGGTGATGCATTTCGCTCCGGCCGCGCGGACGCTCAAGCCGGGCGAGGGGCCGCCGCATATCCGGCTGGATCTCGCCGCGGAGTTCCTGATCGGGGACAAGCTGCGATGATCTGCCGAGCCGCCCCGTCACGGACAGACCCGGCGATGCACGCAAGCCGTTGTCATGTGGCGCAGATCTGCGCAGGCATCGGAAACGCAGGGGCGCGGCAGGCGGCGCGGCGCCCGGATTGGAGCCTCAGATGAGCGAGACACCCAAGGGACCGGTGATGATCGAGGTCGGCGAGGACACGGGGCCGTCGCAGCATGGCCCTGCCGATGCGCCGCCGGTGCCGGAGCTGGAGCCCGGCCTGCCGGAAGGGCGCGCGATGCAGCGTGTCGTCAGCATCGGGGCGCGCCGGCCATCGTCGCTTGGGCGGCTGTTCTGGGGGGCGCTCGGATCGCTGCTGCTCTTCGCCGCCTCGGTGGCCGCCTGGGACTTCGTGACCGGGCTCTTCGGCCGCAACACCTTCCTCGGTGCGCTGGCGTTCGGGTTGGTGGCGCTGGTGCTGCTGGCCTTTCTCGGGCTGGCGATCCGCGAGGCGGCCGGGTTCTTTCGGCTCGGGCGGCTGGACGACATCCATGCCGACGCCACGGCCGCCGCTGCAACGCATAACCTTGGCGCAGCGCGCAAGGTGGTCGCGCGGCTCGAGGCGCTCTATGCCCCGCGGCGCGAAATGGAATGGGGGCGCAAGCGGCTGCAGGAGCGGGCGGAGGAGCAGTTCGATGCCGACGCCCTGCTGGGGCTCGCGGAGGCCGAGTTGATGGCGCCGCTCGACGCCGCCGCGCGGGCCGAGGTGGAAGCCGCGGCCCGACAGGTGGCGACGGTCACCGCCATCGTGCCGCTCGCACTGGCCGATATCGTCACGGCGCTGGTCTCGACCGTGCGAATGATCCGTCGCATCGGCGAGATCTATGGCGGCCGCTCCGGCACGCTGGGCAGCCTGCGGCTGACCCGGTCGGTCCTGACGCACCTTGTGGCGACGGGCGCGGTGGCTGTGGGCGACGACCTGATCGGCTCCGTCGCGGGCGGCGGGGTGCTCAGCAAGGTGTCGCGCCGATTCGGCGAAGGCGTGGTCAACGGCGCGCTGACCGCCCGCGTCGGCGTGGCTGCAATCGAGGTCTGCCGCCCGCTGCCCTTCGTGCGCCTCAAGAAGCCCTCGGTCACTTCGCTGGTGAAACGCGCCCTCTCCGGGTTGTTCGGCTCCGACTAGGCAGCACAAGCAGGCCGCGCGGACGAAAAATGCACCCGGCGATCAGGCTGATGGCTGAACGGGTGATACGGCCCGCTGGTAGAGATGCCATGTCGTGTGGCCAAGGATCGGCAGGGTGAAGATCAGGCCCAGGAAGGCCGGAACCAACGACAACAGCATTGTGACGGTGATGATCGCGGCCCAACTGAGCATGACCACCGGATTTTCCTTGACCACGCGAACCGAGGTTATCATGGCGGAAACGAAATCCATTTCGCGGTCGAGCAGCATGGGCATGGCGACGACGGTCACCGAAAACAGCACAGCCGAAAGAAACGCGCCGACGCAGGTGCCGATCGCGAGGAACGTCCAGCCCTCTGGTGTGAAGAACACCGTGTTCAGGAATCCGTCCAGGTCCGAGAAGGACGAATCCTGCAGCACGATCACAAGCACGGTCCGGAACTGGTAGAACCAGACCCACAGGATGAACAGGGTGACGAAAGCCATCCAGCCCATCTCGCGTTTGCGTTGATTGGCCATGACGGTGAGAATGTCGGACCAGCCGAAGCTCTCGCCTGCCTGCATCCGGCGGGACATCTCGTAGAGCCCGGCGGCGGCGAAAGGGGCGACCAGTGGAAAGGCGATGACGGCCGGGATGATCATCCAGATCTTGCCGAGCCAGAGCAGGCACCAGACGAACAGGATCCCGAAAACCGCGTAGAAGAGGCCGAAGAAGCCGCTCATGAAAGGGCGCGCGAGGAAGTCGGCAAACCCGGCCTTCAGCGACGCCCTGATATCGTCGGCGGTCACCTTGTTGACCTCGGGAATGGCCGGCGGCTCCGGCGTCAGATCGTCCGGTGGTGTGGACCCTGTGGTCTTGGATGTCATGACACACGCCTCCCAGAGCATAACGTCCCGCGGGTCCATGCGCCAACAGACCCAGCGATAAGACAGGCATCCCTCCTCCGCCTACGAGTTTGTCTCAGGTGAGGCGCAAGGGCAAGGTTGAGCATGGCGGCCTGACCCGCAGACCTGATCCAAGATGAATACCCGTGAATGGCGGCGATGCGCGGTGTCCGTCGCCCTGGTAAGCGCCAGCCCTTCATCCCCCGAGGCGGACCGCGGCTTTGCCGAAGCGTCGCGCCCGACACTCTGGACGCTCGGCGGGTGGGGCGGTATAGCGCAATCAAGATGCTGCAACGGTCGATCATCATTCGAATTAGCTGCCCGGCGCTCTGATCAGACGAGCCGCCGGGCCAAGGCGTATGAAAGACCGCGCCGACCGACATCCCCGAAAAGCTGACATTCCGAAGGACGCAACCATGTGCGCCGATACGCCCGAGACGACCGCCCCCGACTACAAGTCCACTCTCAACCTTCCGCAGACCGAGTTCCCGATGCGCGCCGGCCTGCCCAAACGCGAGCCCGAATGGCTGGAGCGGTGGGAGAAGATCGGCGTCTACGACCGCCTGCGCGACAAGGCCGAGGCGACGCCGCGCCCGCCCTTCACGCTGCATGACGGCCCTCCCTACGCCAACGGCAACCTCCACATCGGTCACGCGCTCAACAAGATTCTCAAGGACATGGTCGTCCGCTCGCAGCAGATGATGGGCAAGGACGCCCGCTACATCCCCGGCTGGGACTGTCACGGCCTGCCGATCGAGTGGAAGATCGAGGAGCAGTACCGCCAGAAGGGCAAGAACAAGGACGAGGTTCCCGTCGTCGAACTCCGCCAGGAGTGCCGCGCCTTTGCGGAGAAATGGGTTGACATCCAGCGCGAGGAATTCAAGCGCCTCGGCGTCACCGGCAAGTGGGACGATCCCTACCTGACGATGGCCTTCCATGCCGAGGCGGTGATCGCCGAGGAGTTCATGAAGTTCCTCATGAACGGCACGCTTTACCAGGGCTCCAAGCCGGTCATGTGGTCCGTGGTCGAGAAGACGGCGCTGGCCGAGGCCGAGGTCGAGTACCACGAGCACCAGAGCCACACGATCTGGGTCAAGTTCCCGGTGATCCGCTCGGTCGATGCGACCGGTGCCCGCCAGAGCCTGCGCGGCGTCAACGTCGTGATCTGGACCACGACGCCCTGGACGATCCCCTCGAACCGCGCGGTGGCCTTCAACCCGGAGCTGTCCTACGGGCTCTATGAGGTGACGGCCGCCCCGGAGGAGAACTGGGCCAAGGTGGGCGACAAGTACCTGCTGGCCGACAACCTCGCCGGCGAGGTCATGAAGGCCGCGCGCGTCGATGGCTTCGAGCGCCTGCAGGACGTGACAGCCGAACAACTCGACCTGATAGTCTGTGCGCATCCGTTCCACGGGATCGAGGGCGGCGAGGGCGAGTGGGACTACGACGTGCCGCTGCTGCCCGGCGCGCATGTGACCGACGAGGCCGGAACGGGCTTTGTCCACACCGCGCCCAGCCACGGTGCCGACGACTACATCCTTGGTGTCCGCCACGGCCTGAAGATGACCTACAACGTGCTGGAAGACGGCTCCTTCCGCCCCGATCTGCCGCTCTTTGGCGGGGCCGTGATCTTCGATCACAAGGGCAAAGAGAAGGACGCGAACAAGCGGGTGATCGATGCCATGGCCGGTGTCAACGCGCTGATCGCGCGGGGTCGGGTCAAGCACTCCTACCCGCATTCCTGGCGTTCCAAGGCGCCGCTGATCTTCCGCAACACGCCGCAATGGTTCGCCGCCATCGACCGCGAGGTCGGCGACGGGCAGGACGAGTTCGGCAAGACGATCCGCGCCCGCGCGCTGAAATGCATCGACGAAATGGTCACCTGGACGCCGCCTTCGGGCCGCAACCGGATCCATTCGATGATCGAGGCCCGACCGGACTGGGTCCTGTCGCGCCAGCGCGCCTGGGGCGTGCCGCTGACCTGCTTCGTGAAGAAGGGCGCGCAACCGGACGATCCCGAGTTTCTGCTGCGCGACCCGGCGGTCAACGCCCGCATCGCCGCCGCCTTCGAGGCCGAGGGCGCCGACGCCTGGTATGCCGAGGGCGCCAAGGCGCGGTTCCTCGGCAACGATTATGATCCGGATGCCTACGAGCAGGTGTTCGACGTGCTCGACGTCTGGTTCGACTCCGGCTCCACCCACAGTTTCGTGCTGCGCGACCGGCCTGACGGGTCGGCGGACGGGATCGCCGACCTCTACCTCGAGGGCACAGACCAGCATCGCGGCTGGTTCCATTCCTCGCTGCTGCAGTCCTGCGGCACCAACGGCCGCGCGCCCTATCGCGGCGTGCTGACCCACGGGTTCACGCTGGACGAGAAGGGCAACAAGATGTCCAAGTCGCTCGGTAATACGGTCGCGCCGGAGGAGGTCATCAAGCAGTACGGTGCCGATATCCTTCGGCTCTGGGTGGCGCAGTCCGACTACACCGCCGACTTGCGGATCGGCCCGGAGATTCTCAAAGGCGTTGCCGACAGCTACCGGCGCCTGCGCAACACGATGCGTTTCCTGCTCGGGTCTCTTGGCGATGTCGATACGATCACGCCTGTTGCACCGGCGGACATGCCGCCGCTGGAGCGTTGGGTCCTGCACCGTCTATCGGAACTCGACGAGGCCGTGCGCGCCGGATACGCCGCCTACGACTTCCAGGGCGTATTCCAGAAGGTATTCAACTTTGCCACCGTGGATCTCTCGGCCTTCTACTTCGACATCCGCAAGGACGCGCTCTATTGCGATGCCGATGACAGCCTGTTCCGCCGGTCGTCGCTGACCGTGCTCGACGCGTTGTTCCAGAGGCTGACCACATGGCTGGCGCCGATCCTTCCGTTCACCATGGAGGAAGTGTGGCTGGAGCGTTATCCGGGCGAGGACAGCTCGGTCCACCTTCAGGACATGCCGGCCACCCCGGCGAACTGGCAGGTGCCGGAACTGGCCGCGCTGGTCGAGCGTGTGCGAGCCGTGCGCCGCGTGGTAACGGCCGCGCTTGAGGTGCAACGGCGCGACAAGGTGATTGGCTCCAGCCTGGAAGCCGCTCCGATCGTCCATGTCGAGGATGCGAGCCTGGTGGCGCTGCTGCGCACGGTTAACTTTGCCGACATCTGCATCGCCTCGCAACTGACGCTGGTCGAAGGGCCGGCGCCGGAGGGGGCGTTCACCCTTGATGAGGTGCAGGGCGTGGGCGTGGTCTTCGCACTGGCGGAAGGCGACAAGTGCCAGCGCTGCTGGAAAATCCTGCCGGACGTCGGCACCCATTCCCACCCGGGCACCTGCCAGCGCTGCAACGACGCGCTCGGTTAGAGAGACCGGCAGACGGCCGTCTGAAAGGACACATCGATCCGGGCGGGTGCACAGGTGGCCGTTGCCCACCAAAGGCCCGCAGCCCAGCTGCAGACCATACGATTCTTGCCGGAGCGTTCATTCAGGCCGGGGAACGAAACGTGGGTCTGCCTGTTAGCGGCGGGCCGACGCGTTCCACCGCGTGGCTGGAGCGATCACCTTCCGCTTCCGGCCCCATTGGCATACAATCTCCGAAACAAGGCCGCGCATTCTTCCGAGCGCCTCTCGATGGCGTCATCATCCAAGGGGGGCTGCGACCCGAGTGCCTGCTGAATCTGGAGTTCGCCGAGCAACAGGCGGATGAAGACATCTGCCGCACCGCCCGGATCTCCCTTGAAATCGAAAGGTCCGGCTGCCTCCACGCGTTCCATGAACGCAGCAAGACGTTGCATCATCACCGACCTTGCGTGGGTCTCGATTGCCGCGGCAAGCAGGCCGGTGTCGGCCACGTCTGCAACGGCCGCGCGGTTGATGATGACCGCATTGTCGGTTGCCGTGAACCGAAGGAGCAGGCGGCCCACGTTCTCCAGGGAATGCTCCGGATCGCTCCCGCCCGCGATTGCCTCTTCCAGAACCTGCCGTATTCCGCTCGCGTTTCCCTCGATGATACTGCTGAAGAGGGCCTGCTTGTTGCCATACCAGTTGTAGAGCGTCTCGTTCGATGCCTGCGCGCGCTTGGCGATCTGCAACATGCTGGCCTTGCGATACCCCATCTCCTCCAGCACCTCGAAGGCGGCGGCCTCGATGCGACCGCGACGCTCATCCTTGTTCTCCGCCATCGATGCTCCAATTCTCGACCTTGACACTTACCGTACACATGTTTACGCATCCTGAAAAGTGGCGTAAACCTGTGTACGGAAAAGTTCACTCATTCAATTGGAGCTGATCATGAGATGTTTCACTCTTTTGGGCCTCGGCGTTGCGTCCATCGCACTCGTGGGGGCGGTGTCGATTGGAATCGGTTCGTATATGACCGAGCGGGACATCAGGGCATTTCAGGCCCGCATCGAGGCGATTGCCGCCGACACGCATCAGGTCCCGACCCCGGCACAGGACCTGAGCAGCCTGCCCGAACCAGTTCAGCGCTATTTCGGCTTCGTGTTTCCCGACGGTGCCCACGAGGCGTCGCTCGTTCGGCTGGAGGTCGCCGGCAACTTTCGTCGCCCGCAGACCGACACATTCAACGCGACCACGGCGGAGCAGGTGATTGCAATCGGCGCGCCGGCGCTGATGTTCTCCGCGACCACGCCGGTGCTGCCCGGGATCTGGGCGCGGGCCTACGACTACTTCGCAGACGGCGAAATGGAGATGAAGGCAAAGGTCTTGTCGCTATTTACGGTGGTTGACGAGAGCGAAACACCAGCCCTCAACGTCATCTCACTGCGCCGGTGGCTTTTCGAAAGTGCGCTGTTTCCAAGCGCACTTCTCCCGGGAGGGCCAGTCCGTTGGGAGGCAATCGACGAGTCCCACGCACGCGCGATCGTCGAGGCAAACGGCCAGACGGCCGCGATGGTGGCCACATTCGACGCCGAAGGCCGCATGACCCAGATGCAAGCCGAGGAGGATGGTGATCTGGCGACGCCCTACCACGGCTCCGGCGAGCATGTCACACGCGAGGATTATCGCCCCGTTGGAGGCGTGATGATCCCGCATTCTTTCGTCATTTCCCGTGCCGCTGGTGGCGAGATCTACCCATTCTTCGACGCCAAGATCATCAGCATCGCATTTGAATAACACAGTGAGCGACGTCCCCTCCGGCGACAATCTTGGCGCCGGAGAGTCGAGAAAGGCAGAACCGGCGCCCATCCTGACGGCCGTTGTTCCGGGAAGAATTGGTCACACGGGGGCGCAAGGTCTGCGCCCCGCAGAGAGTGCGGATCATGGCCGAGCTAGGCCGGGATCTTGCCCGACTCGATGAGTTTCCTGCTGAACGCCTCGTAGGCAGAGCGCCAGGCCTGTTCGAGTTCCGGCGTGAACCGCTCGCCAAGCTTGTCGCCGAGCGACTCCATCAGCGCCTCCTCCATCGGCGCGAAATGTGCCTGCCGGATGCCAAGCGTCGCGTGAAGGCGGCCCAACTCGGCGTAATCGACCGAGGAGCCGTTGCTTTTCTCCATGTCGGCGAGGATCAGGCCGAGCGTGTTCATGAAACGCATCCCCTGGCCCTTGAGATCCTCGCGGAAAAGCTCGCGAAGCTCCGGCGCCCGCTTGAACAGAGCGTCGTAGAAAAAGAGCGACGTGGGTTCGAGATAGGGCCGCAGATCCTCGAAGCTCTGCTTGACCTGGGACATCTCCAGTTCCGTCGGCGGCATGTCGGACTCCTTGCTGGCATTCGGCCGTTGTGGCCGAAGCCTGTCACGGATCCGCGAGGCGCCAACTTGATTTAGCGCAAACTGCGACCTTTGGGACCGGATTTCGCAAAGCGGGGCATTCCGGATGTCCATGATTTCGGCAGTTCGCGCGCGCCCGGACAGGGCACGGCCCTCCATTGCCGGGTGGTCTTTTAACGGCCGCCGCGAATCCTATATATTCCATCAGTCGAATATCATGGAGCGGAGCCGATGAGCGGCAGCCTGAAACTGACCTGTCATGCCTGTGGCGTGACCAACCGGATCCCGGCCGACAGGCTCGACGCCGGCCCGAAATGCGGCACCTGCGGGGCGCGCCTGACCGACGGCAAGGTGCACGAGATGACCTTCCGTGAGGCCGAGAAGGCGTCGAAGGTCGACGACCTGCCGCTGCTCGTGGATTTCTGGGCGCCCTGGTGTGGCCCGTGCCGGGCCATGGCCCCGGAATTCGCCAAGGCGGCGCAATCGCTGCGCGGCAAGGCGCGACTGGTCAAGGTCGATACCCAGGCCAACCCGGACGCGACCGTGCGCTACAATATCCGCGGCATCCCGCAGCTGATCCTGTTTGATCGCGGCCGGGAAGTGGCCCGGCTCTCCGGCGCCCGGCCGGCGGGGCAGATCGAGGCATTCCTGCGGGAAAACGTAACGCTGCCGGCTTGACATCGCCCGACGGTTGGGCGAATGGAGGCCGTCGTGGGGCCGTAGCTCAGTTGGGAGAGCGCGTCGTTCGCAATGACGAGGTCGTCGGTTCGATCCCGATCGGCTCCACCAGAAATTCCCTCCCTGTTGCGCATATTCGCTGCCGGTCTCGATGGCGTGAAGTGCATGCGATGCAATCTTGATGCTAGGATCTCCGCGTCGGAGGGCAGGCGCTCGGCTTCTGGGGGGACTGGGAACAATGATCACACGCAGATCCATGCTGGCGGGAACGGCGGCGCTGGCGGCGGTTCCGCTCGCGGGGCGGCGCGCTCTTGCGTCCAACCTGGCCGTTGAGGAACTGACGGCCGCGCCTGCGACGGTGCAGATCGCGCCGGAAGGTTATCCGCAGACCGAGATCTGGGGCTACGGCGGTGCGGTGCCGGGCACCGAGATCCGCGCCCGCCAGGGCAGCCGATTGCGGCGGCGGTTGGTAAATGAGCTGCCCGCGCCGACGTCGCTGCACTGGCATGGCATCCGCATCGACAATGCGATGGACGGTGTGCCGGGCGTGACGCAGGAGGCGGTTCCGCCGGGCGGCAACTTTCTCTACGAGTTCGACCTGCCGGATGCCGGAACCTACTGGTATCATTCGCACAACCAGTCCTACGAACAGGTCGCGCGTGGCCTTCAGGGGGCGCTCATCGTCGAAGAGGCGGAGGCGCCTGATATCGACCGTGAGGAGGTGTTCGTCCTCGACGATTTCCGCCTCGATCCGGAGACAGGCCAGATCGCCGGCTTCGGCAACATGCACGACTTCAGCCACGGCGGCAGGATCGGCAACATCGCGGTCACCAACGGCATCTTCAACAATACCCTGGGCGCGCGGCACAACGAGCGGCTGCGCCTGCGGCTGATCAACAGCGCGAACGCACGGATTTTCGAGCTCGCCCTTCAGGGGCTGGAGGGCTGGTTCGTAGCGCTCGACGGGATGCCGCTGGAGGCGCCGCAGCCGATCGAGGAGTCGTTCCTGCTCGCACCGGCGCAGCGTGCCGACCTGATCGTCGATGTGACCGCGGAGGACGGCGCGGAGGCCCACCTGTTGCGCCTGGAGGGCGGCGAGAGTTTCAGCCATGTGCTCTTCGAGGTCCGCGGCAGCGCCTCGGCCTCTCGCCGCGCGGCGCCCGCCGCCCTGCCGCCGAACCCGGACATGGAGGTCGCGGGCCTGGAGGAGGCCCTGACGAGCCGGCTCCACATGGAGGGCGGCGCGATGCGCGGTTTCCAGACAGCCACGATGGACGGGCGGGAAGTCGGTTTCCGGGATGCGGCGCAGAACATGAAGTTTTGGGCCATGAACGGCATGGTGGGTATGCCCGAGGAGCCGCTGTTCATCGCCGAACGCGGCCGGACGGTGCGGGTGGTGATGCAGAACGACACCATGTTCCCCCATGCCATGCACCTGCACGGCCACCATTTCAGGGAGGTCCTGCCGGACGGCAGCCTCGGACCCATGCGCGATACGTTGCTAGTCTT
Organism: Tropicimonas aquimaris; assembly: GCF_042676185.1. Taxonomy (NCBI): domain Bacteria; kingdom Pseudomonadati; phylum Pseudomonadota; class Alphaproteobacteria; order Rhodobacterales; family Roseobacteraceae; genus Tropicimonas; species Tropicimonas aquimaris. The sequence continues at coordinate 83,449 of NZ_JBHTJT010000046.1, read as the reverse complement.
TGGCGACGAGAGCCGGGAGATCGCCTTCGTTGCGCATAACCCTGGAGAATGGGTGTTCCACTGCCACATGCTGACCCACGCGGCCTCGGGCATGATGACCCGAATGCGGGTTCTGGCCTGAGCCGGACGCCGGCACTTCGTCCGCCCGCGTCATCATTGCACGCAGCGAGTCGTTTGACGGATTGTTCCCCCCGACTATAAGGGCGGGGACCCGACCCGTCGTCGCATGCAGGGGGGCCGCGACGAGACGCATGATCCGCGGCACGCCGAGCGACCTCGGGTTCGCGAAACCGAGACACGACAATATCCGGACAACTGAAAGGTGAGGAAAAACATGGCTGAAACGGTGAAACCAGATATTCTGTATACCAAGGTAGACGAAGCGCCCGAGCTGGCCAGCGCCTCCCTGCTGCCGATCATCAAGACTTTCGCCGGTGCTGCCGGGATCTCGGTCGGGACCAAGGACATCTCTGTCGCGGGCCGAATCCTCGCCACCTTCCCGGAATACCTGAAGGAAGAGCAGCGGATTTCCGACGACCTGGCCGAACTGGGCGAGCTGGTGAAGACACCCGACGCCAACGTGATCAAGCTGCCGAACATCTCGGCCTCGGTGCCGCAGCTGACCGCCGCCATTGCCGAACTGCAAGGCCAGGGCTTCGCCGTTCCGGGCTATCCGGAAGATCCGAAGACCGACGAGGAAAAGGCGATCCGCGCACGCTATGACGCGATCAAGGGCTCGGCTGTGAACCCCGTGCTGCGCGAGGGCAACTCCGACCGTCGCTCCGCGAAGGCGGTGAAGAACTTCGCCCAGAAGAACCCGCATTCGATGGGTAAGTGGGCGTCCGACAGCAAGACCAAGGTCTCGTCGATGCCCGGTAACGATTTCTTCGCCAACGAAAAATCGGCCACCATCACCGCCGCACAGGCCGGCCCGGCGAAGATCGAGTTTGTTGCCAAGGACGGCACCGTAACCGTGCTCAAGGATGGCTGGCCGCTCGAGGAAGGCACCGTGGCCGATGCGACCTTCATGTCCGTCAAGGCGCTCTCGTCGTTCCTCGCCGATGCGATCGCGGACACCAAGGCCGATGGCACGATGTTCTCGCTGCACCTGAAGGCCACGATGATGAAGGTCTCCGACCCGATCATCTTCGGCCACGCGGTGAAGGCCTGGCTCGCCCCGGTGTTCGAGAAATTCGGCGCCGAGCTGGCGGCTCTGGGCGTCAACCCGAACTCGGGAATGGGCGACCTGCTGGAGCGGGTGAAAGGCAATCCCGAGATCACGGCCGCGATCGAGGCGGTGACTGCCGAGCGGCCGGACATGTACATGGTCGACAGCGACCGCGGCATCACCAACCTGCACGTGCCGTCCGACGTGATCGTCGACGCCTCGATGCCGGCGGTGATCCGTGCCGGCGGCAAGGGCTGGGACCAGACCGGCGCCAAGGGCGACACCAACTGCGTCATCCCAGACCGCTGCTACGCGCCGGTCTATGACGAGGCGATCAACTTCTTCAAGGCCAACGGCGCGCTGGACCCCTCCACCGCCGGCGCCGTCGCCAACGTCGGCCTGATGGCACAAAAGGCCGAGGAATACGGCTCGCACCCGACGACCTTCGAGGCTCCGGCCGACGGCACGATCCGCATCGTTCTGGCCAACGGCGATGTGCTGCACCAGCACGATGTGGAGACGGGCGACATCTGGCGCGCCTGCACCGTCAAGAAGGCTCCGATCGAGAACTGGATCCAGCTCGCGATGGACCGCCAGCGCCTGACCGGCTCGGAAGCGATCTTCTGGCTTAATGCAGAACGTGCGCATGACGCGGAGCTGATCAAATACGTCAAGCCCGCGCTCGAAGCGGCGGGCGTCGCGGACAAGTTCCAGATCATGGCCCCGCGCGAGGCGACGGCGCAGTCGCTCAAGACGATCACCGCGGGCAACGACAGCATCGCCATCACCGGCAACGTCCTGCGCGACTACCTGACCGACCTGTTCCCGATCCTGGAACTCGGCACCTCGGCCAAGATGCTCTCGATCGTCAAGCTGATGCACGGCGGCGGCCTGTTCGAGACCGGCGCCGGCGGCTCTGCGCCGAAGCACGTGCAGCAGCTTGTCGCGGAGAACCACCTGCGGTGGGATTCCATGGGTGAGTTCTGCGCCCTCGGCGAGAGCTTCAACTTCCTCGCCGACAGCCAGGGCAACGCAAAGGCCGGTGTGCTGGGACGTGCCGCGGAAGCCGCGACGCAGGGCATTCTCGACGACAACCGCTCGCCCTCGCGCAAGGTCGGCGAGCCGGACAACCGCGACAGCCACTACTGGTTCGCCCGCTACTGGGCCGAGGCACTGGCCGCACAGAGCGACGATGCCGAGCTTGCCGCGCATTTCGCGCCGATCGCGAAGGCGCTGGCCGACAAGGAGGAGTCCATCCTTGCCGAGCTGGCGGCTGCACAGGGCAAGCCGGTCGATCTGGGTGGCTACTACAACACCGACCCGGCCAAGGCGGCGATCGTGATGCGTCCCTCGGCGACGTTGAACGCGATCATCGGCTGATCCGCGATATCGTTTTGGTACGCTGACAGGAAAGCGCCCGGTCCCGGCCGGGCGCTTTTTTCCCTTTCCGGAGGGCTCCCGCCCGTCGTCACGGCATCAAGATGCCGCTCCTCCCGTTGGGCGTGGCCGCGCGTTCCGCGCGGCGGATCTTTCGGACAAAAGATTGCGCCTCCGGCGGGGGTATTTCGGCCAGGAGAAACGGCGCGGTTTGCGGGTGTTCACGACCCGGGCAGCAGGCGGTCCAGCGTGTCGGCGGTGAAGGGGTCTTCGGGGCCGATCTTGTCGAAGCCGAGACGGTCGTAGCTCTTCCAGTTGGTTGTGATGCCGCGGCAGTGCCAGTATCCGAAATCCTTGCGTTTCAGCGCGCCTGTTGGAAGCCAGGTCTCGGGGCGGTGGACGTCCCAGCCGACGCGCTTGCGCCAGCCGTCAGGACGCAGGCAATACTTGGTCGGACAGGAGGCATCCTTGTAGCGGAGAAACCGGTGATCTGCGTGGTGAAACGGAGGCTCGGCGTCGAGGGCAGGCATCCGCCAGCGGCCTTCGAAGGTGACGAAGCCGAAGGGACTGGCGACGGCGGCGTCGAAGACGGAGCCCGAGCGGGTCCAGACCAGCTCGTCAAGGTCGACGTTGAGCACTGCGCGGGCGCGGTGGAGGAAGCGGAGCCGGGCGAGGTTGAGCATAGCCGGCTGCAGGAACTTCGCGCCGCCGCCGCCTTTCTTCTCGCGGACCGGACCATAGGGTTGCGGCACCTTGAGCACCACGGCGCGCTTGAGCCCTGTCCCTGTGAGCGCGTCGAGGATTGCGTTGGGGGGGTAGGTCTCGGAGGCGTTGTCCATGACCAGCATCGCTTCGAGCCCGTGTTCGGCGATGTGGAAACGCGCCCAGTCGGCGATCCATTCGGGGCGGTTTTCGCGTGAGATGTGGAGCGAGGCGTTGAGCCCGGCAAACAGGGCGGATTGGTCGGGGCTGACGCCGCTTTCGCCCTGCCAGCGGCCGGCCGAGGTGGAGAGGCGGGCAGCCGGCCCGTCGGTGCGCAGTCGAAGGATGTCGTGCCGGCGGAAGCTCTCGCGGCGGCCGATACGGGCGGTCTGGCCGTCGACCTTGAGCGCGCCGTCCGCGATAAGTGCCTTGAAGTTCAGAAGCTTCGGGCAGATCAGCAGGATTTCGCGATCCAGCTGCACGGCGTCGTACCAGAGCGTTGTCCAGTCATAGGCCGCATCGAAGCCCTCGCCGCGCGCGGCCTCGGGTACGACCGCCTCGCGGCGCAGGGAGGAGCCTTCGGTTGAAAGGCTATGCATCTCGGCGATAGAGAAATCCGGCGTTTCCATGCCGTCTCTTAAGGCAAGTTCAGGGGCGCTGCCAACTGGCTTGCTCGGCGGGTGAAAAGCCGGGTCCTGACGATCATTCAGCCGCCTGGGGCGACGCCTCCTCGCGGGCGAGAGCCATCCAGGCGTCGTATTGCGACAGGAAAACCCGGCCGTTCAGTTCGTCGAGGAAGTGGCTGCGCTGCAGGCGATCCATGACCGGGCCTTTCACCTCGGAAAGGTGGAGGTGGATGTTCATGTCCTTCAGTCGCTGGAGGATGGCTTCAAGAGATTCCAGTGCCGAGAGGTCTACCTCGTTCACCGCGGGGAAGTTCAGGATCACGTGCTCCAGTTGGCGATCTCCGACGACGCGATCGTATATATAATCCTCGAGGAAGCGAGCGTTGGCGAAGTAGAGGCTCTCGTCGACGCGGAGCGTCAGAACCCTTGGATCGGTCGTCACCTTGTGGCGCAGGATGTTCCGGAAATGATGGGTGCCGGGCACCAGTCCGATCTCGGCGATATGCGGGCGGGAGGTCTTGTAGAGGTGCAGGAAGATCGAAAGCACCACGCCGGCCGAGACGCCGACTTCGACGCCCATGCCGAGGGTCAGCAGGATCGTCGTGGCTACGGCAAAAAAGTCGGCGCGGGAGAAGGCCCAGGCGCGCTTCAGGATTGAGAAGTCCACGAGGCTCAGGACGGCGACGATAATCGTCGCGGCGAGGGTCGCGGTGGGCAGGAAGTAGAGCAGGGGCGTCAGAAGCAGCGCGGCAAGCAGGATGCCGATGGCGGTGAAGGCGCCGGCGGCTGGAGTTTCGGCGCCGGCGTCGAAGTTCACGACGGAGCGGGCGAACCCGCCGGTCACCGGGTAGCCGCCGGTGAGCGAGGCGGCGATGTTGGAGGTGCCGAGGCCGATCAGCTCCTGGTCCGGGTCGATGCGCTGGCGCCGCTTCGCGGCCAGGGTCTGCGCGACCGAGACGGATTCCACGAAGCCGATGATCGAGATCAGCACCGCCGAGCCGAAAAGCGCGACCCAGATCTCCATGTCGAAGCTGGGCGCGGTGAGGGGGGGCAGGCCGCGGGGCACGTCGCCGACGATGGCGACGCCGCGGTCGGCGAGGCCGAACGCCCAGGCGAGGAGCGTCGTCGCAACGACGGCCGCGACGGGGCCGGCCTTGGTCAGCACGTCGGCGAGGCGCGGCTTCAGGCCGTAGCCCAGGAGCAGCGGCTTCAGCCCCTTGCGCACCCAGAAAAGGAAGGCGGTGGTCGCGACGCCGATGATCAGCGTCCAGAGGTTGGTCTGGCCGAGGTTCGACAGGAGGCTCTCGACAGTCTCGATGAGGTTGTGGCCGGACGCCTTGACCCCGAGGATGTGCTTGAGCTGCGAGGTCGCGATCAGGATCCCGGAGGCAGTGATGAAGCCCGCGATCACCGGATGGGACAGGAAATTGGCGATGAAACCGAGCCGCATCAGCCCCATCGCGGTCAGGAAGACGCCGGAGAGGAACGCCAGGGTGATCGCGGCGAGGGCAATGGCGGCGGGGTCGGTGAGGCCGAGGTTGCCGACCGCGGCGGCGGTCATCAACGAGACAACGGCGACCGGCCCCACGGCGAGGGCCCGCGAGGTGCCGAAGATGGCGTAGGCCACCAGCGGCAGGATCGAGGCGTAGAGGCCCATCTCGGCCGGCAGACCCGCGAGCAGCGCATAGGCCAGCGACTGCGGGATCAGCATGATCGTCACGATGACCGCCGCGAGGGCGTCGCTTTCGAAGGTCTGGCGGCTGTACTGACTTCCCCAGTCGAGGACTGGCAGGTAGCGGCGCAGGAACGGGGGCATCATGGAACCTCGGGGAAACGTAAGGCGTTGGCGCGCCCGGTGGCCGGACGCGCCGTGGGTGTCAGGCGGAGACGGTGCCCTCGCCGGTGATTTTCTCGGGCTTGGCCATCCATTCGCGGCCCTTGAGCATCGCGCCCCAGTAGACCGGGGGCAGGAGCATCTCCTTGAGCAGCCATGCGGCGCGCGTCGGCTTGGTGCCGTCGATCACCCACTTGGGGAAGGAGGGCAAGAGCGTGCCGCCATAGCCGAACTCGGCCAGCACGATCTTGCCGCGCTCGACCGTCAGCGGGCAGGATCCGTAGCCGTTGTAGGCCCCCTGCGGATTGCCCCCCAGGATATCGGCAGTCACATTGGCGGCGACGACCGGTGCCTGCATCCGGGCCGCGGCGGCGGTCTTGGCGTTGGGCGCGTTCATCACGTCGCCGAGCGACCATATGTTGTCGAAGCTCTTGTGGCGTAGCGTGATCTGGTCGACGTCCACCCAGCCGGCGGCATCGGAGAGCGGCGACACGCGGATGAAGTCTGGCGCGGTCTGCGGCGGGCAGACATGGATCATGTCGAACTCGACCTCGATGGTGCGCGGTTCCTGCTCAGGCTCCTTCACCGCGAAGGTCGCCTTCTTCGCCGGGCCGTCGATGGCCACGAGGTTGTGGAAGAAATTGAGCTTGGCGTCGTATTTCCGCACGTAGTCCATCAACGCGGGCACGTAGTCCTTCACCCCGAACAGCACGCCGCCGGCATTCATGAACTGGATATCGATGTTGCCCAGCACCTCTTCGCGCCACCAGTGATCTCCGGAAAGGTACATCGCCTTCTGTGGCGCGCCGGCGCATTTGATCGGCATCGGCGGCTGGGTGAAGAGCGCGCGGCCCTTGCGGAGACCCTGCACCAGCTCCCAGGTGTAGGGCGCGAGATCGTAGCGGTAGTTCGAGGTGACGCCGTTCTTGCCGAGCGTGTCGACGAGCCCGTCGACCGCATGCCAATCCAGCTTTAGCCCCGGGCAGACGATCAGGCGATCGTATTTCACCACCCGGCACCCGTCGAGAATGACGGCGTTATTGCCCGGCTCGAAGGCGGCCACGGCGGCCTTGATCCAGTGCACGCCTTTGGGAATCAGGCTCCCCATGGTTCGGGCGGTGGTGGTCGGATCGAACACGCCGGCGCCGACCATGGTCCAGCCGGGCTGGTAATAGTGAATGTCGGCCGGGTCGATGACGGCGATGTTCAGATCGCGCATCCGGCTCTTCAGGGAGGAAGCGACCGAGATGCCGCCCGCGCCGCCGCCCACGATCACCACGTCGAACTTGGCGTCGCCGCTGTCGGTCGGGGTCTTGCCACCGTTGACGATGCGGCGGACCACGCCGCCCATGTCGTAGCCGGCGGCCTTGGCGGTCGCGAGGATCCGGGTCGGGTCCATGTCCTTGGCGTGCGACAGCGACCAGAGCGTCGTCGAGCGCATGCCGGAGCGGCAATAGGCCAGCACCGGGCCGGGCAGCTCGTTGAGCGCGCGAGCGAATTCATCGGCCTGCGAATCCTCGACCATGCCGGAGGTGATCGGCAGGTAGCGGGCCTCCAGCCCCAGTTCCACCGCGCTGCGCTCGATCTCCTCGAAGGTCGGCTGGTCGTTGCCCTCGCCGTCGGGACGGTTGCAGATGATGGCGCGGAACCCCGCATCCTTGATCCGGGGCAGGTCGTCCGCGCTGATCTGGCCGGAGACAGACAGGCGATTGGTCAGTGTCTTGAAATCCATGGTTCTCGTCTCCTCCAAGAGAACAGTGTCCCGGGAAAGGCACCGCGCGGCTCGCTTCGGAACGGCGCGGCGCCCTGTGGTCTCAGAGGCCGTTTACCGGCACCTTCAGCATCGGCACGCCATCCTTGTCGCGCGGCACCTCGCCAGCGCGCATGTTGACCTGCAGCGAGGGGATGATCAGCTTGGGCATGGTAAGCTGCGCATCGCGCTCGGTGCGGAACTTAACGAACTCTTCCTTGGTCTTGCCGGCGCCGACGTGGATGTTGTGCGCCTTCTCGTCGGCCACCGTGGTCTCCCACTGGATGTCACGGCCGTTCGGGCCGTAATCGTGGCACATGAAGAGCCGCGTCTCGTCGGGCAGGGCCAGCACCTTCTGGATGCTGTCGTAGAGCGTCCCGGCGTCCCCGCCGGGAAAATCGGCCCGCGCCGAGCCGCCGTCGGGCATGAAGAGCGTGTCGCCGACAAAGGCGGCATCGCCCATCACGTGCACCATGCAGGCCGGCGTGTGGCCCGGCGTGTGCATCGCGAAGACAGGCATCTGGCCGACCATGTAGGTGTCGCCGTCCTTGAACAGGGCGTCGAACTGCGACCCGTCGCGCTGGAACTCCGTGCCTTCGTTGAAGATCTTGCCGAAGACGTCCTGCACGGTGACGATGTGCTCGCCGATGCCGATCTTGCCGCCCAGCTTATCCTGGATGTAGGGAGCGGCGGACAGGTGGTCGGCGTGGACATGGGTCTCGATCAGCCACTCGAGCTTGAGACCGTTTTCCTGCACGAACTTGATGAGTTCGTCGGCATGTTCATAGGTGATCCGGCCGGCGGCGTAATCGATGTCCATCACCGAGTCGACGATGGCGCAGGCGTCGGAGGCCGGGTCCTTCACGACATAGCTGATGGTGTTGGTCGCCGGGTCGAAGAAGCCGGTGACCTCGGGTTTCAGAGAGGTGTCGACAGGGTATTCCATGGTTTCCTCCTCAGGTTTTGTCGGCTTCGGGTGCGACATCGCGGGGCAGGTGGGTCAGCGGACCATGCGGGGCGGGTTTGTGCTCGGCATAGTTCGGTGTCTGGAACCGGGTCGCCATGTGGGTGTTGATAAACCGGGCCAACGCCATGCCGCCGATCAGCGCTGCGGCAAAGATCAGGACCTCGGAGCGGCCGGTGCCGATCGCGGGCAGCGCCCCGCCGGGGCAGAAGCCGGACAGCCCCCAGCCCACGCCGAAAACAGCCGAGCCGCCGAGCAGTTTCATGTCGATGCTGCGGTTCTGGGGCAGGTGAAAGATCTGGTCGAAGCTGGGTCCTGGCCGGCCAAGGACCCAGCGGTAGCCAAAGAAGGTCACGACCAGCGCGCCGCCCATCACGAAAGCGAGGGACGGGTCCCAGGTGCCGGCGATGTCGAAGAAGTTCAGCACCTTCTCCGGGTTCGCCATGCCGGAGATCGAGATCCCCAGGCCAAAGACCAGGCCGATCAGGTATGTCAGGAGCAGGCGCATGTCAGACCCCCATCACGTGCCGGGTGACGTAGACAGTCAGCCCGGTGGCCAGCATGAAGGTGAGTGTCGCGGCGAGCGAGCGCGGCGAAAGGCGGGCCAGCCCACAGACCCCGTGGCCCGATGTGCAGCCGGAGCCATAGGAGACGCCGAGCCCGACGAGCAGGCCGCCGATCACCAGCAACGGCGTCGAACTCGGCACGGTGATCTCCGGCCAGCCCCCGGTCAGCATCAGGAAGAGGGCGGGGCCGCTGATCATTCCGGCGAGGATCGCCCACCGCCAGGAGCGGTCGTCCTCGCCCCAGATTGCCGCGGCAAGGATGCCCGTGGCGCCCATGATGCGGCCCAGGACGAGCATGAGCAGAACGGCGGCCAGCCCGATAAGGCTGCCGCCGAGGAGAGACGCCAGAGGCGTGAAGTTCACGATTTGCATGTGTCAGGTCTTGGTCTTGCAGGTCTTTATTCCGAGGATCTGGTAGGGCGGGCAGTATCCCATGGCGGCGGTTCCGAGCATCACCAGCCCGACGACAGCCGCAATGGTGGACCACAGCCCGCTCCAGCCGGCACTGAAGGCCGCGATCAGCAGCACGACACCGATCACGGCGCGGATGGCGCGGTCGGCGGAGCCCATATTCTTGGTCATGGTAGCGTTCCCTTCTTGGTCAGGTTTCGAGGTAACTCTACCCCGAGTCGCAGTCGGGTTTCAGTGACCATGTCACCGAAACCGGTGCCGGGGATGCGCATTTCGATATCCCGGACAGGGGTCCAGGGGGCGCGCGCCGGCGTCGGACATGAACTGCCCTTGTATCCTTGGCCCGGAGGGGCGGTCCCGTTCACTTGGGTATCGCGACTTATAAATTCAATAATGTGAATTTGTAAAGGGAAAAGGTCAGGCTGCCGTGGCGGCGATGCCGGCGATCGCGGCGCGGTCGGTGATCTCGATGGTCCCGCGGGCCTGTTCGATCCAGCCGCGCCGATGGAATTCAGCAAGTTGGCGCGAGACGACCTCGCGCGCGGTGCCGAGTTCGGCGGCAAGTTTCTGATGTGTGGCCTTCACGGTGCCGTCCTGTGCGAGATCGAGCAACCTCTGCGCCAGCCGGATGTCCATCCGGCGGAACGCCACTTCCTCGATCACCAGGAAGAGGTCGGTGATCCGGCGGGAGTAGTTGTCGAAGACAAAGCGCCGGAAGGCGTCGGACCGTGCGATCAACTCGTCGAACACAGGACGCGGGATCGCCGCGGCCTCGACGGCGGTCTCGGTCACGCCCTCGGCGGCGTATTCCTCCTGTCCAAGCAGGCAGGCGGTCGTCAGGACGCAACTCTCACCTGCCTTGACGCGATAGAGCACAATCTCGCGGCCGGTCTCGGAGATTTTCTGAACCCGCACGATGCCCTCCAGCAGCAGGAGCAGCGAGTCCGGTTCCCGGCCGGGGCCGAAGACTGTCACGCCCTCCGGGACGCGGAGCACCTGGCTGCGCGCCTCGAGCAGATCCCGGGCGTTGCCTTCGAGATCGGCAAGACCGGTGAAAAGATCGATCCAGGACATGACGTACCTCGCTCTGTCAGCGGTCCTTCCTGTCTAGCCTGCGCACCGGCGGGCGCAAGCGGCAGACGCGGGGTCGGACAACGCATCCGCGACCTCGTGACCGACGGTGACGCTTGCGCGAGCGTAAACAGGTGCGCCGGCACGGGAATGTCGCAGGCAAATCGCGATGCCGGGCCTTGACGACCTCCCATGGCTGGGCGGAATACTAGAGGGCCGCGCGGCGCGGTCATCCTGGTGAGCCAGACCGGGAACGTACCGGCCGGGTCACGGGGCAGGATCAGACGGCGGCCAGAGTCCGCGCGGGATCCGGCAAGGTCCGCCCCAAAGAAGCGGGCCAGATCGCGCATCGAGGTCTCCGACCGCCAAACCGGTAACGTTTGGAGGAACTCTAAGATGCGATGCTTCACTGTCCTGGGCCCATCGAGCTCGGGCAAGACGACCCTGATCGAGGCGCTCAGCCAACTCGACTCCAAACCCGTCAAGTCCGAGCTTTCCGAGTTCTTTTCACTGACCGAATTCACCTATCTCGACGAGCCGTGGTGCGCCTTCGACATTGCCGGTGGCGCGGATTACCTCGGCTTCGCCGGCGAGGCGCTGGCCGCGAGCGACGCAGCCATCCTCTGCGTGCCGCCCGATCCCGAGGCGGCCGTGCTTTGCGCCCCTTACCTGCGGCTGATCGAGGAGAGCGGCACGCCCTGCGTGCTCTTCATCAACCGCATGGACATCACGGACAACCGGGTCCGTGACATCGTCGCGGCGCTGCAATCCTATGCGAACCACACGATCATCCTGCGCCAGGTGCCGATCCACGAGGGGGGAGAGATCGTCGGCACCGTCGACCTGATCTCGGAACGGGCCTGGGAATTCCAGGAGGGACAGCCCTCGAACCTCATCGAGATCCCCGATGGCGTGCGCGCGAGAGAAAAGGAGGCCCGCGCCGAACTGCTGGAGCACCTGTCGGATTTCGACGATCACCTGCTGGAAGAGCTGATCGAGGACAAGGCGCCGCCGCGCGACGAGGTCTATGACGTCGCCGCCCACGTGCTGCGCGACAACGACGACATCCCGGCCTTCCTCGGGTCGGCCGCGGCCAAGAACGGCATCACCCGGCTGATGAAATCTCTGCGCCACGAGGCGCCCTCGGTCGAGGTGACGGCAGAGCGGCTGGGGCGAAAGGCCGATGCCATCGGGGTCTTCGCCAGCTTCCGCAAGCACATGGGCAAGGCCGTGGTGATACGGGCCATTGGCTCGGAGGTCGGCGCAGGCGCCAACCTGGGCGGCGCGGGGATTGGCAACCTGAGCGGCATCGACGCCAAGCATCCCGTGCAATCCATTCCCGTGGGCGCGGTGGGCGTTGCGGTGAAATCCGACCATCTGGATGCGGGTTACACCTATACCACCAATGGCCGCGAGGCGTTGGATGACTGGTGCCGCGGGCACCCGCCGAGCCACGCCTGCCTCGTCACTCCGGTGCACGAGAAGGACGACGCGCGGTTGTCCAGCGCGCTCGCCCGCATAGCCGAAATAGATCCGGGGCTTGCAGTAGAGCAGGACGAGGCCAGCGGCCACGCCGCCGTGCGGCTGCAGGGGCCGATGCACCTGCGGCGGATCCAGGCGCAGCTGGAAGGGGATTTCGGGATCTCGGTGGAGACCGCTCCGGTGCCGGCCAGCTATCGCGAGACGATCACCCGGACCGTCCAGCACCAGCATCGCCACCGCAAGCAATCGGGCGGGGCGGGCCAGTTCGCGGATGTCCACATGACCATCGCGCCACGCGCCCGCGGCACCGGCTTTGCCTTTGAAGAGGTGGTGAAGGGTGGGGCGGTTCCGCGCAACTACATCCCGGCGGTCGAGGCTGGGGCGCAGGATGCGCTGGTCCGTGGTCCGCTGGGCTTCCCGGTGATCGATGTTGCCGTCACCCTGACCGACGGCAAGGCGCATTCGGTGGACAGCTCCGACTTCGCGTTCCGCGCCGCGGGCAAGGCCTGCGTCAAGGAGGCGCTCGGGGAGGCCGGGCCGGTGCTGCTGCAGCCGATCGACCAGGTCAACATCCACGTGCCGTCGATCTTCTCTGGCGCCATCGTGACGCTCGTGTCTTCGCTCAAGGGGCAGGTGCTCGGCTTCGATCCGAACCCTGACGCCAAGGGATGGGACATCTTCCACGCGATGCTGCCCGATTCCTCGCTGGACGAACTGTCCCGAGCGCTCGGCGGCGCGGCGCAGGGCACCGCCTGGTTCGAGGCCAGCTTCGACCATTACCAGGAGTTGCACGGCAAGGAGGCGGAAAGGATCAGCGCCGAGGCCAAGGAACCGGCCTGACGGGCACCTTCGGAAAATGAAATTCGCCGGGCAGGTCACTGCCCGGCGTTCTCAGGTGCCGCGACTGCGACGCTCACGTCCAGCCGTGCTTGGCCTCACTCTCCGGCGAGATAGATTTTCAGAGTTTCCGCGGTGCCTTCTTGCCAGAGCGACGTCAACGCTGCGCCGAAGGCGGCGCGGAAGGTCACGTTGCTGGCCACGTCGCCGTAGATGTCTGCCATCTCGAGCCAGGCCATCGGGTCCGTGCGGGCGGCGTGGGCCTGCTGGACCAACCGCTCCCATGCGGGATCGTTCGCCTCGATCTTCGCGCCTTGTTCATCCTCGCCGAAGCAGTAACGGGCCCAGAGCGCGCTGCCGAGCGCCAGGCCGTCGACCCCACGTTCCGCGGCCAGGCAATCGGCGACCGACGGCACGATGAACTTTGGCTGGCGGTTGGAGCCGTCGAAGCAGAGCCGGCGGATCTGATCCTCGATCCGCGGGTTTGCAAAGCGGGACTTGATGAGGTCCAGGTAGTCCCACAGCGACGTATCGGGAACCGGCGGCACGATCGGCACCACCTCGTCGCGCTCCACCTTGTTCATGAAGCCGCCGACGAGCGGGTGGGCCATTGCCTCGTGGGCGTAGGTGCAGCGCAGAAGATGCCCGGCATAGGCGATCAGCGCGTGGCCGCCGTTCAGGATGCGGATCTTCATGTGCTCGTAGGGCGTCACGTCGGCAACGAACTGCACGCCGACCTTTTCCAGTGCCGGGCGGCCGGCCGTGAAGCTGTCTTCGAGAACCCACTGCCGAAACGGCTCGCAGAAGACGGGACGGGCATCGTCCAGACCGTAGGTGTCGCGCAGGTGCGCCTGACGTTCGGGCGTTGTGGCCGGGGTGATCCGGTCGACCATCCCGTTCGGGAAGGCGACATTGGCCTCGATCCAGTCCGCCAGCGCAGGGTCCTGGGCCCGGGCAATGCCGACCACGGCCGCGCGGGCGACCTTGCCGTTATGGGGGACGTTGTCGCAGGACATCACCGTGAAAGGCACCGCGCCGGCGTCTCGCCGCGCCCGCAGGCCCGCCACGATGGCGCCGAAGATCGTCGTTGGGTGGTCGGGGTGGGCGATGTCGGCCTGGATCTGCCGGTTCTTGGGGTCGAAGACGCCGGTGGCGGGATCGATGAAGTAGCCGCCCTCGGTCACGGTCAGCGAGACGATGCGGATGGCCGGGTCTTCCATCGCCTTGAGGATCGGTCCGTGGCCATCCTCGACCTCGGCAAAGCCGCACATCGCGCCGACAACGCGGGCGCTGTCGCCGGAGCCGTCCTGCTCCATCACCGTGTAGAGGCAATCCTGGGACATCAGCGCCTTGCGCTGCTCGGCGTCGTAGCCCATGACGCCGGCGCCGAGGATTCCCCAATCGTCCGAGCCGCCGAGCGCCAGCAGGTCGTCGATATAGATCGCCTGGTGTGCGCGGTGGAAATTGCCCATGCCGACATGCAGGATGCCGGGCGTGACGCCGGCGGGGTCGTAAGCCGGGCGCGCGATGCCTTCCGGCAGGGCGCCGAGCGTTTCGCGGGACAGTTTCGTGGTCATCGGGGCCTCCATTGGGATGGTTGGCAACGCGCCACCATCGCTTTGATCAGTGGGCTCGACCGCGGCGCTGGCGCGGTCGGAGCGGAAAGGTACGGGCGAGCCGGCCGGCTCAGTGTCCGGCGCAGAGGCTCTGTCGTCCCGCCGCGGTCGGGCGGGGCGTTGTCGGTGGCAATCTGGTTCCGAGCGTCATGTCAGCTCATCCACTGGCCGCCATCGACGTTGAAACATTGCGAGACGATGTAGTCGGCCTCGTGCGTGGCGAGGAAGATCGCCATGCCGGTGAGGTCGTCGGCGGTGCCCATGCGTCCATAGGGAACCGCTTCTCCGACTTCCTTCTTCTTCTGGCCCGGGGCCTTGTTCTCGTACTTGGCGAAGAAGGCGTCGACACCGTCCCAGTGCTCGCCATCGACCACGCCGGGCGCGATGGCGTTCACGTTGATGCCGTGTCCGATCAGGTTCAGCCCGGCGGATTGGGTCAGGCTGATGACGGCGGCCTTGGTGGCGCAGTAGACCGCGACCAGCGGCTCGCCGCGCCTGCCGGCCTGGCTGGCCATGTTGATGATCTTGCCGCCACCACCGCGCGCGATCATGTGGCGCGCCACCGCCTGCATGGTGAAGAGCGTGCCGGCGACGTTGACGGAGAACAGGGTGTCGTAGTCGGCGCGCTCGATCTCTACGATGGGCGCGGCGCTGAAGAGAGCCGCGTTGTTGATCAGGATGTCGATCCGGCCGAGCCGTTCCACCGTCTCGGCGACGGCGGCGTCGATGCTGTCCTGCCGCGTGACGTCCATCTCGACGGCAGTGGCGGCGTCGCCGACCTCCGCGGCGGTTTCGCGGGCGCGCGCGATGTTGAGATCGGCTATGGCGACACGCGCGCCCTCCTTCACATAGGCTTCCGCAAAGGCGCGACCGATCCCGCGCGCTGCGCCGGTTATGAGTGCGGTCTTGCCGTCCAGCCGTTTCATCGGATCGCGAGCCCCTCGGCGTCGAACTTGTGCAGCTTGTCGAGTTGCGGCGTGAGATAGATCGCGTCGCCGTGACGCACGGCGATGTCGCCGGTGATGCGCACGGTGACCATGTCCGCAAGGCCGGTGTCGTGGACGTGGATGAACGTGTCCGACCCGAGGTGTTCGGCCACCCCGACCCGGCCCTTCCAGGTGCCCTCGGTCTTGCTGACGTCGATGTGCTCCGGACGGATGCCGATGGTCGTGGCGCCGTGCTTCTGCGCTTCCGCGCCGTCGAACATGTTCATCTTGGGCGAGCCGATGAAGCCGGCGACGAAGGTGTTGCGCGGCTCGTGGTAGAGCTCGAGCGGAGACCCGACCTGTTCGATGTTGCCGGCGCGCAGTACCACGATCTTGTCGGCCATTGTCATGGCCTCGACCTGGTCATGGGTGACGTAGATCATCGTGGTCGCCAGACGCTTGTGCAGCTCGCTGATCTCCAGCCGCATGCCGACCCGCAGGGCGGCGTCGAGGTTGGAGAGCGGCTCGTCGAACAGGAAGGCCGCGGGCTCGCGCACGATGGCGCGTCCGATGGCGACCCGCTGGCGCTGGCCGCCCGACAGCTGGCCCGGGCGCCGGTCCAGATAGTCGGTGAGGTTCAGCGCCTTGGCTGCAGCCTCGATCCGCCGCTTCTGCTCGTCTTCCGGCACGCCAGCCATCCGCATCGGGAAGGCGATGTTCTTGCGAACCGACATGTGCGGATAGAGCGCGTAGGACTGGAACACCATCGCGAGACCGCGCTTGGCGGGCGGCACGTCGGTCGCGTCCTTCCCGTCAATGGCGATGTGGCCCGAAGTGATGTCTTCCAGCCCGGCGATGAGCCGCAGAAGGGTGGACTTGCCGCAGCCCGAGGGGCCGACGAAGACAGTGAACTCGCCGTCTTCGATGGTCAGATCCAGTGGCGGGATGACCTGCACGTCGCCGAAGCTCTTGGTCACCTGGTTCAGTTGAATTTGTCCCATTGGTCAGTTCCCTTACTTGACGGCGCCGAAGGTCAGGCCGCTGACGAGTTGCTTCTGGCTGAACCAGCCGAGAATGAGGATCGGTGCGATGGCCATGGTCGAGGCTGCCGACAGCTTGGCGTAGAACAGGCCTTCCGGGCTGGAGTAGCTGGCGATGAAGGCTGTCAGCGGAGCTGCCTTTGCTGCGGTCAGGTTGAGCGTCCAGAACGCCTCGTTCCAGGCCAGGATCACGTTGAGCAGCAGCGTGCTGGCGATGCCGGGAATGGCCATCGGCGTCAGGATGTAGAAAACCTCTTCGCGAAGGGACGCGCCGTCCATCCGGGCCGCTTCGAGGATCTCGCCGGGGATCTCCTTGAAGTAGGTGTAGAGCATCCAGACGATGATCGGCAGGTTGATCAGCATCAGCACGATGGTCAGGCCGAGGCGGGTGTCCAGCAGACCCAGTTTGATGAACAGCAGGTAGATCGGGTAGAGCACGCCAACCGCTGGCAGCATCTTGGTGGACAGCATCCACAGCAGGATGTCCTTGGTCCGCTTCGAGGGCACGAAGGCCATCGACCAGGCGGCGGGCACCGCGATGATGATGCCGAGGATGGTGGAGCCGCCCGCGATGATGATCGAGTTCCACAGGAAGCGCATATAGTTGGAGCGTTCCATGACCACGCCGTAATTCTCCAGCGTCCAGTCGAAGTTCAGGAATATCGGCGGATCGGCGATCGCCTGCGCTTCGGTCTTGAAGCTGGTCAGGATGGTCCAGAGGATCGGGAAGAAGATGAGCAGTCCGACGATCCAGGCTGCGGTCGTGTTGATGACCTTGCGTTTAGTCGTTGCTGAGCGAGCCATGATGTCCTCCTCACGCGTCCAGGTTCTTGCCGACGATGCGCATCAGGAAGATCGCAACGATATTGGCGAGAATGATTGCATAGACACCGCCCGCGGATCCGAGGCCGACGTTCTGGCTCTCCAGCACGCGCTGGAAGATCAGATAGCTCAGCGTCTTGGTGCCGAATGCGCCCCCGGTGGTGACGAAGATCTCGGCGAAGATGGCGAGCAGAAAGATTGTCTGGATCAGGATGACGATGGTGATGGCGCGGCCGAGATGCGGCAGGATGATATAGAAGAACCGGGACAGCGGCTGAGCCCCGTCCATCTCGGAGGCTTCGAGCTGTTCGCTGTCGAGAGACTGGATGGCGGTCAGCAGGATAAGCGTGGCGAAAGGCAGCCACTGCCACGAGACGATCAGGATGAGAGACGGTAGCGATGCCTGGCTCAACCACTCGACAGGCGCTGCGCCGAAGGCTTTCCAGAGATGCGCGAGAAGGCCGTTGACCGGATCCATGAACATGTTCTTCCACACCAGCGCCGACACGGTCGGCATGACGAAGAAGGGCGCGATGACGAGGATTCGTACGATACCTTGCCCCCACATCGGCTGGTTGAGCAGGATCGCCAGCAGCACGCCAAGCGTCACGGTGATGGCCAGCACGCCGCCGACAATTACCAGCGTGGCGTAGATCGAGGGCCAGAATGCACTGGACGTCACGAACCGGACGTAGTTCTCGAAACCGACCCAATCGAGGCCGTTGGCGAGAGAGTCGCCCCGAAGTGGCAGGTACTTCTTGAACGAGAAGAACAGTGTCATCGTCAGCGGGACGAGCATCCATCCCAGGAGCAGTATGACGGCCGGGGCCATCATCATGCGAGCGGCTGAACGTGAATGTTGGGTTGCCATGGTGACTCCTTCTCCTGTGACGGAACAAAAGCCCGCCGCAACCGGATGTTGGCAAGGGAAGTCGGGGTACGAAGGGCCCGGGGGGCGGCAAGCTGGGCCGCCCCCCGGGGTCGGGGAGGAGAGCTTAGTAGCCTGCGGCTTCCATTGCGTCCGTGGTCAAAGCCTGGGCCTTTTCAAGGGCCTCTTCGACCGATTGCTGACCGGCGTAAACCGCCGAGAACTCCTGGCTGACCTCGGTCGCGATACCGGCGAACTCCGGGATGGCGACGAACTGGATGCCGACGTAGGGCACCGGATCGACCGTCGGGTTGGTCGGATCGGCCGCGTTGATGGAGTCGAGCGTCATCTTGGCGAACGGCACCTTCTGGTACTCGGGGTTGTCGTAGAGAGAGGTCCGCGCACCCGGGGGAACGTTGGCCCAGCCTTCCTTCGCGGCGACGAGCTCGATGTACTCCTTCGAGGTCGCCCACTCGATGAACTGCTTGGCGGCGTCGGCTTTCTGCGTGCCGGCCGGGATCGCCAGCGCCCAGGCCCAAAGCCAGTTCGCCCGCTTGTCGACGCCGTCCTTGTTCGGCGCCAGCGCAAAGCCGACCTTGTCGGCGACGGTCGAGTCATTGGGGTTGGTCACGAAGGATGCCGCAACGGTGGCGTCGATCCACATGCCGCACTTGCCCTGCTGAAACAGCGACAGGTTCTCGTTGAACCCGTTGGTGGCATAGCCCGGAGGGCCAGCTTCCGTCATCAGGTCCACGTAGAAGTTGAGCGCCTCGGCCCATTGGGGCTGATCGAACTGGGCTTTCCAGTCTTCGTCGAACCAGCGAGCGCCGAACGAGTTGCCAGTCACGGTGATAAAGGCGCCGCCTTCACCCCAGCCGGCCTTGCCGCGGAGGCAGATGCCGTTGATCTCGTTGGCGCGGTCGGTCATCGCGATCGCGGCTTCACGGATGAACTCCCAGGTCGGAGCTTCGGGCATCTCGAGGCCGGCCTTCTCCATCAGGTCGGTCCGGTACATGATCATGGAGCTCTCGCCATAGAAGGGCGCTGCATAGAGCGTTCCATCATGGCTGAGACCGTTCCGCATCGCGGGCAGGATGTCGTCGACGTCGTATTCGGCGCTCAGATCATCCAGCGGGATCAGCCAGCCATTGGCGCCCCAGATCGGAGTTTCGTACATGCCGATGGTCATGATGTCGAAAGCGCCACCCTTGGTCGAGATGTCGGTGGTCACGCGCTGGCGCAGAACGTTCTCTTCCAGCGTGACCCATTCGACCTCGTGTCCGGTCTTCGCGGTGAAATCATCCGTATAGCCCTGCATGCGGATCATGTCGCCGTTGTTCACGGTAGCAATGGTGATCGTTTCCGCAGTGGCCGCCGTCGTCAGCGCCGCCACCGCACAAGCGCCCATGAAAAGGGCGTGTGCCTTCAGTCGCATTGGTTTCCTCCCAAATGTGAGCATATGCTCATTTAGTGAGTTAATGCTCATCTAAGGCCGCCCTTAAGTCAAGATGTTTCTCAACCTGCCTGATTTGTGTGCGGCCTACTGGGAGAGGAGCGCTTGGGCCGTCTGCTCGTCGGTAACCAACCCATTGACGATCCTGCCGGATATTGCGCCAAGGATCGCCGGAAGCTTTTCGAGGCCTCCGGCCACGCCGACCACCAGCTTGTCATTGCTGGGCGGATCGACCCGGACTCCGGCCACGCGGCGGTTTGGGCCGGCATCGAGATAGGCTCCCGATTCGTCGTAATACCAGCCCGCGATCTCGCCGATTCCGCCTGCCTTTCGAATCTCGTCGAGCTCTTCTGCCGTGAGGAAACCGTCCTTCAGCATCGGAGCGGAGCCGGAGGCCTGGCCGATTCCCACGAAGGTCACGCTTGCCTTGCGTGCCATCGCGATGTTTCGTCGTACCGGTCCCAGCGAGTGAAACAGCTCGCGTTCGTCTTCTGACGAGGCGAGCACCGGCAGCGGCATCGGGTATTGCCGCGCGCCCACCCGGTCGGCCAGCCGCATCAGCACGTCGAAATGCGAGGCGGAGCCGTCGGGCGAGATATTGCCATTGAGCGAGACGATCTGGTGATGTGCGCCGTTTAGCGTCGGAACCTGTTCCACCGCCGCGCGCATGGCGCGCCCGGTGCCCACCGCGACGATCAGCGGCTCCTCGACGCTCAGGATCCGTTCGATCTCGGCGGCGGCGATTGGCGCGATCGCATGCAGCGGCTGCGCGCCCTCGCCGAGGCTCGGCGCCACCCGGCACAGCCGGAGGCCGCGACGGACGAACTCCGCCTCCATCTCAAGGCAACGCGCGATGCGATGGTCGAGATGGAAGTGGATCAGCCCTTCCGAAACGGCGCGCGCAACGAGACGCTGGGCGCGCTGACGCGAGATGCCGAGTTCCTGCGCGATCTGGTCCTGGGTCTTCTGACCGACGTAGTAGAGCCAGGCCGCACGGGCGGCCTGATCGAGCGGTGTTGCCTCGAAAACGGCGGCCTTCAGATCGTTCATGGGGTGACCCCATCGGACTTGAGATGCGGAACAGGGTGATAGAAATCGGCAAAAGATGCAAATGTCCTGTGCGGCGCGGCCCCGTTTGCGGTGGGCTGCGGGGGGATGTCCTGCATGTGGCTGCCTCCCAGGAATTGCCAGACCTGCATGCCCGCGGCGAGCCCCGCGCGCACCCCGTTCATGCTGTCTTCGATCACCAGGCAACGTTCCGGACTTGCCCCCATCTGCCTGGCGGCAAAGAGAAACAGATCCGGCGCGGGTTTTCCGTTCGCGACCTGCGACGCGGTGAACGCCCGGCCCGCGAAGGTCTCGGTCAGGCCGACAAGATCGAGCGACATCGCCAGCCGTGCCGGGCTGGAACTGGTCGCGAGGCAGAAGGGCGTGGCGAGCGAGACGAGCACGTCGCGCACTCCGGGGATGATCCGCAACTCGCGTCGAAACGCCTCGAGCAGGCGCTGCCGATACTCGGCCTCGAACCTGTCGGGCAGTGCGAGTCCGAACTCCTTGCGGATCTGCTGGAGCACGACGGGATAGCTGCGGCCGAGGAAATGACGGCGTACATAGTCGATGTCCACATCGATGCCCCAGACCGCAAGTTCGGCGACCAGCATTCGTGCCGAAATCAGCTCGCTGTCGATCAGGACACCGTCACAGTCGAAAATGACCAGATCGATCTCTGGCATGAAAGGGTCTCCGTCCCCGACGTTGCAGCGCCCGGACGAAACGCCCGGCCGGAGGCCGCAGACTTACGGATTTGTCGTCCGCCCGCAACCGCTTGCGCCACCTTGGTCAGGCTTCGCCGACGTCGTCCATCAGCAAAGTGTCAGGATCGATCCCGCGTTTCTCGGCGCTGGCGCGCACCGCCTCCCGCAGGGCGGCGCTCCGGTTGAGCAGGCGGCGGAAGCGTGCCTCGTCCAGCACGAGCAGGGTCGAGGGCGCGATGGCCCGCACATCGGCGCGATGCGCCTTGCGCATGAGGATCGACATCTGGCCGAACATCTCGCCGCGTCCGAGCCGCCATGTCTGGCCGGCCATTTCCAGCTCCACCGCGCCGGAGGCGATGAAATAGACGCTCTTCGCCGGCGTGGACTTGCGGAAAAGGACCTCACCGGCGTTGACGTAGCGCGTCTTGAGCGCACGGCCGAGACGCTTGAGCGTGGATTCCTTGAGATCTGTGAAGAGCGGGAACTGCCGCACAAGCTCGATCCTCTGCAGCGCGATGTCGAGCCGCGGGCGCTCCTCAGCCGCAGCTCGGCGGGTGGCGACGTCTTGCATCAGGGCTGTGTAGACCTCGGCCCCGATCAGCCCGTCCTCCCGCATGGCGGCGTATTCGCGTTCCTCTAGCCGCAGCGCCGTGCGACGGATGAAGCGGCGTTCCAGTTCTTCGGCATAGCCGGGGTATTGCAGGCGCAGCCCTTCCAGCGCCGTCTCCACCGCCTCGATCCGGCGCGCCAGCAACTCGCGAAGCAGGTCGGCAACCCGGCGCCCGTGGATCCGGCGGATGCGGCCCTCGATGAAGGTGCCGAGGTCGCGCAGGATCAGGCGCTGAGACAGCAGCAGTTCGAACCGGTCGGCCGTCATCCGCGCGAGCGGGCCGGAAAGACCGAGGCGGCTGTGCTGGATGACCGCGGCCCGGAACACCGTGCCATAGGCGACGCTCTTGCGCGCGGCGCGCTGGTAGCCGCTCCGGCCGCCGCTGTGCGCGCCCTCGATCAGCTGGTCGGCATTCGCGAGCACCTGCTCGGCCATCCGTGCCGAGATCGTCCGTTCCCGCATGCGGGCGAGGATCGTGTCACGCTCGTGGCCGGCCAGCGCGATCAGCCCCAGGGTGATGCGGTCGCGGTCCAGGATGTCGGCGCTTTCCTCTGCCGTCTTGACCGCCGCGTCCAGCCGTTCGCCGAAGCGGATGGCCTCGGAGCGCACGATGTCGTGGGCGAGGTCGTAGTTCTCTGTGCTGCGCGCCACGTCCTCGCGCACCGTCTGCAGCGCCACGGCGACCACCTGCCGCGACAGCGCCTCGTCGATCGGCGACAGCCGGTCCAGCCCGAGCCACCCGATCACCGAACGCAGCGTGGTGCCCTGCACGATCAGCGTGAAGAGCGTGAAGCCGGTGGCCAGGATGCCGACCAGCCGCTTGATCTCGACCGGGACGAGGATGCTTTCGGTTACGGCCAGCGCCAGGGCGAGGGTCACCGCGCCCCGGAGCCCGCCCCACAGGATCGCGACGCGGTAGGGGCGCTCCACCGCGGGCGACGCGCGAAGCAGGGTCAGCAGCGGCAGCAGCCCGAACAGGATCACCGCCCGTGCTGCAATGGCGGCGACGATCACCACGCCCACCAGCACGAAATCGGCCGCCCGGACCTCTTCCAGCAGGCGCGGGATGAGCAGGGCGGCGAGAATAAAGATCAGCGCCCCCGCCCAATGGGCCAGCACCGCCCAGAGCTCGCGCAGGTTGGTCCAGGATTGCGGGGGCAGGCGGCCGGGGCCGGTCAGGTTGAGCGTCAGGCCCGCCGCGACCACCGCGATCACGCCCGAGGCGCCGACGATCTGTTCGGCGCCGATATAGGCCAGGTAGGGCAGGGCGACGGAGAGCGAGATTTGCGCCAGCTCGTGACGGCCGAACAGCGACATCAGCCAGACGGCAAAGCGCGCCGCGATCCAGCCGGTGACGGCGCCGCCCACGATCAGCATCGGAAACTGCGTGAGCGCATCGCCGAGATCTGGATCCGGCATCCCGAGCATCACGAAGCCCATGAACAGGCCGAACAGCGCGATCGCGGCGGCGTCGTTCAGCAGGCTTTCGCCCTCGATGATCCGCGCCAGCCGACGGGGGGCGGAGAGCGACCGGAAGATCGAGACGACCGCCGACGGGTCCGTGGTGGAGACGATGGAGCCGATCAGCAGGCAGGCCGCCAGCGGGATCGTGCTTGTCCAGGAGAGCGCATAGCCGACCCCCAGCGTCGCCACGACGACAGCGACCACCGCCAGCACGAGGATGGGCACCCAGTCGTCGACCATCCGGCGGATGTCCATCTCGATGGTCGCCTAAAAGATCAGCGTCGGCAGGAACACGTAAAGGAACACGTTGGACCGGATCGGCAGCCCGAGGATCGCCTCGGCGACCGGGTTCAGCGCATCGGTCAACTCGGTCCGCAAAAAGAAGGTCGCGCCGACCCCGATCAGGACCCCGAGCACGGCCAGGATCACGCTGTAGGGCAGCCGCAACCGCGCCGCGAGCGGCTCGGCCGCGCCGATGACGAAGAAGAGCGACGCGATGACGGTGGTGACCAGAACGATATCCATTTGGACGACCTAACCGGATTTGATGGCCAGCGGAATTGGCAAGTCTGTCCATAAGCCCCGGACATGAGCGGCTTTCCGCATCCTGCGGGCGAGAGGGGCTGAACCGGCCATCGGGCAAGGCCCAATCACTGTCAGCCGGGCCGCGTGACCTTCTCGGCGACAAAGGGCCGGTTTCGGACCGCGAGCCAGAGGATTGCGCAGACCGTCCCGATCGTGATGAACAGCGTTCCGAGCGTCTGGATCAGGTCGTCGGAATGGGCGGCGACAATCTGGACCCCGCCAGCGCCCAGCATTATCGTGACGAAATTGATCAGAGCGGCCGCCGATCCGGTGTCCCGCTGCTGCTGTTCGAGCATCAGGTTCGCGCCCGGCACCCGCAACAGGATCACCGCGACGGTCGAGACCGCTGCCACCCCGGCGAACAGGAAGGGCGAGAGGGGGCCGATCAGGGCGATCATCGTCCCGCCGAGCACCACAACCGAAAAGGCTGCGAGGATCAGGGTCTGAACCGGGATGGTTCGCGACAGGCGCATGTAGAGCGTCGGGCCGGCAAGGGCGCAGGCGGCGTTGAAGGCGAAGATCAGGCTGAAGGCCTGCTCCGACATCCCGAAATTACCGATGTAGACATCGGCGGCGCTGCCGATGAAGGACATCAGGCACATCGGCGCGAGGCCGAAGATCAGCAGCAGGCAGGCGAAGCGCGGGTTGCGCATCACCGTGCCCAGCCGCGCCCAGGACGTCAGCATGGAGCCGTCGTACCTCTTCTCCAGCGTCTCCCGGAACAGCGTCACCAGCACCGCCGCGCAGCCGCCGAACAATGCCAGCACCAGGAACAACGCCTGCCAGGAGGCGATCCTGAGCAGGAAGGCCCCGAGCACGGGCGCGATCATCGGGGCGATGATCACCAGCGACATCACCGTTGCCATGATCCGTTCCCGCTCCCTGCCGTCATAGAGATCCTTGACGATGGACGTCTGCACCACCGTCACCGCGCCGCCGCCGATCCCCTGCAAGGTCCGGAAAGCGATCAGGCCCTCGATGCCGGTCGAGAGCACGCAGCCGAGACAGGCCAGGATATAGAGCGCGAGCCCGATCAGCAGGATCGGCTTGCGGCCGTATTTCTCGCTGAGAGGCCCCCAGAACAGCATCCCGCAGGCATAGGCGACCATGTAGGCGCCCAGCGTCAGGTTGACGGTGCCGCGGCTGGTCTGGAAGGCCTCCACAAGCTGCGGCAGGGCCGGCAGGTAGAGGTCCATCGTCATGGGCGGAAAAGCCGCGAGGATGATCAGGAGAAACAACATTCCCCTGCGGCCCAGCAGCGGCTGCTCGGTTTTCATGATCTGTGTCTCCTGCACGGGAATGCCGCCTAGAACGCCAGTTGCTCGAAACGGATATGCCGACGGGGCACGCCGAGCGATTTCAGTGTGCGGACGACAAGGCGCGTCATCTGGGGCGGGCCGCAGACGTAGAAGGCGGCCTTGGCGATCTGGTCGGCGTCGAGTTTGCGGGAAAGGACCATCCGGTCGATGAGGCCGCGCTCGGCGCTGTCGCCGGCGTTCTCGAGCACCAGCGTCGCCTTGAAGTCGGCCATCTGCGCCTCGGCGGCGGCGATCTCGTCCCGCGCCACCACGTCTTCGGGATTGCGGCTGCCGTAGATCAGCCGAACCCGCCGCGTGCAGCCCTGGTCCCGCAACGCGCGGAGCAGGCCGAGGATCGGGCCGATCCCGACGCCGCCGGCGATCAGCACGATGTCCTGCGACGCGGCATTCTCCAGCGTGAAGTCACCGAAGGGCCTGTCGAGATAGACCCTCTGCCCGGGTGCGAGTCTGGCCAGGTCCGAGGTGTAGTCGCCGAGATTGCGGACCACGAAGGAAAGCCGCGGCAGGTCCCGTGGGGTGGAAGCGATCGATAACGGGTGCTCCGTCAGATTACCCGCATGGCCGCTGGTGTTGATCCAGGCGAACTGGCCTGCCCTGAAATCGAACGGAAAATCGCCGTCCTTCTCGATGGTCAGCAGCGTGTCCCGGGCGCTGGCCCGCTCGACGGCGGCCACGCGGAAAGGGCGCCGCGCGCGCCGGTAGGGGTGCCACAGGTAGGTGTCGAGCAGCGAGGCGACGGCCGCGGCGCAGAGCGCGATCCACATCGCGTCGTACCAGTGGTTGTAGACGCCGTGGCGACCGTTGGTGATGGCGTGCAGCGTGGCGAGCACGGCCACAACGGCAAATCCGACACCGTGCGACAACCGCCACGCTTCGTAGCTCATCGGCAGGCGGTCCTTGAAGACCGAGGTCAGAACCAGCACCGCCATCAACGCCATCGCGTAGACGCCCGTGGCGGTCTCGGGCGCGGTGAAGGTCAGCCAGATGTCCGAGGCCGCAAGCTGCGGCGCCACGATGAAGCGCGGCAACACGATCAGGAACGGGTGCAGGACGAACAGCGCCGCGATCCATTGTCCGGCCTTGCGGTGCAGCAGCATGGACTGGTCCAGCCCCGCGCGGCGCACGAACCAGCCGATCCGGCCCGCCAGCACGAATTGCAGTAACATGGCCGCCAGCCCCGCGACGGAGAGCGCGGTGACAAGCTCGGTGTAGACGTTGCGGATCTCCAGACCCTGGCTGAGCGCGAGGCCGTAGGGCAGCAGCACCAGCGCAGCGAGCCACACCAGCAGGCGGGGGAGGGTGACGGCGCCAGAGCGGGGCGTGGCGATGGAAATGTCAGTCATGTCGATATGCTCCCTCAGGCCCAGGAAACCAGGGGCGGGATAAATTTGTCGGGTGTGAGCGTGATGGCGTCCACCGGGCAGGCGAGCCGGCAGAGGTGGCAGATCTGGCAGGCCTCCTGGTGCGCGATGAAGGCCAGGCCCGTGTCCGGGTCCATCCTGAGCACGTCGGTCGGGCAGGCCTTCACGCCGTTCTCGCACCCGGTGCAGCCGTGGATACGTTCGATTGGCATCTCTGGTGTCTCCCTCAGCCGGCCTGACCCGTGGCGCGGAATGCGTCCTCGCCGGGATAGGATCGGGGGTAGTTATCGCGGTAGCTGGCGGATGCGTCGGGCTTCCACTCTTCGGGCAGCATATGCTTGGCGGTCTGCATGGTGCCGTCCGAGCCCTTGCGCATCAGCACCCAGCAATGCCAGTCGTCGTCGTTGCGGGCCGGGTAGTCCTCGCGGAAGTGCGTGCCGCGGCTTTCGGTGCGGAAGAGGCCCGCGCGCAGCTTCATCTCGGCATTGAGCAGCATGTTGGCCGTCTCGTGGGCCAGCCGAAGCTCGTGCCCGGAGTTTGCGATCAGGTTCGGCACCACATGACGGCGCAGGTACTCGATCGACGACAGCGCACCCGCCAGCCGGCGTTCCTCCTTGATGTAGAGGATGTGGAAGGGCGTCATCGCGCCCTGCAGCACCTGCGTGACCCAGTCGGGCGAATAGCCCTGCTGGCGTTCGCGCGGTGCCCACATGGCGGCGATCTTCGTGTCGATCTCCGATTGCGGAACCTCGGAGGTCGACATCGCGGCCACGGCCTCGCTGGCAAAGCGGGCCGCGCGCCGCCCCTGGATGGCGGAGCCGTAGGAGGAGAAACCTCGCCCCGGATAGGACGCGCCGCAGAGCATCGAGCCGAGTGCGTCGCCCGCGGCGTAGAGCCCTTCGACCCCGTCGGCCTTGCAGGTGTAGTCCGCGCAGAAGACCCCTTCGGACTTGTGCACGCCCATCCCGGCAGTAGAGCCGCCGACGGAATAGCCCTTGTCCAGCCCGCTGCCGGGGGGCGGCCCTTCCGGCGGCAGGCCGAAATCGAGGATCAGGTCCTTCCGCGCGAGGAACCCCTTGCCCTTGTAGACCAGGTTCTGTTCGGCGGATTTGGCCATGGCTTCGAATTCGGGGGGCATGCCGCCGATTTCGCCCGGACCACCCGCCGCGCCGCCCGGCGGGCCGCCACGGCGGGAGACGCCGCTCTCCGCGGCCTGAAGCGCGCTGTCGATGGTCAGACCGCCGGATTCCCGGCCCGGCGGACCCACCATGATGAAGGCGCCGGTCACATCCTGCGCCCAGCTCCAGTTCTGGTACGAGGCCGCGGAATAGGTCGAGAAGGTGCCGTGGGTGTCGTGGAATTCCTTGCCGGTGATCGCCGCACCGGCCTCGTATGCCATCGCGTCGCCGTCGAAGGTCTGGCCCCAGTTGGGGAAGCCCGGGCTCTTGTAGGCGCCCGCGCCGGTGCACAGGATCGTGGCCTTTGCCGTCACGGTCACCGCGCAGCATTCCTGAGACGTATCGTCGAAGGTGAAACCCACCGCGCCGGCGACACGGCCGGCCGCATCCTTGAGCAGGCTTGTCACCATCACCCGCTCGACGATCTCGACGCCATTCTCCTCCAGAACCCGGCGGAACACCCTTGAGCGTTCGAAGGGCTTGCACCGGCTCGCGCCCCAAGCGTCGAGCGTGTCGAGGATCGAGAGCGACTCGTCCATGAAGATGTCGAACCAGCCGCGGTCGTTGATCCATTCGCAATTGGTGGACATGTTCTCCATCCACTCGTCGCGGTCATAGATCGCCGGGTCAAAGGGCCGGCTGTCGGAGGCCCAGGGCGAGAGGCCGGACCAGCCGACCGACCCCTTGTCGAGCATCAGGACGCGCTGGCCCTTCTGGCTGGCCTCGACGGCGGCGAAGGTGCCGGCAAATCCGCTGCCGATCACCAGCACGTCGGTGTCGTAGCTCTCCTTCACCGACTGGCCCATCGGACGGGCGCCGAGGTTGCGGATGACTACGGGTGCGGCGAGGGCGGTGGCGCCGACCGCGCCGATGGTCAGCAGGTCGCGCCGCGAAAGGGTCGAGAAGGGCGTGCGCCCCGGGGGATTCCTGGTCATGTGGTGTTCCTTGGGCTGGGACACGGGCCGCATGGGGCCCGCCGCGCGTCGTGGCTCGCGGGAAGCTCAAGGGTCAGATACGCAACGCTGGAGCGCAGGTCGTTCGGCCCGCTGATCCCGAACCGTAGTCGGGGCCGGACGCAGGTTCGAATTTGGTGGTTGTGCAGAAAAAGTCTTTGGATTCAGGTGTCTGATCGAGCCGCTGAATCAGGACGCCCGCTCTCGATATTGCGAGGGCGTCATGCCGGTCAGGCGCTTGAATGCCGTGTTGAAGGTCGACTTGGAGTTGAACCCGCAGTCGTAGGCGATCTCCAGCAGCGTCCGGTCGGCGGCTTCGGGGGCACGCAACGCCTGCTTCACCGTTTCGATCCGGTATTCATTGACGAAGAGGTAGAAGTTCTTGCCGTAGCGTTCGCTGATGACCTGCGTCAGGTGGTGGCGCGGCACGGCCATGCGCTTGGCGAGTTTCTCGATGGTCAGTTCGGCGTCCAGATAAGGTTGCTCGCCATGCATGTAACTTTCCAGCCGCTGAGCGATCTTCTCCGCACGCTCCTCGGTCAGGCCGGACCGGCTGTAGCGGGCATGGGATCCGTCGTCGGGCGTGTTTACGCGCGGTTCGGTCGGCTCGGGCATGAAGGCGGTTTGCTGTGCGGCGGTCCGTTTCGGGTGGGTTAACTGTGCCGAGGCGGCCTCGGAATGGCGGTCGAACACCTGTATCTGCCGCAGGCCAAAGAAGCTCAGCACGAGGATGAAGGCGACGAGCGCGGCGATGTGGATGTCGAGCAGGGTAGGCATCGACAGGGCCGAGCCGAGGAAGAGCAGCAGGAACACGCAGAACACGCCGAGCGTGATCCAGTAGAGCCAGACCAGCGTGATCCGGCTCGACAACTCGGAGAAGTGATCGACAACTTCCTTCCCGTGCTGGTGCAGGCGCCGGACCACCCCCCCGGTATAGACGAGGAGCAGCAGGAGGTTCACCGCACCGATGATCCGCACGGTGGCGCCGAAGGCCGCGGCGTCCGGGTTCGGCAGCGCGGGCTTCCAGCCGGAAATCAGCTGCACCACGCTCACCGCGCTGAAGGGCAGGAAATGCAGGAGGTGCGCTCGCTTCAGCCGCCCGATATCGCCCGTGAGGGTCTCGACATAGAGCCAAAGGAACGGCCCGTAGGTGAGCGGGTAGATCAGGTTGGATTGCAAAACCGGGATCGATATGCCTTCCAGCCGCCGGCCGGCAATCCCGGACAGCAGCGGCAGCGCCATGAAAACCATCCAGACGGCGAGAACCTTGTCGTTCAGCGTCCGGTCGCGCTTGGTGGCGAGGAAGATCGCGGTGAAGGACGCGTGCACGGCCCCGATGTAGATGAGTTCTTCCATCCTGTTCAGCCGCCGGCTTGAAAGGTAACGCGCCCGGTGATCCCACAGATCCCCCTGTGCCGCAATCGGCATTCCCCCGCACCCTCGCGGCCCGGCAGCAATTCGAGCGTCACCGGGCGTTGACCGAGCGCTCGCGCATGAAGGTATAGAGGCCGCTGCCCACGATGATCAGCGCGCCAAGCAGCATGATCGGCTGCGGCACTTCGCCAAAGAACAGGAAGCCGTAAAGAATGCCGAAGACCAGCGAGACATAGCGGAACGGAGAGATCACCGCGATCTCGCCGAAGCGCATGGCCAGCACCATGGCCAGGTAGCCGACGAGCAGGAAGCAGGCGCCGGCAAAGATCAGGCCGAGCTGTGTTGGCGTCACCGGCGTCCAGGTGCCTTGGATCAGCAAGATCGCGCCGCTCAGAACCAGCAGCGCCGCCGACCCAAGGGCAGCGAGCACGGAAGCGGGGACGCTCGCGCCCAACATGCGGGTCACGATGTCTCTGACGCAGATGCAGGCCACGGCCAGCAAAACGAAGGCAGAGCCCGGCCCGAAGGCCTCCGACCCCGGCCGGGCGATCAGCAGGACACCGGCAAAGCCCGTGGCGATGGCGATCAGGCGGCGCGGCCCGATCGGCTGGGCGAGAAAGACCGCGGCGGCCAGTGTCACGGCGAGCGGCTGTAGCTGGAAGATCGCGGTGCCGGTGCCGAGCGGCATCATTGTCAGGGCGATCATGTAGAAACAGACGATGCCGCATTCGCCGAGCGTGCGCAGGGTGATCAGCCGGGTCTCGCGCGGGGACGGGCGCGCGCGAAATGCGCCGTCGTGCAGCGCGAGCGCCACGAGTCCGATGGTCATGAAGATGTGGCGAATGAAGATGACCTGAAACAGTGGCATCTCCTGCGCGAGGCTCTTCACCACCGTATCCGAGGTCAGCATGGTGGCCATCGCGAGAACCATGAACAGGATACCGCGGGTATTTTCGTTCATCTTGAGCGCTTTCCGAGCTGGCGCCGGCCAAGCCGGTCGGCTGCGTTATGCGGTCGCCCGGCGGGATCGGCAACGGTCGATCGGTCGCTTTCCGAAAGCGCGGCGCTCACATCAGCCCGAGCATGCGCGGCAGCGCCAGCGAGATCGCCGGCACGAAGGTGACCAGCAGGAGACCCACGACCTGCACTGCGAAGATCGGCAGCAGGGGGCGGATGACGCTGGTGATCTTCTCGCCGGTGATGGAGCAGGAGACGAAGAGCACCGTGCCCACCGGTGGCGTAACGATGCCGAGCGCGAGGTTGTAGACGAGGATGATGCCGAAATGCACCGGGTCGATCCCCATCTCGGTCACCACCGGGTAGAGGATCGGGGTGAAGATCAGCATCGCAGGCGACATGTCCATGAAGACGCCGACGATCAGCAGGACGAGGTTGATCAGGAGCAGCAGCAGGATCTTGTTCTGCGTGATGGTTGTCAGCAGCTCGCCCACCGTGGCGGGGATCGAGGCAAAGGTCATCGACCAGCTCATCATCGCAGAGCAGGCGATCAGGAACAGGATCACGCCCGAGACCGCGGCGGTTTCCGCAAGGACGTCGAGCAGAGCCCGCGGTGACAGGCTGCGATAGAGCAGCGCAAGGACGAAGCTGTAGAGCACCGCGATGCCCGAGCCTTCGATCGCCGTGAAGGCCCCGCCGAGGATGCCGCCGATGACGATCAGAACGAGCAGCAGGCTGGGTGCCGCGCGCAGGAAGACGCGCAACACCTCGGCCGCGCTGTGCCGGGCATTCTCGCTCTCGTAACCGAGCCGACGAGCGTGCCACCAGGCCACCAGCATGACAGCGCCGCCCATGATGATGCCGGGCAGGTAGCCTGCGATGAACAGCGCGATGATCGAGGCGGAGCCGCCGGTGATCAGCGAATAGACGATGAGCGCGCCGGAGGGCGGGATCAGCATGCCCGCCGGGGCGGAGGCTGCGTTGACGGCGGTGCTGACCGCCATGTCGTAACTCTTTTCGCGCGCGACCGGCGTGATGATCCCGCCGATTGCCGTGGATGCCGCGATGCCGGAGCCGGAGAGCGTGCCGAAGAGCATGTTGGCCAGCACGTTGGACTGCCACAGGCTTCCCGGGATCCGCCCGCCGAGGATCATGGCGAGGTCGATCAGCCGCCGCGCGAGGCCGGTCCGGTTCATTATGTTGCCGGCGAGGATGAAGAAGGGCAGGGCGAGAAAGCCGAAGCTGTCGATCCCGTTGAAGACGGTCTCGCCCACGGTGGGAAAGACCAGGTCGGGCGGCAGTTGCAACGAGAGGGTGAAGACCCCGGCAAAGGCCAGTCCGATGGCGATGGGCGCGCCGATCAGCAGGAAGACCGTGAAGGTGACAAAGAGCACGACCAGAGAGCTGAACTCCAGCCGCTCCGCGATCATCGTCTGCGCCCAGCCGCTCGCCAGAAGCGCCGCCAGCGCGACGCTCAGAGCGGCAATGACCGCGGCGGCGGAAAGCAGTGCCGCGAGGTGCGCCTCGCCGCTGCGCAGTTTTCGTGCGATGAGCGCGACCTGGGAGACCTCCATCAGTACGCCGCAGATCAGCACGACCAGCTGCAAAGTGCCCATCGGGATCTGCAGGATCGGCGTCTTCATGAAGGTGTTGTTGAAATAGCTCTGCCAGCCGCCCCAGATCAGGATCGCGCCGAACACCATGATCAGCAGCGCATTGAGCACGCCGAACCAGTTCGCAGCCCGCTCCGGCAGGAGGTCGAGCACGAGCGTGAGGCTCAGGTGCTGCCCGCGCATGAAGCAGTATCCGGCGGCGAGGAAGCCCATCCAGATGAGCGAGAAGCGCAGCACCTCCTCGGTGACAACGCTGGGGGAGTTGAACAGGTAGCGGGAGAAGACCTGGTAGCAGATCGCCGTCGCCATGACCGCGAGCAGCGCCGCGACGACGACGGACAATGTCCGGCCGAGCACGGCATATGCACCGCCGATATGCCGGATGACGCCGCTTTCAGTGTGGACGCCAAGTTCGCTGCTTTCCATGGTCTCCCCCTTCAACCGGGGTGCGGCCTCAGGTCGCCTCCCCGAATGCGGCACCGGGCGACTCCTGCCGCCCGATGCCAGATCTGGCCAGATGGCTTCAGAACTCGCGGTTCTCGATTTCGAAGATCGTTTCGATCAGCGGCTTCTTGGCCTCGTCGGCGCGCGCGGCCTCGTACATTGGGCCGACGGCCTCGATGAAGGGGGCGGTGTCCACCTTGATGACCTCGACGCCCATCTCGTCGACCGCCTGCTGGAGCTGCTTGGCCTCGGTCGCGTCGGCAAAGGCGATGGATTCGAGGCTGACCTTCTCGAATTCCTCGACCACGGCGGCGAGATCCTCGTCGGAGAGGTCTTCGCGGAAGCGGACGGAGGTCACCACGAAGTCGGTGAGCCGGGTCTGATTGGTTTCCAGCGCGTATTTCGCGACCTCGCCGAAATTGGCGACATAAAGGCCGGCAAGCCCGCCTTCGGCACCATCGACGATGCCCTGCTGCAGGCCGGAATAGAGCTCGCCGAAGGGCAGCGGCGTCGGCACTGCGCCAAAGAGGTTCAGCATCTCGATGTAGGTCGGGCTCGACATCGTGCGCAGCTTCATGCCCTTGATGTCGTCGATGCTCTCGACCGGCTTGGTGGTGTAGATGCTGCGGAAGCCTGAGGAGAGGAAGCCGAGCGGCCAGAAATTGTGCTGTTCCGCGGCGGCGAAGAGCGCGCCACGCACCTCCGGGTTGGTCATCACGGCGCCGTATTCCTCTGAAGTGCGGAAGACGTAGGGCAGGTTCACCACGCCGAAGGCGGGGATCACGTTCTCAAGGGCGGCGGAGTTGATCAGGCCCGCATCCACCACGCCCCGCTGGATCTGCTGGAAATACTGCAGCTGGTCGCCAAGCTGTCCGTTCATGAACAGCTCGAACTCGACGCGCCCCTCGGTGCGCTCGGCCACGGCGTCGGCGAACTGCTTGATCAGCTGGCCGGCGGTGCTGTCATCGGAGACGTTGGTGGCCAGCCGATAGCTCTTGGCGGCGGCAGGCACCGCCATGGCCGAGATCATCAGCGCGGCAATCAATGGTTTCTTCGCAATCTTCAGGATGTCCATGGGTTCCTCCATCTGCTTCGTGGGCCCGTGCGGTTCCTCCGCCCATCGGAAGGCTTTCGTTCTTGCGAAACTTTCGGCGTTGGCTGTGGCCGCGGCTGGTCGATCCAGGTCTGGAATCAGGCTTCACTTCACGAGCTGCCGAAAACTAGGCCGAAAACGAAGTTATCGTCAATAAATATTTCGTAATTGACGAAAGTTTCGTGTTATGCGAAAGATGGCGTCAGAGGAGGCCGTCATGGACAGCAAGTCATCAAGCTATTTCGCGTCGGACGAGATTGCCGCGGGGAATGCCGCCTATGCGGACGCTCTGGGCAGGGTGGTTAAACGGACGCGGGAACTGCTGCAGGTGGCCGGTCTGCGCAACCCGCGGATCGGTGAGGCGACGGGCGGCACCCGGTGGGTCTGGTGCGACGGCTACGACTGGGTCATGGGCTTCTTTTCCGGCCAGCTGTGGCTGAGCTTCCAGCTCAGTGGCGATCCGGTGTTCTCCGGTGCGGCCCGTGCGCGGCGCGCGCAGTTCCAGTGGGTTCTGGACAATCGCCGGGCCCAGGACCACGACCTCGGATTCCTGTTTTCCCTGCATTCAATCGCGGACTGGCGGATGACCGGTGACCCCGCCGCGCGCGAGATGGCGCTCGCGGCGGCGCGCATCCTGATGTCCCGTTTCCGCGAGGAGGGCGGCTACATCCAGGCCTGGTCGCCGTCCGACCCCGAAGATCGCACCCGGTCGAAATTCGCCAACGGCCGGATGATCGCCGACACGATGCAGAACCTCGCCCTGCTGCACTGGGCGCATCGGGAGACCGGGCGGCAGGATTTCCGGGAAGTGGCTGACGGCCACGCCGCCACCACCGCCCGCTACCTCCTGCGGGAGGACGGCACGAGTTTTCACACATACATCTTCGATCCGGCGACGGGAGAGCCGATGCGGGGCGAAACGCACCAGGGATATGCAGACGAGTCCTGCTGGTCCCGGGGGCAGGCCTGGCTGCTGCACGGTTTCGCCCAATGCCATGCGGCGACAGGCGCGGCGGAATGGCTGGACGCCGCGCGCAAGGTGGCGCACCGGACCGAGGCCTTGATGGGCGAGAGCGCCGTGCCGGTCTGGGACTTCGCGCTGCCGGCAGACGGCACCCACCCGGTGGACAGCTCCGCTGGCGCCGTCATGGCGGCAGGCCTGCTGCTGCTCGCCAGCCTGACCGAGGGCGAGGAGGCCGCGCGATGGCGCGCCTTCGGCGAGCGCTGCCTCGACGGCCTGCTGGCGAGTTGCGACCTGACCGGGGATCCGACGGCGCAGGGGCTGCTCGCGCATGGGGCGGCCTTCGTCCATTCCGGGCGCAGCGACACGATGCTGCCCTATGGCGATTACTATTTCATGGAGGCGCTGATGCGCGCCCAGGGCCATGCAGACTTCTTCTGGTGAGCCCAGGCCGGGCGGCCACCCCGGAGCTTGCGGCCGCGGCGGCGGGCGGGTTAAGTTTCGCGAGGCCCGAAACCCTTTCACCGACCTGACCAGTGGAGCCAGCGCCCGTGGATGCAGAAACCCCGGAAGAACCGACGCTGAAAGACATCGCCCGCGAGGCGGGCGTCTCGGTCGCGGCGGTCTCCAAGGTGCTGAACAACCGCGAGGGCGTCGGCGCGGAGACGCGGGAGCGGATCTCCCGCATCGCCCGGGATCTCGGCTATCGCGGTCGGGGCGGGCGCGGCGCGGCGCGGGGGCTTGCGCGGGCGACGCTGGTCACGCTCGACCGTTACGTGATGAACGATGCGTTCTACGGCGCCATCATCGCGGGGATCCTCTCGCATGGGAAGGCGGCGGATATCGACATAAGCGTCTCGGTGGTCGCCGGGACGGAGCCGCGCTGCCTGCAGCAGCGGTTCCGGGACGAACCGCCGACGGCGCTGGTGCTTGTCGGGATCGACCAGCTGGAGCTCGTGTCGGAGGCGGTGGCATTCGGCTGCCCTGCGGTCATCGTCAACGGAATGGACCGGACGATGCGGCTGCCCAGCGTCTCGCCGGATTATCACTTCGGGGCCTGGACGGCGACGCGGCACCTGCTCTCGCTCGGCCATCGCGACATCGTCCATGTGACCCATCCCTACCGCGAATCCATCGTCCGGCGCGTGGACGGCTTCCGCAATGCGCTGGAGGAGGCGGGCATCGGCTTCAGTGCCGAGCGCAACCTGCTCGACCTCGGGTCGCCGGAGATGATGACGCTGGCGGCCGGAGGGGCGATCGGCGCCTACCTGGACCGTCGCGACCGGCTGCCCGATGCGCTGTTCTGCGTGAACGATATCGTGGCGCTCGGCGCGATCCAGGAATTGCAGGCGCGGGGCCTGTCGGTGCCCGGCGATATCTCGATCATGGGGTTCGACGGTCTGCCGATCGGCGCCCATTCGACACCGGCGCTGACCTCGATGGAGACCGACCGCGAGGCGCTTGGCCGGATCGCGATCCAGCTTCTGGCCGAGCGCGCCGAGTTCCCGCAGCGGGCGGTGCAGCGCGTCACGGTCGGGGTGCACCTCGAAGA
This sequence comes from Tropicimonas aquimaris, assembly GCF_042676185.1. Lineage (NCBI taxonomy): Bacteria > Pseudomonadati > Pseudomonadota > Alphaproteobacteria > Rhodobacterales > Roseobacteraceae > Tropicimonas > Tropicimonas aquimaris. The sequence goes on along the minus strand of NZ_JBHTJT010000046.1, from coordinate 46,718 downwards.
TCGTCAATCGACCGGGCCGCGCCGGGGCTGAGGCCAAGGCGCGCCATTCCGTATCGCCAATTCCGTTTGGACGACGCCTATGCCGCCGCGTGCGGTGCAGGCTGCGTTCACGCCCGGCGGGTGCCCCCTCCCGCACCCGCCGGCCCCGTTTGCCGCCCGCGGCAAAAGCGTCGAGACGACTGAACCGGCCATGCCCCATCCATTTTCCCCGACAAATTCGCCGACCGACCGCGCCGCCCTCGCCGACTGGGCCGGGAACCTGATCCGCCCCGCGGCGGCGCTGGTGCCAGAGGGCGGCGCCCGTCTCCGGCTCGGTGTCTGGGGGGCGGATTACGATGCCGTACCCGCCGAGATGGAGGCCTTCGTCCGGCCGCTCTGGGGGCTCGCTCCGCTTGTCGCGGGCGGCTTCGATGCGCCCGAGGCCACGACGTTTGTCCGCGGCATTGCCGCCGGCACCGACCCGGCGCATCCGGACTACTGGGGCGAAGTCGGGCCGAGCGATCAGCGCATGGTCGAGATGGCGGGGATCGCAATGGCTTGGCTCCTCGCGCCGCAGGCGTTCTGGGAGCCGCTGGACCGCGAGGCGCAGGTCCGCGCCGCGGCATGGATGCGCCAGATCAACGACCAGCCACCCTCGGACAACAACTGGCTGTATTTTCGCGTCTTGGTCAATCTCGCGCTTGCCCGGCTGGGTGAGGATTGGTCCCGACCTTCGGTCGAGGCGGCGCTGGACCGTCTGGACGCGTTCTACCTGGGCGAAGGCTGGTATCGGGACGGGGAAAAGAGGCAGATCGATTATTACGTGCCGATGGCCTTCCATTTCTACGGGCTGGTCCTTGCGCAGCTGGGGGGCGATCAGTTCCCCGAGCGGGCGCGTGTTCTGCGGTCGCGGGCGCGCGCCTTTGCCGAGAGCTTCCAGGTTTTCTTCGCGTCCGACGGCGCGGCCATCCCCTTCGGCCGGTCCATGACCTACCGCATGGCGCAGTCGGCCTTCTGGGCGGCCTGCGCCTTTGCGGGCGAGGAGGCGCTGCCCTGGCCCCGGATCAAGGGGCTGCTGATGCGCAACCTGCGCTGGTGGTCCTGCCAGCCGATCACCGACCGCGATGGCGTGCTCTCCATCGGCTATGCCTATCCCAACCCGCTGATGTCCGAAGGCTACAACGGGATCGGCGCACCGAACTGGGCGCTCAAGGCGTTTCTCGTCCTGGCGCTCGACCGCGACCACCCGTTCTGGCGCGCCGAGGAGGAACCGCCGGAGCATCTGCCCGAAGTGCAGACAGCCGTGCCGGCCGCGGGGTTCCTGCTGCGGCGGGAGCGCGGACAGGCGATCCTGCTCACTGGCGGGCAGGACGCGCGCGCCTTCCGTGGCTGCGACGCGAAATACGGCGGTTTCGCCTATTCCTCCGCCTTCGGTTTCTCCGTGCCCAGCGATGCGACCGCGCCCGAGCGGCCGGAGATGTCGGCGATGGATTCGGGGCTGGCGGTCAGCCGGGATGGCCTCGCCTGGCTCCGGCGGGGCAGGGTCACCGACGCGGGGCTTCAGGACGGGATGGCATGGGGGCGATGGGCGCCCGACGGCTGGCTCGAGGTCGAGACCTGGTGCGACTTCGCGGGCGAGGGATGGCATCTGCGCCTCCACCGCATCCGCAGCGCCGATCCGCTGGAGATTGCAGAGTCCGGCTTCGCGATCGACCGGACCGGCATGGCGGAACCGGTGGAACCCAATGAAAGCGGGTCGGTCTTCCTGCGCAATGCCTCGCTTGTCTCGGGACTCCGTGATCTGAACGGGACGCGGAAGGCAGAGGTCATACGCGCCGCCCCCAACACCAACATCCTGCACCCCCGAACCGCTATTCCGCGCCTTGTGGGCAGGCTACCGGCCGGCGAAAGCCTGCTCGTCACCGGCGCGCTCGGGTGTCCGGTTGGAGCGTGGAGCGGGGCTGAGCCGCAGATTTCCGAGGCGTTCCTGCAACTCTGCTCCCGTATGGGAGCCGACCCGCGGCAGGTGCCTTCGGCAAGCTGAACCCGCGCAAGGGTTGAGGACGGTCTAGGACACCGCGGCGCCGATGGGCAGGCCGCGAAGCTCGGCGCTGCTCATGACATGGCAATGGATCATGTTGATCACCCGCAGCTCGTGCTCGTGCAGTTCCATGGTGGCCGCCGCGCAGCAATCCTCGATCACCAGCACCTCGAAGCTCTCGTCGGCGAGGCTGCGGACGGTGGAGGACACGCATTGATCGGTGAAGATGCCGGCGCAGATCACCCGTTCGATGCCCATGTTGTGCAGGATCATCCGCAGGTTGGTGCCGGTCAGCGCGGAATCGGTCGTCTTGGTTACGACAATCTCGTCGCCCTGCGGCCCGACCTGTTCGACGATCTGGCTGTCCTCGCGATCCTTGGGCAGCAGCAGGTAGTTGAACCCCGGTTTCTTCTGCGAGAGCGACCGGTCCCGGCCGTCTTCCCGCAGGCAGGCGATCCGGGCATGCATCACCTCGATCCCCTCGCTGCGGGCCCAATCCTGAAGCGCGCGGGTGTTTGGAATGACCGTCTGGTTCATGCGCTCGAGAAAAGACGCCCAGCGGGCGGCCTCCTCGGGATCTTCCGGCGTCTCCAGGTAGGTGTTCTGGATGTCGATGACCAGCAACGCGGTTTTCGCCGCGTCGAGCGCGATGTCCTCGGGCTCCTCTGCCCCTGCGTAGTAGAAGGAGCGCCAGTCGGTCTTCCAGCCCATGCTCAGATCTCCGCGATCGCTTCGAGGCTTTCGGGCAGGATTTGCCCGCCATCCACGACGATCTGCTGGCCGGTGATGTAGGCAGCCTCGTCCGAGGCGAAGAAGAGCGCGGCATTGCCGATATCCTCGACCGCGCCGAGGCGCTTCAGTGGGATCGACGCGGACATGGTGGCAAGGTAGTCCTCGCCCAGGTCCTGCAGCCCCTCGGTATAGATATTGCCCGGCATGACGGCGTTGATTGTCGTGTTGTAGCGCGACAGTTCCATCGCCGCCGTCTTGAGAAAACCGAGCTGGCCGGCCTTCGAGGCGCCGTAATGCGACCAGCCGGGAAAGCCCGTCACCGGCCCGGTGATCGAGGAAGTCACGATCACGCGCCCCTTGCCGGCGGCTTCGAACTCAGGGATGCAGGCCTTGACGCAGAGGAAGGTCGACTTGAGGTTCGTCGCCATGACGCCGTCCCAATCCTCGGGCGACATCTCGACCATCTTCATCTGCGGAAAAATCCCGGCATTGGCGCAGAGGATATCCACCGCGCCGAACGCCTCCTTCGTCGCCGCCACGAGGCCCTGCACATCGTCCCAGTCGGCCACGTCGCAGAGGTGATAGGCGGCGGAGCCGCCGGCAGCCTCGATCTCGGCCACGGTCGCCTGCGCAGCCTCTTCTCCGCGCGCAGCAATCATGACCTTGGCCCCTTGGGCGGCGAATACCCTGGCGATGCCCTTGCCGATGCCCTTGGAGCCACCCGTGACGATGACGGCCTTTCCGGCGATGGAGGTGAGCATGATGAATCCTTTCCGATGGGGAGTGTCAGGTGGCCGGGCGGAGTTTCCGGATCGCCCAGGCCAGCAGGAGTGCGAGGATCACGAGGATCGCCGAGGTCGCAACGGTGAGCATTCCGACCGTCGGCACCAGCGGCGAGTATCCGGAGACCATCTTGGCGAAGAGCCATTCGGGCAGCGTGCTGTCGGCGCCGGTGGAGAAGAGCGAGAGCGGGAAATTGCCCCAGCTCAGCAGGAAGGCGAAGAGCCCGGCGGAAGTCACGCCCGGCATCAAGAGCGGGATGGTCACCTCGCGCAGCGTCTGCCACTGGTTGGCGCCCATGTCCCGCGCGGCCTCTTCCAGCGCGGCATCGAAGGAGAAGGCGCGGATCGAGACCACGAGCGTCGCGATGGGCGCAATCCAGACCAGGTGCGCCACGATTGCCGTCTTCCAGCTCGGGATGATGCCGAGCGCGTTGAACCACATCAAGAGCGCCAGCCCGAGAACTGTCTGCGGGAAGAAGATCGGCAGCAGGATCAGCTTCTGGTACGTCTTGCGGAAGCGCCAGTTATAACGGGCAAAGGCGAGCGCGCCGAAGAAGCCGATGATCATCGACAGGATCGTGACGACGCCGGCCACCTTGAGCGACACGACCAGCAGGTCGCGCACGGTGTCGGAGGTCAGGGCCTCTTCGTACCAGCCGTATGCGTATTTCCGGATCGGGAAGGAGAGGTAGCGCGCCTTGGAGATCGAGGCGAGCCCGACCGAGACCAGCGGCAGGTAGAGAAAGCCGAGGATCAGCAGGCCGTAAAGGACGAGCAGGAAGGTGGTGAAGCGGGAGGTCTTCATGATTTTCCGCCCATCATCTTGTCGAGGTCGGCCTTGGAGATCGCCCAGATGGCGACGGTTCCGATGATGGCGATCAGCACCATTGCCAGCGCCGCGCCAAGCGGCCAGTTCTGGCCATAGGTAAAGGCCGTCTGCACCTCGTCGGCGATGGTGATGATCGCACGCCCGCCGAGCAGCTTGGATTCGGCCATGGCGCCCGCCGCCAGCACGAAGGTCAGGAGCGAGCCGACCATGATCCCCGGCATCGCCAGCGGGAGGTCGATCTCCCTGAGGATCTGCCAGCGGGTTGCGCCGAGGTCGTAGGCCGCCTGCCGCGCGTCGTCCGGCACCATCGAGATGCCCTGCGCCAGCGGGAATAGCATGAAGGGCAGGTAGACGTAGACGAGACCGAAGACGATGATCGGCCCGTTGTAGAGCGGCGCGTCGAAACCGGTGCCGGTCCAGTGCCGCCAGTAGCCCTCGATCAGCCCGCCCTTCATCAGCGTCAGAACCCAGCCGAACAGGCGGATGTTCTCGGAGACGAAGAGCGTCATCACCACGCCGATGGTCAGCACCAGCGTGAAGCGCTTGAAGACCTTGGCCATGCCAAAAGCCAGCGGCCAGCAGACGACGAGCAGGATCAGCGTCGCCGCCAGCGCCATGAAGAGCGACCAGGCGACCGATTTCCAGTACCCCTGCGCGAGCACCGTGCGATAGGCGGAGAAATCTGGCGCCTGGGAGAGGTTGAACACCTTCTCCGGCATGGTGGAGAAGGCCGCCACCAGCAAGATGGGGGCCAGGAAGGTCATGAGAAGAAAGAGCGAGAGCGGGGCCGAATAGAGCAGCCCCAGCCGGGCGTCACGCCGCTGCATCCCGAGCCTCCTCGATCAGGTGCGCGGCGCTCAGGTCGCAACCGACGCGCAGGGGCGCGCCGATGCCGCCTGCGACGCTGTTCTCGCGCAGAACCTCGACGATCATCTCCTGCCCGGTGGCGAGCATCATGCGGTACTGCATCCGGGAGCCGAGGAGGTATTCGGCCACGATCTCGCCCTCGAAGGTCAAATCCGCGGCATGTCCCTCCGGCAAGGTCCGCAGGCTTTCCGGGCGGATCGTCAGCGTGCCGGAGCGGCCAGCCAGCGCGGCCGCGGTCTCCGGCGTCATCAGCAGGCCCTCTGCCTGCCCGTTGCGGAGGTCGAAGAAGTTCACCTCGCCCATGAACTCGGCGACGAATTTCGACACCGGCCGGGCGTAGATCTCCTCCGCCGGGGCGATCTGCTCGAAGCGGCCGACCTTCATGATGGCGATGCGGTCGGACATGACCATCGCCTCCTCGAGGGAATGGGTGATGTAGATGAAGGTCTTGCCGGTGCGGCGGTGCAGATCCTTCAGCTCCTTTTCCAGTGTCTTGCGCAGCCGGTAGTCGAGCGCCGACAGCGGCTCGTCGAAGAACAGGATCTCGGGGTCGAAGGCGAGGGCACGGGCCAGCGCGACGCGCTGCTTTTCCCCGCCCGAGCATTGCTGGATGCGCTTGTCATAATAATCCCGGGGCAGGCGCAGCGTATCGAGCAGTTCCAGCGCGCGGGCCTTGCGCTCGGCCGGCGGCACTTTGCGCAGCTTGAGCGGGAACTCGATGTTCTGCCCGACCGTGCGGTGCGGGAACAGGGCCAGAGACTGGAACACCATGCAGGTCGGCCGCTTGTTGGCCGGCACCACGTCGATCCGGGTGTTGCGCAGCCAGACCGCGCCGTCGCTCAGCTCGTCCATGCCGACGAGGATTCGGATGAGGGTTGTCTTGCCGGAGCCGGACGGGCCGACGATGGCGAGAAACTCCCCTTCGGCAACGTTCAGGTCGACGCCATGCAGCGCGGTGAAGTCGTCGAACCGCTTGGTCAGGGCATTGATGCGGAGGATCGGTTGGGAGGCGTCGGTCATGTGCGATGTGTGATCCGGAAGTAGCGCCGCCCCCGGCGAACCGGCGGCGGGCGCATGGGGATGGTGCTGTGGATTAGCCGCGGCGGGCGGCGGTGTAGATTTCCATCAGCTTGTCGTAGTCGGCGACGCTGTCGTACTCGACCGAGCGCGCATTCTCCTCTTCGAGGCTGTCCCACTGGATCGCGTCGAGTTCGTCCTCGTCGTAGAGCGCGAAGACCTCCGGATCGCCCATCTGTGCGACCGGGTTGTAGGTGCCTTCGGCAAAGCCCACGGCCTTGGCGATCTCCGGCTTCTGGACGAACTCCAGGAAGTCGGAAGTCAGCGGGCTCGGGTTCGGGTTGTTGACGAGCGAGGTCAGTTCGGCCCAGACCACGCCGCCCTTGCCATCGATCGGCCCGGTCTTGGGCGTGATGCCGCGGATCTGGGTCATGCCGTCGAGACGCGCTGGCGAGGCCGTGTAGGTGCCGCCGGTGAAATAGGCGTCGATCTCGCCGTTGATCAGGGCAGTGTTCATGGCGACCAGGTCGTCGGTCATCATCTTGGCACCGGCGAAGATCGTCTTGGCGGTGTCCTCGAAGGTGGTGAAGCCGGCCTCGTCCAGCGGCTGGAACGGGTTCAGGTCGCCCGTCAGGCACATGTGGATGAGGTTCCAGTTGTCATAGGTCAGGATGCCGAAGCGCCCGGCCATGTCCGGCTCCAGGAACAGCTTCCAGCCCATGTCCTCGGCCATCTCGCGGCTGATCTTGTCGGTGTTCACGACAAAGGAAAACGGGCCGTAGCGCTGCGGCATGCCGATCAGCTCGGCATCCTCGGCGAAGGCGAGCGGGTAGGGAGGCGTGCCGTATTCCGGCGTCATCTTCTCGAAGAAAGGCAGGAAGCGCTCCTTGTCGAGCGGCTTGATCAGACCCTCGGGGTAGAGCATGCCGCGCGCCCAGGGCTGGTTGAGGTTGATCAGGTCCCAGACATTCACCTCGCCGGCGCGCAGCTTGTTGATCATGTCGGGGTCCGAGGTGCCGGATTCGGCGCGGACCGTGGCAGAGGAGAACATGTCGCGGAAGGGGCCGAGCACGTCATCGGTGTTGTAGCCCTCCCAGCAGAGGATGTTCAGCTCGCCGCTTCGGTCGGCGAGCGACATCGACGGGCGCAGCAGCGACGCGGCGCCTGCGGCACCGAGAGCGGCGGTAAGGGACCGGCGGGTGAGGTTCATCGGGCTCTCCAATTCTGTCGGATGCGCGGGCCGGCAGCCTGCGCGTTCAGTGGCGCCATGCGGCGGATCGGGCCGCGCGGCATGCGGAACTGCATGTGGTTCGTCCGGCGAACGTGCCGTCGCCTTGGCAGGACGCTCCCAAAGAATTTCTGCACTTGCAACACAAATGTTGCAAGTGGCAGAAAAAATGTTTTACAGACCAATCATGCGATCCCGAAGCGAGGAAATTTTCACCATGCTCTATCAAGATGATTTCATCGCGGGCTTGCAGGAGAGCCTTAAGGGCCTTCTTTGCAAGTGGAATCTTTCGGATGAGTCGGATCTGCGGCTGCTCACGGTCTCCGAAAATGCGACCTTCATCGCCCGGGATCCTGCGCGGCAGAATCCCGTAATTCTGCGACTTCACAGACAAAACTACCACAAAGTGGAAGAAATCCGCTCCGAGCTCGCGTGGATTTCTGCGCTGCGGCAATCGGGGGCGGTGGACACGCCAGCGCTGGTGCCGGCCGAGGACGGTGCGCTGGTCGTCTCGTTCGAGGATGGCGCGGACATCCGCCACGTCGTCGCCTTCGAATTCATGGAAGGCACGGAGCCGGATGCCGACGCGGCCTTGGTCGACGGGTTCCGCCTGCTGGGAGAGATCTCGGCGCGGCTGCACCGCCATGTGGAAAGCTGGGACGCGCCCGAGGGGTTCGCGCGCAAGACCTGGGATTTCGACAGCGCCTTCGGCGATGCCCCGCTCTGGGGAGACTGGCGCGCCGCTCTCGGCCTTACGCCCGAGGGCGAGGCTCTGCTGGAGCAGGCGCTGGAGCGTCTGAAGGCGCGCCTGGCCAGCTACGGAAAGGGGCGCGACCGGTTTGGCCTCGTTCACGCGGATCTGCGACTCGCCAACCTGCTCCGGAGCGACACCGGCCTCGGCGTGATCGACTTCGACGATTGCGGGTATTCCTGGTTCGTCTACGACTTCGCGGCGGCCATCTCCTTTCACGAACTCAATCCGATCGTGCCGGACCTCACCGCCGCCTGGCTCGAAGGCTACCGGACGGTTCGGGAGCTCTCGGCGGAGGACGTCGCGATGATTCCCGACTTCATCATTTTCCGCCGCCTGCTGCTGACCGCTTGGATCGCCAGCCATTCCGAGACCGAGACGGCCCGCGATGCCGGGCTGGCCGACTATACCGACGGCACCCTGACGATCGCGCGCGCCTATCTGGAGGGGCGGGCATGAGTGCCCCAACGGCTCAGGGGCAGGCCCGGCAGATCCTCGACATGAACGCCTATCGGCCCGGCAACGGCCAGAGCCGCCCGGTCGAACGGCGGCTCGCCAACCTCGGCGCCGCCTCGGTGCTGTTCTACCGGCAGCCGATCGAGATGGTCGGGGCGGAAGGCGCGTGGATGATCGCGAAGGACGGCACGCGTTATCTCGACTTCTACAACAACGTGCCCAGCGTCGGGCATTCCCATCCGAAGGTCGTCGAGGCGGTGAGCCGGCAGATCGCGCAGCTCAACACCAACACGCGCTACATCGTGTCGGTGGTCGATGACTACCTCGAGGCGCTCAAGGCCCTTCTGCCGCCGGAACTGTCCAATGTGATGATGACCTGTTCGGGCAGCGAGGCGAACGACCTCGCCATTCGCGTCGCGCGGGCGGCAACCGGGGGCACCGGGATCATCGTTACGGAGACGGCCTATCACGGCAACACGGCGCTGGTGACCGAGGTGTCTCCTTCCGCGCTCAAGCGTGGCAGCCTCCCGGAGAAGGTCATCGCGATTCCACCACCCGGCGCGGCGCATTTCGGCGAGGACATCGCCGGCGGCTTCCGCGCCAGTGTCGAGGCCGCGCTGGCCGAGTTCGGACGCCGCGGGATCCGGCCCGCCGCGTTCCTCGCGGATTCCATTTTCTCCTCCGACGGCATCCTCGCGGACCCTCCGGGCTTCCTGGCGCCCGCGGTGGAGGCGGTCCGGGCCGCAGGCGGGCTCTTCATCGCTGACGAGGTGCAGCCGGGTTTCGGCCGCACCGGCGACGCCTTCTGGGGCTACGCACGCCACGGGGTGACGCCGGATATCGTCACCATGGGGAAGCCGATGGGCAACGGTTTCCCGATGGCGGCGATGGTTGCCAGGCCCGATCACCTGGAGCAGTTCTGCGCGGACGTGGGGTATTTCAACACGTTCGGGGGCAACCCGGTGGCCGCTGCCGCCGGCCACGCGGTGCTGGACGTGATCTGCGAGGAAGGCCTGCAGGAGAATGCGCGCGAGACCGGCGCGCACCTGCTGGCCGGGCTGCGGCAGGTCGCTGCGGGTGATGCGCGGGTCACGGATGTCCGTGGGGCGGGGCTGTTCATCGGGGTCGATCTGGCCGACGAGGCGGGCCGCCCCGACCCGGCCTTCACGGTGCAGGTGATCGACGCGATGCGGGCCCACAACGTGCTGATCGGCGCGGCCGGACGATATGGCGCGACGCTCAAGGTCCGCCCGCCGCTCTGCCTGACCCGAGAGGAAGCCGAGCGCTTCATCGAGGCGTTCCGCGCCGCGCTCGCCGGATGATCAGGCCTTGGCGGCCACCATCACCCTGACCTCGTTGCGGTCGAGCGCGCGGGCAAGCGGGCCGTCGGGCGTCCTGTCCGTCACCAGGCACTCGATCTGGCTCCATTCGGCGTAGCGCGCGGTCGACATGCGGTCGAACTTCGAATGGTCGGCAACGATCATGCTGCGGCTGGATTGCCGGAGCATGGTCGCATAGACCTCCGCCGCCTCGATCAGCGCGTCGCTGGGGCCGTCGGGCGACAGGGCGGAGGCGCCAAGAATCGCCCAGTCGGCAGTGTAGTCTTGAAGGAACCGGATCGCCTGCGCCCCGTGCATCGCGCCTTCCGCGGCATGGTACTCGCCCGGCACCATGATGGTGCGGATCGTCGGGTTCTGGGCCAGCGCTGTCGCCACGGCAAAGCTGTGGGCGATGACGGTGACGTTGCGCAGCTCGAAAGCGAGCCGTTTGGCAAGGATCGCGGTCGTTGCACCGGAGCCGATCAGGAAGGTCTTGCCTTTCGCCAGCTCGACGAAGGCCCGCCGGGCGATCGCCTCCCGCTCGCGCACCAGCTGCCGTTCGCGCTGCGACAGCACCGGCTCGTTGCCCGCGCGCAGCATCGCGCCGCCGTAGGTGCGGCTTATCAGGCCCTGTTCCGCAAGCTCCTCGAGATCGCGCCGGATCGTCTCGGTCGTCACGTCGAGCCGGCTCGCGAGCGCCTTGACCCGCATCGTCGGTTCATCGGCGAGGATGGCCAGGATCTCGTTCCGCCGCCGGCCTTTCTTCGAGAGATTTCCTGCACCTGTCGGCAATGAACCTGTCTCCCGCTCCTATCCCCAAGACCTCCGCGGCTCGCCCGCATCCCTGAAGCTATTGCGCACCGGCGCGGGAAAGCCAAGTCCCGCGGGTGGGCGGGGCGGCGTCCCGGCAGCAGGCCGTGCTGCGTCATGCGGGGGATTTTCTGGCGCCGCTCCATGTGCAGCCGGCGAAATCATGGTATGCCCCGACCAATGCCCCGGGCCATGGCTCACAGAGGGCGCATCGTCAGACAGCAGGGGACCCGACCGTACATGTCCGAAACACCCACACGCCTCGACATCGACGTCGACTATCTTCAGCGCTGCCTCGCGGGCCTGTTGGAGATCCCGAGCCCGACCGGCTACACCGACGAGATCGTCCGTTCCATCTGTACGGAGCTGGAAAGCCTCGGGATCGAATACCAGCTGACCCGCCGCGGCGCGATTCGGGCCCGCCTGCCGGGACGACGCTCGGCCGGTGCACGCGCCATCGTCTCGCACCTCGATACCCTCGGCGCGCAGGTCAAGGCGCTCAAGCCCAACGGGCGGCTGGAGCTGGTGCCAATCGGGACCTGGTCGGCGCGCTTCGCCGAAGGCGCGCGGGTGACGATCTTTACCGAGAAGGGGGCCTATCGGGGCACGATCCTGCCGCTGAAAGCCTCCGGTCACACTTACGGCGACGAGATCGACAAGATGCCCATCGGCTGGGACCACGTGGAACTGCGCGTCGATGCACGGGCGGATTCCGCCGAGCAGCTCGGCATGCTCGGGATCGATATCGGCGACATCGTGGCCGTCGATCCGCAACCGGAATTCTCCGATACCGGCTACATCATCTCCCGCCACCTGGACAACAAGGCCGGCGTTGCGGTCATGCTGGCCTCCATGCGTGCCCTGATGGCCGCGCCGCAGCCGCCGGTGGACGTCTACTGGCTCTTCACCATCGCCGAAGAGGTCGGGCACGGCGCGGCTGCGATCCTGCCGCCCGAGGTCGCCTCGATGGTGGCGGTGGACAACGGCACATCGGCGCCGGGGCAGAACTCGTCGGAATTCGGCGTCACCCTGTCGATGGCCGACATGGGCGGACCCTTCGATTATCACCTCACCCGCAAGCTCGCCAAGCTGTGCCAGGAAAACGACATCCGGATGCGCAAGGACATCTTCCGCTACTACCGGTCCGACAGCGCCTCGGCGCTCGAGGCTGGCGCGGATGTGCGCACCGCGCTGGTGACTTTCGGGGTCGATGCCAGCCACGGCTACGAGCGCATCCACATGCACGCGCTGCGCTCGCTCTCCGAACTGCTCACGGCCTACACGCTCAGCCCCGTAGCGATCCCGCGCGACGAGAAGGACATTGGCGATCTGTCGGGTTTTACTCGCCAGCCCACCGCCGCGGCAAGCTCACCGGCACCGGCGCCGTCGGAGCGGACGGCCGACCCTGCGTGACGCGGCCGGGCAGGCAGGGGTCACTGCCTGTCCGTCTCGCGCAGGAACTGGCGGAGCACGACGCTTTCCTGTTGCTCCATGATGTCCTGCGCGGTGTTCAGATGCGCGCGCATGATCGCCTTGGCCGCGCCGGCGTCGCCCGCCCGCAGCGCCTGCAGCAGGCGCGACTGGTAGTCCCGCCCGGATTCCCGGAAGCCCGGAATCTCGCGGCTGTAGATCTTGCGGCAGATCGTGAGCTCCTTGAGCAGGCTGATGAGGAACCGGCACTGGAAGCGCAGCAAGGCGTTCGTGGAGTAGTCTGCCAGCAGGGCGTGGAAATCGAGCTCCGCCATGCGCTGCCGTTCGGCCTCTTCGATGGTCTCGGGCGGTGTCTCGTAGGCCGTCATCACCTGCTCGAGTTCGCCGATCTGGGCCTCGGTGAGCTGCCCGGCGAGCTGGGTGACAAGCACCGGCTCCAGCGCGCGCCGCAGCGCGTAGATGTCGGCGATCCCGATCTCGTTGAAGTAGAAGTAATTTCCCAAGAGCGCCCTCGCCCGCGCCTCGGAGACCTCGTTGACGAACGCCCCGCCGCCGGGTCCGGTGCGCGTCCGTATCAGGCCTTGTGCCTCCAGCACACGCAACGCCTCTCGGATCGTGCCCTTGGCCATGCCGAAATGGGCCATCAGCTCCGCCTCGCCCGGCAGCCGGTCGCCGGGGCGCATGCCGCGTTCGACGACCCAGTCCTTGATGGCGGCCGCGGCGCGTTGCGGCCGGCTCATCCGGGGCGTGTCAGCGGGCAGGGTGGTGGCAGGCGGCGTGATGTCCCGTTCCATGGTCCTCCAGGGGCGGCTTGGTGCAATGGCAGATCTCGGTGGCGGCCGGGCAACGCCGGGCAAAGGCGCAGCCGGGCGGCGGGTTCAGCGGGTCGGGCAGCTCCGCATCCACGGCCTCGGGGGCGGCGAGCGGGCGCCCGACGACGGGGGCGGAGCGCGCGAGCAACGCGGTGTAGTGGTGGCGCGGCCGGGCAAAGATCTCCCGCGCCGGGGCCAACTCGACGATCGCGCCGAAATACATCACCGCAACGCGGTCCGCCACGGCCTCGACCACGGCGAGGTCGTGGCTGATGAACAGGTAGGTGAGGTCGAATTCCTCCCGCAACTGTGACAGCAGGTTCAGGACCTGCGCCTGCACCGAGACATCGAGCGCCGAGACCGGCTCGTCCAGAACCAGGATGCGCGGGGCGGCAGCGAGCGCGCGGGCGATGCCGATCCGCTGGGCCTGCCCGCCGGAGAACTCGTGCGGGTAGCGATCCAGGAACTCCGGGCGCAGGTTCACCGCGTCGAGGATCTCGGCGATCCGCGCCGCACGCTTCTCGGCTGGCATGCGATGCAGGCGCTTCAGCGGCGCCTCGAGGATCTGCCGGATCGTCTTGCGCGGGTTCAGCGAGGACAGCGGGTCCTGGAAGACGTACTGGATGACCTTGCCGAAGGCAGCCGGGTCGCGGCCCGCCCGCTCGGCATAGTTCACGCCCTCGATCTCGATCGTTCCGGCCGAGGGCGGCAGCAGGCCCACGATCATCCGCGCAAGCGTCGATTTCCCGCAGCCGGATTCGCCGACGATGCCCAGCGTCTGGCCCCGCGCGACATCGAGCGAGGCCGATTGAACCGCATGGACCGATGGTTTCTCCTTGCCGAAGCCAAGCAGGCCGCGCCCACCGCCAAAGCGCTTGTCGAGGTCACGGATGCGCAGGGTGGCGGTCATGCGCGGGCCTCCTCGGGGGCGATCTCCGGATGGAGGCAGCGCAGCGCCCGCGAAGGCCCGAAGCCCTCCAAAGCGATCTCGCCGCTGCGGCAGACCTCGGTGGCCTTGTCGCAGCGCGGGGCAAAGGCGCAGCCGTCGGGAAGGTCGTCGACCGCGGGCGGCAGACCGGGGATCGCGTGCAGCTCCCGCCGGCCGCCGCCCAGTTCCGGCACACAGGCGATGAGCCGGCGGGTATAGGGATGCGCGGGCGCCGCGAGGATCTCGGCGGTCGGCCCGGTTTCCACGATCCGCCCGGCATACATCACCGCGATCCGGTCGCAGAGCTGCGCCACGACGCCGAAATCATGGGTGATGAACAGGATCGCCACGTTCCGTTCGCGGCGCAGGTCGTCGAGCAGGGCAAGGATCTGTGCCTGCACGGTGACGTCGAGCGCGGTGGTGGGCTCGTCGGCGATGATCAGGTCGGGTTCGTTCACGAGGGCCATGGCGATGCCGACGCGCTGGCGCATGCCGCCCGAAAGCTCGTGCGGAAAATCGTCCATCCGCCGGTCCGCGTTCGGGATTCGCACGGCTTCCAGCAATGCCAGCGCCCGGGCCCGGGCCTCGGCCCGCGGCACTGCGTGGTGCGACTTAATCGCCTCGACGATCTGGTCGCCCACGGTGAAGAGCGGGTGCAGCGTCGCCAGCGGGTCCTGGAAGATGTAGGAGATGCGGTCGCCCCTGAGCTTGCGCAGCTCGGAAAACGGCGCGCCGAGCACTTCCTGCCCGGCATAGCGAACCGCGCCGCCGGCAATGACCCCGGGCGGCGATGCGACGAGCCCCATGACTGACAACGCGGTTACGGACTTGCCGGAGCCGGATTCCCCGATCAGCCCGAGGCACTCGCCCGCCCGCACCTGAAGCGTCACGCCCGAGAGCGCCTTGAGCGTCCGCTTTCCCACCCGGAATTCGGTGCGCAGGTCTTGCAGGTCGAGCAGGGCGGGATCGGCGGGAGGTTCCGGCACGCTGTCGCGGTCGACCGTCGTGCGTGCCATCGGCCGGGTCAGCGCGCCGGAGCGCAGCCGCGGGTCGAGCGCGTCCCGGATGCCGTCGCCCATCAGGTTCACGCTCATCACGATGACGAAGATCATGAGGCCGGGGATGATCGAGGCATGCGGATCGGTGATCAGCGCATTGCGCCCTTCGCCGAGCATCGAGCCGAGATCTGCCACCGGCGGCTGCGAGCCGAGCCCGAGGAAGGAGAGCCCCGCTGTCTCGAGGATCATCCAGCCGACAGTCGTGGACATGGCGATGACGATGACCGGCAGCACGTTTGGCAGGATCTCGGACGTCATGATCCGCAGGTCCGTCATCCCGGCCAGCCGCGCGGCATCGACGAATTCCTTGTGCGCGAGCGTCACCGTCACGCCGCGGATGTTGCGGGCGAAGAAGGGGATGTTGACCACCGAGACCGCGATCAGCGCGTTCACCAGGCCCGGGCCAAGTGCCGCGACGATGGCGAGGGCGAGCAGGATGTAGGGAAAGGCCATCAGCATGTCGATCCCGCGCATCAGCCAGTTGTCGACCCGCCCGCCGAAGTAGCCCGCGACAATGCCGATGGTCGAGCCGAAGAAGGCCGCGCCGAAGGAGGCGACGAGCCCGACGACGAGGCTCAGCCGCGTGCCCCAGATCAGCCGCGAGAGGATGTCCCGGCCGAGGTGGTCCGTGCCAAGCAGGTGGCCGTCGGAGAACGGCCGGAGGAACTTGTTGGCCGTGTCCTGGGCATAGGGATCCGCCAGCGGCAAGACCGGCGCGAGCAGCGCGATCACGACGACGACGACAAGCAGGACGCCGCCCGCCGCGGCGAGCCGGTTGCGGGCGAAGAGCCTGAGCGAGGCGCCGACGCTCATGTCTTCACCCGCGGGTCGAGCAGGCTTTGGGCCACGTCGACGGCAAGGTTGAAGAGCACGTAGCAGGCGGCGACGATCACCACGCCGCCCTGCACCAGCAGGATGTCGCGGGTCAGGATCGCTGTGACCAGCATCCGCCCGACGCCAGGCCACTGGAAGACCGTCTCGATATAGACCGCCCCCGACAGCACGAACCCCGCCTGCACACCGATCACCGGGATGATCGAGACCATCGCCGCCTTCAGAGCGTGCCGCCAGACGACCCGGCTTTCCCGCACGCCCTTTGCGCGGGCGGTGCGGATGAAATCCTGCCGCAGCACTTCGAGCATGGCAGAGCGTGAGAGCCGGGCGATGACGCCGGTGGCGACGACCGCCAGTGCCGTCGCGGGCATGATCAGGTGGCGGATCAGGTCCGGCAGGTCGCCGCCACCATAGATCGCGTACATGCCCGAAACGGGCAGCCAGCGCAGGTTCACCGCGAAGACGAGGATCATCATCATGCCGAGGAAGAAGGAGGGTATCGAGATGCCGATGAGCACGACGAAGGTGATCGCCTTGTCCGCGGCGCCATATTGCCGTGCCGCGGAGATGACACCGGCAAGGATGCCGAGAATCGAGCAGAGGACCAGCGACGTGCCGGCGAGGATCAGCGTCGCACCGAACCGTTCGAGCACCTCGTCGAGCACGGGCCGGTTGAGCGAGAACGACCGCCCGAAGTCGCCCTGCACCATGTTGCCGAGCCAGATGAAATATTGCTGGAACAGGGGTTTGTCGAGGCCGAGGTCGCGGTTGAGCTTCTCGACGTTCTCGGGTGTCGCATAGCTGCCGAGGATCGCCGTCGCCGGGTCGCCCGGAATGAGCGACATGATCAGGAAGACGATCACCGTGATGCCCAGGATCACCGGGATGGCGGCGAGAAGCCGCCGGAGGATGTAGCCGCCCATTTGGCTCGCTTCCGGCTGGGGCGGCGGGCCGGATCACCGGCCCGTCGCGGCTTGGGTCAGTTCTTGGTCACACCGTCAAGCAGCAGGAAGAAGGAGGGCTGAAGCTCGAAGCCCGCGACGCCGGCGGCCGTCACCGCGTTCTGCTTCCAGTTGGCCACGAAGACCCAGGGCGCATCCTCCTGCACGATCTCCTGCATCTCCTTGTAGAGCGCGGCACGCTCGTCCTGGGCGGTGGAGACGCGGGCGGCTTCAAGCAATTCGTCGACCTTCGGGTTGGAGTAATAGCCGGAGTTGAACCCGCCCTTGTCCGGCCAGGCTTCCGTGCGCAGCGCGAGGAAGGGCAGGGTGTCCGGATCGTTGGTCATCCATGCCATCTCGGCCATGTCGGCCTTGCCTTCGAGGCCAGGGTTCACCTCGCCGAGGAAGGTGTTCCACTCGTAGGTCTCGATCTTCACGTCGAAACCCACCGCTTCCAGGTCGGCCTGAATGGCGGTGCCCATCGGGACCGGATCGAGCATCCCCGAGCCGCCTTCGGTGACGTAAAACGTCAGCTCGGCTCCTTCGGCCCCGGCTTCGGCGATCAGGGCCTTGGCCTTTTCTGGGTCGTAGGGATAGGGCTCGAGCGCCTCGTTGTAGGCCCAGGCAAAGGCCGGCGGGGTCGGGCCGGCGGCGACTTCGGCGGTGCCTTCGAGGACATTCTCGACGATGGCCTGCTTGTTGATCGCGTAATTCGCGGCCTGGCGGACCTTCACGTCCGCGAAGGGGCCTTCCTTGGCGTTCAGGATCAGGAACCAGAGGTGCGGGCCGGCCTGCTCGTGCAGCGTGTAGGCGTCGCCCTCGAACTCGGAGAGCGCGTTGGGTGGCACCTCGACCATCAGGTCGATGCCACCGGCCAGCATCTCGGCGGTGCGGGTGTTGGCATCGGTGATCGGGCGGTAGACGACCGCTTCGAGCCCGGCCGCACCATCCCAGTAATCCGGGTTCTTCTCGATCACGACCGCCTCGTTGGACCGCCACTCGGCGAACTTGAACGGCCCGGTGCCGGCGGGGTTGCGGCCGAAATCGGCGCCATGCTGCTCGACGGCAGCGGGCGAGACGATCAACCCGGTCGGGTAGGCGAGGTTCGACAGGAAGGGCGCATAGGGCGCGTTCAGCGTGAACTTCACGGTGCGTTCATCCACAGCTTCCGTCGCCTCGATGGCGGAGAAGAAGAAGGAGAGCGGGAAGGGGCCGGTGTCGTGGAACGGGTGGTTCTCGTCCAGCATCCGGTCGAAGTTGAACTTCACCGCCTCGGCGGTCAGCGGCGTGCCGTCGTGGAAGGAGATGCCTTCGCGCAGGGTGAAGGTGTATTCGGTGCCGTCCTCGCTGATCTCCCAGCTTTCAGCCAGTGCAGGCTCCACTTCCAGCGTGCCGGACTTGTAGCGCACCAGCCCGTCATAGACGTTCATCAGGATGCGGAAGTCGTTGACCGCCGTGACGGCGTGCGGGTCGAGCGATTTCGGCTCGGCGATCTGGCCGACCACCAGCACGCCGGGGGGCGTCTGGGCGGCGGCGGGAAGGCCCACAGAGGCGATACATGCGGCCAGCGCGAGCGCGCTGACAGCGCGGCGCGTCATCGGAAGGATCGTCATCGTTTTCTCTCCTGTTGGTTGATGTCTATTTATCATGAAAAATTATGCGCCCAAAGGATTTTTCATGATAAACCCGGGCAAGGAGGACGCGCATGACCTTTTCCCTGCTGGCATTCGACCGTGAAACCGGCGCCATCGGCGCCGCTGCGGCGACGGGAAACCTGTGTGTCGGTGGCTGGGTGCTGCGAGGAGACCCGCGATTCGGGATCACCGCCTCGCAGGGGCATACGCCTTCGACGATCTGGGGCGAGGATGCCCTTGGCCTGCTGGCGCAGGGCGCCACGACGCAGGAGGCGCTGGACACCGTGATCGCGCCGGATCCCGGGCGCGATATGCGGCAGCTTGCGATACTGGAACGGGGCGGGCGCACGGCGGTCCATGACGGCGCG
This sequence comes from Tropicimonas aquimaris, assembly GCF_042676185.1. Lineage (NCBI taxonomy): Bacteria > Pseudomonadati > Pseudomonadota > Alphaproteobacteria > Rhodobacterales > Roseobacteraceae > Tropicimonas > Tropicimonas aquimaris. Next base: position 27,901 of record NZ_JBHTJT010000046.1, on the reverse strand, counting down.
CGAAACCGCCCCTACACCGGCCATCTCGAGGGCGACGGCTGGATCGCGGCCGGCAACTGGCTGGCCTCCGGCGAGGTGCTTGCGCAGGCTGCGGAGGCGCTCGCGCGCCCCGGCCCCGCGCTCGCCGACCGGCTGGTCGCAGGGCTCCGTGCCGGCATCGCGGCCGGCAGCGACAGGCGCGGCACCCTGTCCGCGGCGCTGCTGGTTCTGGCGGGGACCCGGCCGCCGCTCGACCTGCGCGTCGACCTCGACCCATCCCCGGTGGACCGCCTGGAGGCGCTGCTGGAGCGCACACGCGCACCGGAATACAGCGCCTGGCTCGACACCCTTCCCACACGACAGGACCCGCACAGGACATGACGACAGATATCGGACAACGTGCCGCCGCGATGCTCGCGGAGGCGGCGGAAATCTCTGAGCCGGGCCCGGGCGTGACCCGTCTGCCCTTTACCCCCGAACACACTGACGCCAACGAGTTGGTCGCGGGATGGATGCAAGCGGCGGGGCTGGAGACCTCCCGCGATGCCGCCGGAACGCTGATCGGCCGTCGGGAGGGCGTGGACCCCGGCGCGCCGGTCTTCCTGCTCGGCTCCCACCAGGATTCGGTGCGCGGCGGTGGCGCGTATGACGGGATCATGGGTGTGCTGCTGCCTATCCTTGCGCTGCAGGGGCTGCGCGACGAGCGGTTGCCCTTCGCCGTGGAGGTGCTCTGCTTTGCCGACGAGGAGGGCGTGCGGTTCCCGACCGCCCTGATCGGACCTCGGGCGCTGGCGGGCACGCTCGACAGCGCCGTGCTCGACATGACGGACCGTGCGGGCATCAGCCTGCGTGCGGCGCTGGAGGGCTTTGGCGATGCAGCGCGGATCGGCGGCATCGCGCGCGCGCCGCAGGGCGTCCTTGGCTACCTCGAAACCCATATCGAACAGGGTCCGGTGCTGGAGGCGGAGGATTTGCCGGTCGGCATCGTGACGGCGATTGCCGGGATCGAACGCCATGCCGTGACCATCACCGGACGGGCCGCGCATGCCGGCACTGCGCCTATGGGGCTCCGGCAGGACGCGCTCTGCGCGGCGGCGGAGCTGGTTGCAGGTGTCGAGCGGATCTGCCGGGAGACCGAGAACGCGGTTGGCACGGTCGGCCAGCTCGACGTGGTGCCCAATGTCGTCAACGCTGTGCCGGCGGAGGTGACCGCGACGGTCGAGCTGAGGTCGGCGGAGGATGACGTCCGTGCCGAGGTGGCGGAGCGAATTGGGCGTGTCGCGCGGGAGGCGGCGGAGGCGCGTGGCTGCACGCTGCGGATGGAGCGGACCTACCAGCAGCCCGCCAAGGCCTGCGCGCCCGACCTGCAGGAGGCGCTCGCAGCCGCGGTCGAGGCCGCGGGTATACGGCCGCTGCGGCTGATGTCGGGGGCGACGCATGACGCGTCCGCGATGGCCGATCTCTGTCCGATGGCGATGCTCTTCGTGCGCTGCCGCGACGGCGTCAGCCATCACCCGGACGAACACGCCGCGCCCGAGGACATGGGGCATGCAGTTGCCGTCCTGCAAGGCTTCCTGCAGGGGCTGGCCAAGGACGCGCGCCCATGAGCCTTCCGAAGATCAGGACCCTGCATTCCTGTCACGCCCATTTCGGCTGGGACAGCGCCATCACGTCGGTGATGACGGTGGCGCCCGGCGAGCGGGTCACCATCGCCTGCCGCGATGCCGGCGACGGGCAGGTGGACGGGGCGTCGACGCACGAGCTGATGGCTCGGCTCGATCCGCACAGGGCCAATCCGCTCACTGGGCCGATCCATGTGGACGGCGCGAAGCCCGGCGATGCGCTTGTCATCACGATCGAGGAATTCGCGCCCTCCGGCTTCGGCTGGACCGGGCTGATTCCCGGTTTCGGGCTGCTGACCGACCAGTTCGTGGAGCCGCGCCTGCACCTCTGGAACTACGACACGACCGGTCGCCGCCCGCTCGCCTTCAACGGCATCGCCGAGATCCCGCTTGCGCCTTTCGTCGGCACCATTGGTACAGCGCCCGCCGCTCCGGGTCGGCATTCAGTGATCCCGCCGCGCCGGGTCGGCGGCAACATGGACATCCGCGACATGCGGGCGGGCACGGTGCTTTGGCTGCCGGTCGAAGTGGAGGGGGCGCTGCTCTCCGTTGGCGATACCCATGCCGCGCAGGGAGACGGCGAGGTCTGCGGCACCGCCATCGAGAGCGCGATGGACATATCGCTCAAGGTCGACCTGCTGCCCGGCGGCGCGCCCCGCTTCCCGCGCTACCAGACATCCGGCCCCAGGCCGGGTGCGCTGGAGCGCGACGGCGTGGTGGCGACGACCGGAATCGGGCCGGACCTGATGGTTGCCTGCCGCGACGCGGTCTCCGGCATGATCGACCATCTTTCCCGCGGCATGCCGGCGGAGGATGCCTACATGCTGTGCTCCGTCGCTGCGGATTTGCGTGTCAGCGAGATCGTGGACGCACCCAATTGGGTGGTTTCCTGCGTAATTCCGCGCGTCTTGTTCGTCGACCGTGCATCCGTTTGACCTGCACAGGGAGGCTCTTTAGGTTCCGCCTCACCAGCAAGGACATGGAAGGAATTCATTGTGTGCGGCATTTGCGGCGAGATTACCTTTGACGGAAGCCCGGCGAGGGTCGATGCCGTGGCCACGATGGCCGATTGCATGGCGCCCCGCGGCCCGGACAGTGCCGGCGTGGTGGCCCGCGGAGACTGGGCCTTTGGCCACCGCCGCCTGCGTATCATCGATCTGAGCGAGGCCGGAGCGCAGCCGCTGGTCGACACCCATCTCGGCCTGACCATCGTGTTCAACGGCTGCATCTACAACTATCCCGAACTGCGCGCCGAGCTGGAAGGCAAGGGCCACAGCTTCGCCTCCCACTCCGACACCGAGGTCATCCTGAAGGCCTGGGCGCAATGGGGCGCCGATGCGATCCCGCGCTTCAACGGCATGTTCGCTTTTGCGATCCGCGAGCGCGAGAGCGGGCGGACGATCTTCGTGCGCGATCGGTTCGGGATCAAGCCGCTCTACTACGCCGAGACCGGCAAGGGCCTGCGCTTTGCCTCGACCCTGCCGGCGCTGGTGCGTGCGGGCGGCATCGACACGTCGATCGACCGGGTGGCGCTGCACCACTACATGACCTGGCACGCGGTTGTGCCGGCCCCGCGGACCATCCTCGCCGGGGTGCGCAAGCTGCCGCCGGCGACGATCCGGATCCTCGAGGCCGACGGCCGCGTTGTCTCCGAGCAGCGTTACTGGACCCCGAGTTTCGAGCGCAGCCCCGAGGATGCGTCCCGGAGCGACGAGGATTGGGAAGAGATGCTGCTGGAGCAACTCCGCACGTCCGTCCGCCGCCGCATGGTGGCCGACGTCCCGGTGGGCGTGCTGCTCTCCGGCGGGGTCGACAGCTCGCTGATCGTGGGCCTCCTGGCCGAGGAAGGGCAGAAGGATCTCGCCACCTACTCGATCGGCTTCGAGGAAGCCCACGGCGAGAAGGGCGACGAGTTCAAGTACTCTGACCTGATCGCCGAGCACTACGGGACCAATCACCACAAGCTGATGATCCCATCGACGGAGATGAGGGAAAACCTGCCCCACGCCATCGCGGCGATGTCCGAGCCGATGGTCTCCTACGACAACATTGGCTTCTACCTGTTGTCCCGCGAGGTCTCCAAGACGATCAAGGTTGTGCAATCCGGGCAGGGGGCCGACGAGGTGTTCGGCGGCTATCACTGGTATCCGCCGCTCGCCGACGCCAACGACCCGGTGTTGGCCTATGCGGAGGCCTTTTTCGACCGTACCCACGCCCGGCTCGCGACGCATCTCGCGCCCGAGTACATGGCCGACAAGGACGAGAGCCTCGCCTTCGTCGAGGCGCATTTCGCCCAGCCCGGAGCCGACGATCCGGTCGACAAGGCGCTGCGGCAGGATACCAACGTGATGCTGGTCGACGATCCGGTGAAGCGGGTCGACAACATGACCATGGCCTGGGGCCTGGAAGCGCGGGTGCCGTTTCTCGATCACGAAGTCGTCGAACTGGCCGGGCGGATGCCGGCGTCGCTGAAACTGGCACACGGCGGCAAGGGCGTTCTGAAACAGACCGCGCGCAAGGTGATCCCGAGTGCGGTCATCGACCGGCCGAAAGGGTATTTCCCGGTGCCGGCGCTGAAATACATCGAAGGCCCCTATCTCGACATGGTGCGCGGCGCGCTCACCAACGAGGCGGCGCGCAGCCGCGGGATTTTCCGTCAGGATTACCTCGAGAAGCTTTTCGCCAGCCCCAAGGAGCACATCACCCGCCTGCGCGGGTCCGAGCTCTGGCAGGTGGCGATGCTGGAGCTGTGGCTGCAAGCGCAGGGGATCGGAGAATGAGCGACAGCGCCGTGACCGGCCCAACGCCGGAGTCGAGTATCGATTGCGGCTGGGGCCGGCTGATCTTCGGCAACACCTTTGCCGATCCCAAGGTCCTGGCCGAGACCCTGTCGGCGGAGCGGCACACCCGCCGCGACATCGCCTTTTACGTCCGCGATCCGCAGGTCGTGCTCGCAGAGGCGCCGCAGGAGCTGTTCCTCGATCCGTCCATCTCCTTCCGGCTGGACCTGAAGGGCCAGGACACGGACGGCCCGCGGCTCGCCAATGTCTCGATCCGGCGGCTGACCACCGAGATGGACGCGGACGCGATCAACACGATCTACGCCGCCCATGGCATGGTGGAGGTGCCGTCGCATTTCTTCTGGTCGAACCGCGATGCGCGGGCGATCACCGTTCTGGTCGCCGAGGAGGACGACACCGGGGCCATCCTCGGCACGGTGATGGGCGTCGACCACAAGCTGGCCTGCAACGACCCCGACCATGGCTCCTCGCTGTGGTGCCTCGCGGTTTCGCCCCACGCGCGCTATCCCGGGATCGGCCAGGCGCTGGTGCTGCGGCTCGCCGAGGAGTTCCGCGCGCGCGGCGCCACGACGATGGATCTCTCGGTGCTGCACGACAACAACGAGGCGATGAAGCTCTATGAAAAGCTGGGGTTCCGGCGATTTCAGGCCTTCACCGTCAAGCGCAAGAACCCGATCAACGAGCCGCTGTTCGTGGGCGAGACCGAGGCCGAGGGGCTCAATCCCTACGCCAAGATCATCGTCAAGGAAGCGCGCCGCCGCGGCATTTTCGTCGAGGTGATCGACGCGGAGGCCGGGCTGTTCGAGCTGCAGATGGGCGGCCGGCGGATCCGCTGCCGCGAGGCGCTGAGCGAGCTGACGACCGCGGTCGCGATGTCGATCTGCGACGACAAGCGCGTTACCCGGCGGATCGTCTCGGAGGCCGGGGTCAAGGTCGCCGAGCAGGCGAAGGAGGACAGCCCCGAGGCGCGCGCCGCTTTCCTGAAGCAGCACGGCGCCCTGGTGGTCAAGCCGGCCCGGGGCGAGATGGGCGAGGGCGTTTCCGTCGACCTGCGCACGTCCGAGGAGGTGGAGGCCGCGGTGGAGCGGGCCCGTGGCGTCTGCAGCGACATCATCGTCGAAAGCTATCTCGAGGGCGACGACCTGCGCCTCGTGGTGATCGACTACAAGGTCGTCGCGGCCGCCATTCGCCGCCGGCCGAGGATCACCGGCGACGGCAAGCACACCGCACGTGACCTGATCGAGGCCCAGAGCCGCCGTCGCGCGGCCCAGACCGGCGGAGAAAGCACGATCCCGCTGGATGCGGAAACCGAGCGCTGTCTGGCGATGGCGGGCTACGGCTTCGATGACGTGGTGCCGGCCGGCACCGAGGTGACCGTCCGCAAGACGGCCAACCTGCACACCGGCGGCGTGATCATCGACGTGACCGGCGAAACCCATCCGCAGGTGATCGACGCCGCGATCCGCTGCGCGCGCGCCATCGGCATCCCGGTGACCGGCATCGACTTCATCGTCAAGAGCCCGCGGCGGCCCGAGTATATCTTCATCGAGGCCAATGAACGCCCGGGCCTGGCCAACCACGAGCCCCAGCCGACGGCGCAGCGCTTCGTCGACCTGCTCTTCCCGATGACCGTCGCAACCGAAGCCTCCCAACTCGCCCAGACGCAACCGGAATGACGATAGCGTGCCGCGCCATCCGAGGGGCGGCACATCGGGATTTGAGCCGGTCCCGCCGGATTTTTTCGCGGCGCGATTGGACAGACGGAAAAACGGCCCCAATTCCTCCGCGAAGGAGGATTTGTGATGCCCGACATCGACATTGCGATCATCGGCGCCGGGCTGGCGGGGCTGGCCTGCGCGCGTGCGCTCACGGATGCTGGCGCGGCGGTTGTGGTGCTGGACAAGTCACGCGGCGTTGGCGGCCGGCTTGCGACGCGGCGCGCCGAGGGCGGCCTGCAGTTCGATCACGGCGCCCAGTTCGTCACCAGCCGGCAGCCTGGGTTTGCCTCCATCCTGCACGAGACCGGCTGCGCCGAACGGGCGGCCGAATGGGAGGACGGATCCGGTGCCGGCCATGTCGTCGGCGTGCCCGGCATGAACGCGCTCGCCAAGCACCTGGCGAGCGGGCTCGACATCTGGACCGGGGTCCATGCGCGCCGGGTGGAGCCCGCCCGGGTGGGCTGGTCCATCGTGACCGAAACGGGCGAGTGGCGCTGCAACAAGCTGGTCCTGACAGCACCGGCCCCGCAAGCGATGGCGCTGCTCGGTAAGGCCCACCCTTTGGCAGAGGAACTGGCGGCCGTCCGCATGGCGCCCTGCCTCGCGCTCATGGCGGCCTTCGAGCCTGGCGCCCCGCGCCCGTTTCTCGCCCGCCGCGACCCGGAAGACGCGCTCGCGTGGATCGCGCGGGACGGGTCCAAGCCCGGTCGCGGCGATGCCGAGACCTGGGTCGCCCATGCCTCTCCCGTGTGGAGCGCGGAGCATCTGGAGCGCAGCTTCGAGGACATCGCGGAGCGGATGCTGCCGATGCTGTGCGAGCGGATCGGTGCCGATCCCGGCACGGCCATCCACGCGGTGGCGCATCGCTGGCGCTACGCGTTGGTGACCACACCGCTAGGCCGCAGCTTCGCCCGCGACGCCTCCGGCACGCTTTTCGCGGGCGGTGACTGGTGCCTCGGCCCTCGGGCGGAAGCAGCCTGGGAAAGCGGGACGGCCATCGCGGAGGATATCCTCGGCGCGGCCGCGCTGCGGGAGTCGGCAGGCGGCTGGTCGCTCTGAAGGCAGGCCCTATCTCTGCGCGCATGAAGAACCGCGACAGGAAATTAGGCTCCGCCGGGCTGCAGGTCATGTGGTTCAAGCGCGACCTCCGCGTGCAGGACAATGCCGCGCTGTCGGCGGCCGCTGCAGCCGGACCGGTGCTGCCGCTCTATGTCGTCGAGCCTGAGCTCTGGGGGCAGCCGGAGGCGTCCGGGCGGCATTGGGCGTTCCTGGCCGAGTGCCTTGATGGGCTGTCGGAGGATCTTGCGCGGCTGGGCCAGCCTCTGGTTGTTCGCACCGGGGACATCGTGGACGTACTTGCGGCGATCGATGCCCGTCACGGCATCGCCGCGCTGTATTCCCACGAGGAGACCGGGGGCGCCTGGACCTTCGCCCGCGACCGACGCGTCGCGGTCTGGTGCAGGGCGCAGGGGGTCGCCTGGAACGAGTTTCGGCAACACGGTGTCGAGCGCGGGCGGAGCACGCGCGATGGCTGGGCGGCGAGGTGGGACGCCCAGATGCGCGGCCCGCTGGTCCCGGCAGTCTCGATTGCGCCTTTGGACGGCATCGACCCTGGCGGCGTCCCGCGCGCCTCCGATCTGGACCTCGCCGCCGATCCCTGTCCGGGGCGGCAGGCGGGCGGGCGCGCTGCGGGCGTGGAGCGGCTCGACAGTTTCCTGACCCGCCGTGGCGTCGGCTATCGTCGCGAGATGTCCGGCCCGGCGACCGGGGCACGCGCCTGCTCCCGCCTCTCACCGCATATCGCCCTGGGCACCCTGTCGATGCGCGAGATCACGCAGGCCACCTGGGCACGTCAGCGCGACGTCGCATCCGCCGGTCCGGAGGGGCGCGACTGGCGGCAATCGCTCAGCTCCTTCTCCGGTCGGCTGCACTGGCATTGCCATTTCATCCAGAAGCTGGAGGATCGTCCGACGCTCGAAACGGTCAACATGCACCGCGCCTACGACGATCTGCGCCCCTCCGAGCCTGATAGCGCTCGTCTGGAGGCTTGGAGTAATGGCGAAACCGGGTTGCCGTTCGTCGACGCCTGCATGCGGGCGCTGGTGGCCACGGGTTGGCTGAACTTTCGGATGCGGGCGATGCTGATGGCGGTGGCGAGCTATCACCTGTGGCTCGACTGGCGCGCGCCGGGGCTGCATCTGGCGCGGTGCTTCACCGATTACGAGCCTGGCATCCACTGGCCGCAGGTGCAGATGCAGTCCGGCACAACGGGGATCAACACGCACCGGATCTACAACCCGGTCAAGCAGGGCAAGGATCAGGATCCGCAAGGAAAATTCGTGCGAAAATGGGTGCCGGAACTTCGCGACATTCCCGACCGCCACATCCAGGAGCCCTGGCTGGCGGAGAATGCGGGGGCGGTGCTCGGGCGACGCTATCCGTTCCCGATCCTCGATCACCTAGAGGCGGCGCGTCTCGCTCGCCAGAAGGTCTGGTCGGTGCGCAAGGTGCCCGGCTTCCGAGAAGAGGCAGCGGGACTGGCGGCGAAACATGGCAGTCGCAAGCGGCCTCGACGCCGCGCCAGCAGCCCGGCGCCCGCCCAGATGTCGCTGCCCTTCGCGGGGCCCGACGGACCATGAAGGCGAAACGCGACCTGCCCAGCAAGATCTGCGCGCACTGCGGACGCCCGTTTACCTGGCGCAAGAAGTGGCGTCGGGATTGGGAGGTAGTGCGCTATTGCTCCGAGCGATGCCGAAACGAAACAAGGAGGGCCCGCAATTGAGGAACTCGGGGCACTTGTTCTCGCCGATCGCAGAAAGCAGCGTAGACTGATTGGGGGATGGTCGGCTCATTCCTATCGAGTCGGCCTGCTCCGTGGCCCCATTTGAAATGGGGGAGCTTAACGGGAGGATAGGCAAATGATCACCATCCATCGTGGAAACTCAGACCCTTCCAGGTCACACGGTTCATCCTCCCTGGGAGGGATGGCGCTCGGTGTGGCACTCTTTGCCCTTGCGCTGCCCGCCGCCTCGTTGGCGCAGGATGCCGCCGGCACCGACGCGCCTGCGCCCGCGGGCGGCGAAGGGAATGCCTCGGATCTCGCCCAGCAATTGTCGAACCCGGTCGCCGAACTGATCAGCGTGCCGCTGCAATACAACTTCGACACCGGCATCGGGCCGAATGACGCCGACCGCAGCTTGCTCAACGTCCAGCCAGTCATTCCAATCTCGCTGAACGATCGCTGGAACCTCATCTCCAGGACGATCATTCCGCTGTTGGACGTGGAGGCGGCCGCGCCGGGGCTCGACGATGTCTCTGGTATCGGCGACATCACGCAATCGCTGTTCTTCTCTCCCAAGCAGCCTGTAAATGGATGGATCCTCGGCGCGGGGCCGGTATTTCTGTTGCCAACCGCCACTGACGATGCGCTTGGCAGCGATCAGTTCGGCATCGGTCCCACCGCCGTCGCGCTGCGCCAGTCGAACGGTTGGACGGTGGGGGCTCTGGTCAACCACATCTGGGGTTTCGACGCGCCCGACGACCGGGACGAGGTAAACAGCAGCTTCATCCAGCCGTTTCTCACCTACACGACGCCGGATGCCTGGACCTTCTCGCTGAACACGGAATCCTCTTACGACTGGAACTCGGAGCAATGGACCGTGCCGGTGAACCTGGGCGTGGCCAAGCTGGTGCAGTTCGGGCAGCAGCCGGTCAGCTTCCAGCTCGGCTATCGCGAATACCTCGAAGCCCCGGAGGGCGGGCCGGAGCGCGGGCTCCGCTTCGGGGTCACCTTCCTGTTCCCGAAGTGAGCCCGACCTGACGGATGCCCGGCCGGGCGCTGGCTCAGCGCCCCGCCAGGGTCAGGTGAGACGACGCCACGGCGAGCTTCGAAACGGTGAGCGGACCGCCGGCGCGCAACTCGTTGATCAGCTTGTCCGCCCGCTGGGCAAGCTGGCTGTTCTTTTCGACCCACTTCCCGATGCAATCCGCGCCGGGCTCGGCCTCGTCGAGGCTCAGGGCGGCGGCCGCGATGTTGGATTGGTGGACACGCATGTCCGCCATCAGCCGGCCAAGCGCCATCCGTTCCCAGTGGTCGGCCACCACGACGCTGCGGGCCGAGGAGCGCAGCCAGTCCAGCGAGAACCGCGCACCGGCGGCGTAGTAGCTGGCGGCCACATCGGCCACGTTCCGCCCAAGCCGGTCGGCCACGTCGAAGACGTCGATCGCCCCGCCAAGCAGCTCCGCAAGCGCCACCCGCGACGCGAGATGTTCCGGAGCGCCTTGGCCGAGCAGCTCCGCAGTCCGCGCGGCGAGCCTTTCGCGGGAAAAGGCGCTGACCGTTGCCTCCGCGATCGTCGCGATTTCTTCGATGCCGGGGCGATACCGTGCGATCGCCTCGCCGATCCCCTTGCAATCCTCCTTGATCAACCGCTCGCATTGCGCGGCCAGCATGTCGGAGAGCGCGCGGTGGATCTCGATCTGCACCGACGCGGCGATCTTGTTGTCGAGCGCGTTGACCTCGTCGGCCACGTCCGCCAGCCCGAAGATCTCGCGCACGATGATGAACGCCTTGACGATCTCGCCCACCGAGGCGCCGCTGTCCTCCCGCAGCCGCGCGCACATCGCCGGCCCGCCCTCATTGACCAGCATGTTGGACACGACGGTCGCGATGATCTCGCGCCGCAGGCGGTGCTCCTTGAGCGCCGCGGCGTGCTCCTTGCGCAGTGGCGTTGGCATGTATTCGAAGAGGAACCGCTCCATGTAGGGATCGTCCAGCACGTCGGACTGCACGAGATCGGCGAAGATATCGATCTTGGCATAGGCCACCAGCACGGCGATCTCCGGCCTGGTCAGGCCCTGTCCGGCCTCGCGCCGCTCGGCGATCTCCTCCTCGCCGGGAAGGAATTCGACCTCGCGGTTGAGTTTCCCCTCCGCCTCCAGGCCCTGCATGAACCGCGAATGGCTGTCGAGCAGCGCCGGCGCCGCCGCCTCGATCAGGGAGATCGCGAGGGTCTGGTGATAGTTGGTCTGCAGCACCAGCTCGCCGACCTCGTCGGTCATACGCGCGAGCAGGGCGTTGCGCTGCTTCTCGGTCATGTCGCCGGCATCGACGACCGATCCGAGCGCGATCTTGATGTTGACCTCGTGGTCCGAGCAATCGACCCCGGCGGAGTTGTCGACGGCGTCGCTGTTGACCTTGACCCCCGCCTTGGCGAGCGCGATCCGGCCGCGCTGGCTGATGCCGAGGTTGGCGCCTTCGCCGATCACCCGCACCCGGACCTCGCCGGCATTGATGCGCACCGCGTCGTTGGCCCGGTCTCCGGTGTCGGCGTGGCTCTCCGCCTCGCTCTTGATGTAGGTGCCGATGCCGCCGAACCACATGAGGTCGGCCTGGCTCTTGAGGATGGCCTTGATCAGCTCGAAGGGCGTCACCCGGCTCTCCGTCAGCCCGGTCAGCGCCTGGATCTCCGGCGTCAGCGCGATCGACTTGGACGAGCGGGAGAACACCCCGCCGCCCTTCGAGATCAGCGACTCGTCATAGGATTTCCAGCTCGACCGGGGCAGGGTGAAGAGCCGCTTGCGCTCGGCAAAGCTGACCGCCGGGTCCGGGTCCGGATCGATGAAGATGTCGCGGTGGTCGAAGGCCGCGATCAGCTTGATCTGGTCGGAGAGCAACATGCCGTTGCCGAACACGTCGCCCGACATGTCGCCGCATCCGATCACGGTGAAGGGCTGGGTCTGGGTGTCGTGGCCAAGCTCTCGGAAATGCCGCTTCACCGCCTCCCAGGCACCCCGGGCGGTGATGCCCATGCCCTTGTGATCATAGCCGTTCGAGCCGCCGGAGGCGAAGGCATCGCCCAACCAGAAGCCGTATTCCGTCGCCAGTGCGTTGGCAAAGTCCGAGAAGGTCGCGGTGCCCTTGTCGGCCGCCACCACGAGGTAGGGATCGTCGGCATCGCGACGGACCACCGCGTTGGGCGGGACGACATCGGCACCGATGATGTTGTCGGTGACATCCAGCAGGCCCGACAGAAAGATCCGGTAGCAGCGCACCGCTTCGGCAACCACCTCGTCCCGCGTGCCGTCTGCCGGCAGCGTCTTTGGCAGGAAGCCGCCCTTGGAGCCCACCGGAACGATCACGGCGTTCTTGACCTGCTGCGCCTTCACCAGGCCCAGGACCTCGGTGCGGTAGTCCTCCTTGCGGTCCGACCAGCGCAGCCCGCCGCGGGCGACCGGCCCGAACCGCAGGTGCACGCCCTCGACCGAGGAGGAATAGACGTAGATCTCCCGCCAGGGGCGCGGGAGGGGTAGGGCGTCGAGCTCCGCGCAGTCGAACTTGAACGAGATGTAGGGCTTCGGCGCGCCCGCCGCGTCGGGCTGGAAGTAATTGGTCCGCAGGGTGGCCAGGATCGCGTTGCGGAACCGGCGGAGGATCTGGTCGAAGTCGAGGCTGTCAACCGCTTCCAGCGCCGTCTCGATCTCGGCCGCGATCCGGTCGCCGGCCTTGGTGCGTTCGGCGTCGTCGGCGTGGGCCGCGGGGTCGAACAGCGCGGCGAACAGGGCGACGAGCTGCCGCGCGATCTCCGGGTTGCCGTTCAGCGCATCCTGCATGTAGGGCATCGAATAGGGGATCCGCGCCTGCCAGAGATAGCCGCCATAGGCCCGCAGGAGTGCGGTCTCGCGCGCGGTCAGGCCGGCCTTGAGGACCAGTCGGTTCAGCGGATCATCGTCCACCTTGCCGTTCCACAGCAGCGAGAAGGCCTCTTCCAGCTCGTCCCGCACGGCCGGCAGGTCGATGTCGCTGCCATCGGCCGATTGCATGTAGAAATCGTGCAGCCAGATCTCCTCGTTCTCGCGGTCGATGCGGGAGGGGTGCTCCTCCAGAATCCGGAAGCCCATGTTCTCGAGGATCGGCAGGCAATCCGAAAGCGGCACCGAACGGCCGAGCCGGAACAGCTTGAAGCGAACGTTGCGCTCGGGGTCCTCGAGCCGGCGGTAGAACTTCAGCTCCAGCTGGTTGTCAGCGCTGATCCGTTCCATCTTGTCGATGTCGGAGATCGCCGAAACGGCGCGGAACTGCTCGCGGTAGGAGGGGCTGAAGCCATTGCCATAGAGCATGTGCAGCCGGTTGCCCTCGAATTCACCCTTCCGCTCGATCAGCGCGTCGCGCAGGTGGTCGCCCCAGCTCCGCACGGCCTCGACGATCCGTTGCTCGATGGCCGTGGTCTCGTGCTGGGAGGCCACCTCGCCGTTGAGCGCAATCACGAAATGCACGCGGGTCAGCGCCTCGTCGCCGAAGGAGGGGGTCCAGGTGGCGACCCGGCCATCGAACTCCTCGGCAAGGATGTCTCCGACCCGCTGGCGCAGCTCGGTGTTGTAGCGTTCGCGCGGCACATAGACGAGGCAGGAGACGAAACGACCGAAACGGTCCGGGCGGATGAACAGCCGGGTGCGTGGCCGGATGGTCAGGTGAAGCGCGCCCATCGCGTTTTCGAAGAGCTGGTTGTCCGAGCTCTGGAACAGCTCGTCGCGCGGATAGGTCCCGAGGACATGGGCCAACGCCTTGGCGTCATGGCTCGACGGTGCAAAACCGGCGCGGGTGACAAGGCGCTCGACCTTCTGGCGCAACAGCGGGATCGATCCGGGGCTGCGGTTGTAGGCGGTCGCCGTGAAATGCCCGATGAACACATGGGCGCCCGTCACGGTTCCCTTGGTGTCGAAACGCTTGATCCCGACGAGGTCGAAATGGGTCGAGCGATGGACCGTGGAGCGCCGGTTGGCCTTGATGATCATCAGCGGCGAAACATCGGTGATGAAGGCGTCCATCTCCGGCGACCAGTCGGAGACATTGCCCTGCAGGTCGCGCAGCACGGTGTAGTCCGGGTCGCGCATCAGGCCGAGCGCGGTGCCCTTGACGCTGCGCACCGAAGGCTCGCCCTTGGTGGTCTCGTATTCGCGGTAGCCGAGGAAAGTGAAATGGTTCTGAGCCAGCCATTCGAGGAACTCGACCACCTCGTCGGAGCCGCCGCCGTCCAGCTTCGGCGCGGTCGCCTTGAGCGTCTCGGTCACCTCGGTCAGGCGGTGGAGCATCGGCTGCCAGTTCCCGACGGCGGCGCGCACGTTGCGGACGACCTGCTCGATTTCCGCCTCGTATTGGCCGAGTTTCTCCTCGTCGCCGATCTGGTCGATCTGCACCTGGATCAGCGACTCGCGGATGCCACCGTCGGCGCCGGGCTCGAGCAGGTCCGTCAGCGCGCCGTTCTCGTCGCGGCGGACGGTCAGCAGCGGGTGGATCAGGGAATGGATCGCCATGCCGTGATCGGTCAGGTAGGCGGTGAGCGAGCCCACGAGGAACGGCATGTCGTCGTTGACGATCTCCAGCACCGTGTGGGAGCACTCCCAGCCGTGCTCGGACATGCGCGGGTTGTACATCCGCACCCTTGCCGTTCCGACCTTGCGCCGCGAGGCGAACTTCCACAGCGCCAGCGCAGAGCCGTAGATCTCCTCGATCTCACGTCCTTCGAGATCCTCCAGCGAGGCCCGGGAGAACAATTGACCGACTGCCTCGACGAAGCCCTCGCGCTCGGCCCTGTCCAGACGTTCGGCGCCCAAGGCGCGGATTTCATCCAGTTTTTCGCCGAAGATCTCTTCTTCCGTCTTGGTCATCGCGTCCTCCCGGCGTTGCCGCCAATTCCCGCCACTGGTGCGACTCGCAGCCGGATCCCGCACCGTCTCGTCCAGGTCCGACGATGTTCAGAACGGTCCCGAAAGTCGAGGCTTTTGAGGGAGGGAATCCGGAAAACCCGGGGAAATTCCATGGGAAACCGGCCCTCCGTCGCGTCATCCGAAGGAGCAGGGCGGCGCGGCGCCGGGCAGGTGCGTCAGCGGCTCAGGGCGCGATCTTGCGCCGCAGTTCGGCGGCGCGGGCGTGGCCTTCCATGCCCTCCATGCGGCTGATCCGGGCGGTTCTCCGCGCCAGTTCGTCGGCGGCCTCGGCGGTGCAGCGCTGCCAGGTCACCGTCTTGGTGAACTTGTGCACCGACAGCCCGCCGGTGTAGCGGGCCGCGCCGCCCGTGGGCAGAACGTGGTTGGGGCCGGAGGTCTTGTCGCCGAAGGGCACGGTGGTTTCGCGGCCGAGGAAGAGCGAGCCATAGGAGCCGAGGTTCTCCAACCACCAGTCGAGGTCCTCCGCCTGGACCTGCAGATGCTCGGGCGCGTAACGGTCCGAGACCTCGACCGCCTCCTCCCGCGTGTCGCACAGGATCACCTCCGCCCGCTCCGCCCAGGAGATCCGCGCCGTGGAGGCGTTCGGCTCGGGCAGGCTGGAGATCAGCGCGTCGGCATGGGCCAGCACCTCTTCGGCCAGCGCCCTGTCGGTCGCGATCAGCCAGACTGGGCTGTCGGCGCCGTGCTCGGCCTGGCTGACCAGATCCCAGGCAACGGTTTCGGCGGCCGCCGTGTGATCGGCGATCACCAGCGAATCCGTCGGGCCGGCGAACATGTCTATCCCGACCGGGCCGAAGAGCATCCGCTTGGCCTCGGCGACAAAGGCGTTGCCCGGCCCGACGAGGATGTCGGCGGGCCTTGCGCCGAACAGCCCCTGCGCCATCGCGGCGATCCCCTGCACGCCGCCGAGGTTCAGGATCAGGTCCGCCCCGGCAAGATCCATCGCAAAGATGATCGCATCGGGAATGCCGGTCTCGGGCCGCGTCGGCGAGACGGCGGTGATGTGGCGCACACCTGCGACCTTGGCGGTGGTGATCGTCATCAAGGCGCTCGCGATATGGCTATAGCGCCCGCCAGGCACGTAGCATCCTGCGGCCGAGACGGGGATCTGTTTCTGGCCGGCGATCAGGCCGGGGATCACCTCGACCTCGCAATCCGTGATCGTGGCCTTCTGGGCTTCGGCGAAGCGGCGGATGTTGGCATGGGCGAAGCGGATGTCGTCCTGCACCTCCTCGGGCACCCTCTCACAGGCGGCCCGGCGCTCGGCGTCGGAGAGGACGATCTCGCCCGTCCAGCCGTCGAGCCGCCGGGCATAGTCGCGCACCGCTTCCTCGCCGCCCCGCGCGATATTGGCCAGCATGACCTGCACGGTGTCGCGGATGTCGTTGCTCTCCGACGCCGGCCGTGGGGCCGCCTGCTTGAGATAGGTGATCGTCATGTCTGCCAGAGATCCTGTTCGTGCATCGGGAAGGGTGCGGCGGTCGTGGAGCGGTTTCCGTTATGACGGCCGGGGCGTGCGGAAAGCGGAGTGTTCGCAGCCTGGACCACCTCGGAACCTGTCCTGTTCATCCGCTCCCTGCGACCCCTTTTCCGGGACTCTATCTGATGTGTCCACCCAGCGCCAAGCCACCGTCTCGATCCGCCTTGCGCCATTCTTCGCCAGCGGGGTCACATGGTGACGGCGACCCCGATCTTCGCGTCGATCAAGCCGCACAGCGGAGAAGAGGGCCATTGCAAGGATCTTCATCCCCTTGATACGGCGACATCGCAACAGCAAGCGCGACGCTATGGATGGACCTTCGCAGTCTGATTGGTCCATGGTCGCCACAGCCCGACCTCGCCCGTTTCTCAGAGTCTCCATCATGCCCGGCAGCACATTTGCGCCTTTCCGGTACAATACCTACCGAAATCTGTGGTTCGCCTCGCTGGTGACCAACCTGGGCGGAATGATCCAGAACGTGGGCGCCGGCTGGTTGATGACCTCGCTGACGGACAACCCGGCGATGGTTGCGCTGGTGCAGGGGTCGGTGACGCTGCCGATGGCGGTGCTGTCGCTGCTGGGCGGGGTCTTTGCAGACAATTATCACCGCCGCTCTGTCATGATCGCCGCGCAGGCCTTCATGCTGGTGATGTCGGCGCTGCTCGCGGTACTCAGCTGGACGGGGCTGATCGGACCGTGGAGCCTGCTCGCCTTCACCTTCGCCATTGGCTGCGGCGCGGCGATGCACATGCCGTCCTGGCAGGCTTCGGTGGGCGATCTGGTGCCGCGCGAGCACCTGGCGCAGGCGGTTATGCTCAACGGCATGGGCTTCAACCTGATGCGCAGCACCGGGCCGGCGGTCGGTGGGATGATCGTGGCCGTCTTCGGCTCGGCCATGGCCTTCGCAATCAACGCGCTGACCTATCTGCCGGTGCTGTTCGCGCTATATGCCTGGCGCCCCGAGCGCATCCCCGACCCGCTGCCGCGTGAGCCGTTGGGCGGCGCGCTCCGGGCCGGCTTGCGTTACGTGTCGCTCTCGGCCGATCACCTGAAGATCCTCGTCCGTGCCGGGGTGTTCGGCTTCTCGGCGGTCGCCGTGCTGGCGCTGATGCCACTGGTGGCCAGCGACCTGCTGAAGGGCAGCGCCGCGACCTTTGGCGCCCTGCTCGCCGCCTTCGGCCTGGGGGCGGTGGTGGTCGCGCTCACGCTCCGCCAGTTGCGCGAAAGGATGGAGACCGAAACCATCGTCCGCATCGGCGCGATCCTCCTTGCGCTCGGCCTGCTGGGGATCGGCCATGCCCCGACCGTCTGGCTCACCAGCCTATCCGCCGCGCTCTGCGGCATGGCCTGGCAATCCTCGATGGCGCTCTTCAATGTCGCGACCCAGCTGTCGACCCCGCGGTGGGTGCTGGGCCGGGTGATGTCGGTGCTCCAGGTCTGCACCTTCGGCGGCATGACCATCGGCAGCTACGTCTGGGGGCGTGTGGCCGGCGCGGCCGGGGTGCAGACCGCGCTGACGGCGGCGGCGGTCGTCTGCCTGGTCGGGGCCGCGCTCGGGATGCTGTTCCGGCTGCCGGGCGAGGGGCGGAGCAACCTCGACCCCCATGGCGGTTTCTCGCCCGTCAAGCCCGCGCTCGACATCGACATGCACAGCGGGCCGATCAAGGTCTCGGTGGAGTTCCAGGTGCCGGAAGAGCGTACGTCGGAATTCCTTGCGCTGATGGAGCAGCGCCGGGTGATCCGCCTGCGCGACGGCGCGCACAGCTGGTCACTCTATCGCGACCTGACCGCGCCGGACCTCTGGCATGAAAGCTACCGCGTGCCGACCTGGGCGGCCTACCTGCGCCACATGGCCCGACGAACCACCACCGACGCCGAGAACTTCCGGCACCTGAGCGCGCTCCACGCGGGTGCCGAACCGCCAAGGGCCCGCCGCTGGATCGAGCGCCCCGCCGACCCGGATCACCTGCACGACAGGCGTTAAATGGAAGCGCGACGCGGTTACACGGTCTCTCGGGAATGCCGGGTGCCAGTTCGGTTCAGGCGCGGGTCGTGCGCAGCATTCGGGCGAGCTGTTCCTCGTTGAAATCCTGCGTCGTGCCCGATTCGACGATCCGTCCCCTGTCGAGACGGATGAACCGGTCGCAGCGCTTGATCGACGACAGGTGGTGGCTGATGACAAGGGTGGTTCCCTTGCCGCGCCGGTGTTCTAGGATCCGCAGCGCCGCCCGCTCGGACAGGAGGTCCATTGCGTTCGTCGCCTCATCCATGATCAGGAGCCGCGGCTCACGGACCAGGGCACGGGCCAGCGCGATGCGCTGTCGCTGCCCCGCCGAGAGGCTCAGGCCCCGATCCCCTACGCCCGTGTCGTAGCCCTTGGGCAGCGTACGAATGAACTCGTCCGCGTCCGCCTGCCGGGCCGCCTCGAGCACGCGGTCCTCTCCGGCTTCCGGGGCGCCGTATCGGATGTTGTCGGTCACCGAGCCGTCGAACAGTTCCAGTTCCTGGCTGGCGACGGCCATGTGCGCAAGCCAGTCGGCGCCGTCGATTTCCGACAACGGTATGCCGTCCACCACGATCTGGCCACTGGTCGGCTCCAGCAGGCGGCACAACAGGTGCGCCATGGTCGACTTACCTGAGCCGGATCGGCCAATGATCGCCAGCGAGGTGCCCGCCGGCACCTCGAATGTCGCGTCGTGCAGCGCCGGTCGGTCCGAGGCCGCGCCGGCGTAGTGAAAACTGACGGACTCGAAGGCCAGCCCCTGGGTCAGCGCGGGAGCGGGCAGATCTCCGCTCGGCGTCGATCCCGCCGGAGCGGCCGTCATCAGCCACTGCACCTCGTCCAGTGATCCGGTCCAGCCCCGCAGCGCCGCCAGCCGGGCCTGGATCTGCCGCACCTGCGGCTGCAGGCGGTAGAGCAGGATGATGAACGCCGCCGCCGTGCCGAAGGTGATGCCGAGGCTCCACGCGAAGAAGATGACCGCCATGAACAGGGTCGCATGGGCGATTTCCGTGATAGGCGCCACGGCCATCTGGCGCTTCTGCAGATCCAGCGCGGCCAGTCGGACCGAATCGGAGGCCTGGGCGAACCGTTCTTTCTCGAAACCTTCGCGGCCGAACAGCCGGATCAGCCGCCACGCAGCCACCAGATGCAACATGCGCCCGGCCAGCCCGCGGTTCTGATCGGTGATGATTGTGCTGAGCCCGGCGAAGTGCTGAGACATCCGCTCATGCGCGTACTGGATGACCGTAATTCCCAGCAGCACGACCAGCGTAAGTTGCCATGACATCGCCATCAGGAACGCGAGCAGGATCAGCGCCGCCGTCGCATTGACCATGATCCCCATCACCGCCGCGACCGCATCGGCCGAGCGCCAGCTCTCGTTCGAGATGATGTTGAGCATCCGTGACGGCGGCTCGGAGAGCAGGTCGGAAGCGTCCATCGCGGTCAGCTTCTGCGCGAGGGCCGTGCGCAGCCTGTGGCCGGCCTGCCCATAAATCCAGGCCTGCAGCAGCCCGTTGGCGTAGACCACGATGTTCTTTACGGAGAGGAGCGCGAGGATGGCGCCGCCGATCAGCAGGCCGCGGGTCTCGCGAGGAACGGTTTCGCCGAAGGAGACCAGCAGCCCGGGCAGAAAGCCCTGCGCATTCGAATCCCCCGAGACGACGACATCGAGCAACGGGATCACCAGTCCGATCCCGATCCCCTCCAGCGCGGTTGCCAGAAGCCCGAGCAGGACCACCGCAGGCAAATAGCGACGGAAAGGGCCCAGCACCGCGGAAATGCTGCCATGAACGTAAGTCTCGTAAAGCGATCGCAACGTATGCTGCCCCGTTAATGGCCGGGACGGTCGGGACAAACACCCGGCAATACCCGATAAATCAATACGAGCGCCGGGGGAGGGGCGAACAGTCCCTTGCCTTTGGCGCCGCCCGAGCGCTTCGGAATGTTGCTACCTGATCACTGGGCTTGTGCCTAGTAGATACCACCTTGACCATGAAAAACATATGCTGAAAGATGCATCTTTAGACGCCGATCAACATCGCTCCTCCGGTAACCGTGGTTCCGTTGCTACGAGCCGGTTCCGGAGATAAACTGTGCATCGGCTATTTCGGCCGAAGCTTAATTGTGGCTTTCCTGAAGTGCTCGTTTCAATCCTGTTGCCTGTTTTCAATGCCTCGCGGCATCTGCCTCTCGCCCTGGGCAGCTTGCAGCTGCAATCTCACGACGAGCTCGAAATCATCGCCATCGACGACGGATCGACGGACGGGTCCGCCGGGATCCTTCGGCGGGCGGCGGCGTCCGATACGCGGATTCGCGTCGTCGAGCGCGAGAATCGTGGTCTGATCCATACCCTTAACGAGGGGCTGGACCTCGCGCGCGGTGACTTCATTGCCCGAATGGACGCGGACGACATCGCCTATCGGGAGCGGATCAGCACCCAGCTCGCCGCCTTCGCCGCCGAACCCGGTCTTGCGATGTGTGGCACGCATTTCGATACCATCGTCCCGCGGGGAGCGGCGCTTCCGCAGAGCAAACCCGACGTGACCGAGAGCCGGGAACTGCGGGTGCTCTCGCGGTTCTGCACGATCCTGCGCCATCCGACGGTGATGTTCCGCCGCAGCGCGATCCCGGACGGTGAACTGCGCTACGACCCGGCCTACCCCTGCGCCGAGGATTTCGAGCTGTTCAACCGCATCGCCGAGATTTGCCCGGTCCGCCAGCTCGAGGCGCCGCTGCTGGCCTACCGGCTGCATCCCGACAGCGTCAGCGTCACTCGCGCCGCCACCCTCCGGGCGACCCATGTCCGTTTCCTCGAGGAGAACCTCGCCCGGCACTATCCGGAGGCGGCCGGCACCGGCTTCACCGCGCTGGCCGCGCAGGTCACTCCGGACGCTATCTCCGCCGCAGCCGATCTGTTGCGACGCCTGGATGCGCTCCTGCCGCATCAGCCGCCGGAAGACCGCCGCGCCTTTACTATCGGACAACGCGTAACGCTCTACTTCCTCTATGCGTGGCTGGTGGATCTGCAGGAATTCTCCGCCGCGCGCCACTTCGTCGAAGCGTCGGGCAAACAGGGCATGTTCCGCCGGTCGGAGCGCGCCGTGCTTGGACTTGTCGGCAGCCAGCCAGCGCTGGCGCGCGGCCTCTGGTCCGCACTGGTCGCCCGTGGCGAAATCATCGGCGCTCTGCAGAATCGGAAATTGACTTCCGTCGTGCCCGACATCGGCGCAATAGAGCGCCAGGCCGCAACCCTGACGATGGGCGCACCGCCGGCTGTCTCGTCCGAAGGGGCATAGCGGCAATGGATATGCCCGACGTCAGCTTCATCGTCTGCACCCGGTCGCGGCCGCGCCGGTTGCTGCGGGCGGTCGGCTCGATCGCGCGGACCATCGAGACCTGTCCCGACTTGCGCTGCGAGATCGTCGTCATGGAGAACGGCAGCCAGCCCGAGCTTCGGCTCGACGCGGAGGAAATCCAGTCCGTCAGCCGTCCCGCGGAATGCCGCTTGCTGTGGCTCGATGGCGGTGGGCTTTCGGTCGCGCGCAACGCAGCCATGGCCGCTGCAAGGGGGCAGCTCTTCATTTTCACGGATGACGATTGCACCGTGTCGCTGTCTTACCTCTCCGAGCTCCGGAAGCACCTTGAAGACGAAGGTCAGGACGCGATCATTGGCGGCAGCGTGATCGTGCCCGACCCCGAAGACCAGCACTTCACGATGAAGGACGCTGAGGAGCCTCAGGTCTATGACCCTTCCTGGCATCCGGGCGGGTTCGTGCAGGGCTGCAACTTCGCCATGACCCGCGAGGTGAGTCTCCGGATCGGCCCGTTCGACCGGCGGTTCGGAGCGGGCACCCCCATGCGCGCGGGCGAGGACACGGATTACCTGATCAGGGCGCACGGTGTCGGTGTGCCGATCCTCTACTTCCCCGATATGCGCGTGAACCACTATCACGGACGCACGACCCGGGACGAGGTAAAGCGCCTCCACCGCGACTATTCCTTCGCCAACGGGGCGCTCTACGCCAAGCATCTGGTCCAGCATCCCTGGCTGATGCGGCACTTTTACTATGCCGCCCGCAACGCGGCGAAGGAACCGATGGGCGGCGCGCTCTTCGACCGGAACCACGACCTGTCTTGGTCGTCGGTCGTGAAGCAGAATATCGCCGGTGCGGTGGCCTTCGCCGTCCGAGGGGGGAAAAAGCGTCCATGAGCGGCGACAATCCGGCGACCCGGTCGCTGCCCTGGTATCCGAGGCTTGACGGTCTGCGCGGCGTCGCCGTGCTGCTCGTCTTCGTCGAGCATTTCACCTACAACGAGGTCATCCGGAGCTTCAGCCCCGGGATGATCGGGGTCAAATTCTTCTTCGTCCTCTCCGGATTTCTGATCACGTCGATCCTGCTGTCGGAACGTGGAACCGCACCGGCGTCATTGCTCGCCCGGCGCTTCTACTGGCGGCGCGCGCTTCGGCTGCTGCCGGCCTTCTGGGTGGCCATCGCGCTCTCGGCTGCGCTCGGCATCGCGAACATGCGGTCCGATGCCTGGGTGCATCTCCTCTATCTATCCAACGTTCAGATTGCGATCCGGGAGTTCTGGTCCGGGGGAGGCCACCTCTGGACGCTCTCCGTGGAGGAGCACTTCTACCTGTTCTGGTTCCCGATCATCATTCTTGCGCCCCGCCGCTGTCTCCTGCCGGCGGTGCTGGCCGCGCTCGCAGCCGCGCCGCTGTTCCGCACTGCCATTCCGCTTGGCGCCAGCCCATTCATCGAGGTGCTTTTGCCCGGACAGCTCGACAGCCTAGCCGCAGGAGCGCTGCTCGCCTTCACGGTCCGCGAACCGGCCCTCGCCTGGCTGGATCGGTTGCTGCTTCGGCCGGCGGTGATGTGGGGATCTGTGCTCGTCATGCTGGTCATGACCTGGGCGCCCGCCGTCGGCTTCGAGGACATCGCCTTCATCCGATGGGTGCTCGTGCCGATGCTCATCAGCGCCGCTGGCGTCTGCATCGTTCGAAGCTGCATCGCCGGGCAGGATCCAATCCTGGCCTGGCTGGCCGACCCGCGCCTGGTGCATATCGGCAAGATTTCCTACGGCCTTTACGTCTTTCATTACTTCGTGCCACAGGCCATGTTCCTGGTGCTGCCGCCAATGCCGGAAGGCGCCCTCGGAATGGCATTCAAGATCGCCCGGCTCCTGCTCTGGATTGCCGTCACCTTCGCCCTGGCCGAATTGTCCTGGCGGCTGGTCGAACGCCCGGCACTCAGGCTCAAGAACCGCGCCACGCCACGTCCGCCAGCTTCCGGAGCCGATGTCGCGGGCTGACCTCGAACCACATCTGACGCGGCCGAATTTCGGAACCGCGAGCGTCGGGCGCGGACGAGGAGCGGGCAATGGCCACGGGACGCTCGGCGGACAGCACAACGATCAACGTCCAAACGGGCGCTGTCCTGAGGCTGTGCGATGTTCTTGAAGTATTGGTCGGAGTGAGAGGATTCGAACCTCCGACCCCTGCCTCCCGAAGACAATTCCACGGGGTTGTTTCTGCTCTGTTCATCGTTGGTTACCTGTATTGTTCTGCTTTCTGGCCGTTTGGTTTGGTTGAAGCTGTGCGACATCACAGTTTCGCCTCCATCGCGCGCAGCACCGACTCTTGGAAATCGGGGTGGTGATGCCAGTAGACGCGCTGGAGGGTTTCGAGGCTCAGGCCGAAGTAGCTACACACGTCGGCCGGCTTTGCGCCGTGCTGCATTGCCCAGGTGATCGCCGTATGGCGCAGCGTGTGAGGCGTCACGTCGTTAAAATCCGCAGCGTCGGTGGCGGTCTTCCATGCCGTCTTGATGGAGCCGACGCGGTTGCCTTCGATCTCTACAACGTAGCGAGCCCCGTTCCGCTCCCAGCGGCGCAGGTGTGCGAGTAGCTGGCGAGGGATTGGGGCTTTCGGGGTCCGCTTCTTGGTCTCCGCTTGCCCTTCGCCGCGGCGATGAAGAATGCCGCGGTCGGTATCGACCCAGCCTCCATAGGTATTGGGCATGAAGCGCAGATTCAGGATCACAGACTTTCGGGAGCCGGTATAGGCGGCAACCAGCATGAAGCGGGCGAGGTGCTTCGCCTTCGGGTTGCGCCACGCAGCCCAAAGCAAACGAGCGAACTCGGAGCGGGTAAGCCAGCGGTCTTTCGCTTCGGGCTTCTCCGGCAGTTCCACCGTCGGCGGGTTCACCAAATAGCCCTTGTCAGCGCAGTAGCGCAGGGCCGCTTTCAGGACGCCCAGCTCCTTGCGGATGGTGCCCGGAGCCCGGTTTCTCGCAGTAGTGTAGTGCCCGACGGTCGCGTCTCGGATCGCGGATACAGGCAACTCACCCCAGAAAGGAACTAGCGCCTGGATCGCGTAGGCGATCCGCTGCGGGTCCTTCACCTTCGGCGCCCGCTCGGTGCCGTAGATCACCAGCACCTCCGAAACCGTCATTTGGTCCGGTGTGGCTGGCCCACGGGGGCGGTCCCTTTCGGCGAGGTAGCGCGCGAGGGCCGTTTCAGCTTCTCGACAATCTCTAGTGCCTGTTGACTGGTCGCCCCGGCCGGTGTCGCGGATGATGTAGATGCCGGTGTCCTTGCGGCGGTAGAGGCGCGGGCCTTTGGCGTGCTGCGGCATGCTTCGATTATCTCCGGGTAGTGGCGCGGATCGATCCGCACTCGGCGGTCTCCGAACCAGATCAGAAAACCGAGATCCTCGGCGATCTGGCGGAGCGTTGCCACCGGGGCGCCGAGGTCTTGGGCTGCCTGTTTGATTGAGACTGTTAGCTGCTCCGCCATGCGTTACACCTCGCGGACCAACTTGCGCTCGGCGTCCAGGCGTTCGCCATACTGCCGGGTATAGTCTTGCAGCGCCCGAATGACGGCCATCATTCCCGCGGCCTCCGGGTGGCGGTGGTCAATGGCGGGGCTCTCGATAGTCATGTCGTAGAGCGCTTGGGCCAGCCCTTCGGCCTGAATGCGGGCTTGATCGGTGTGGTCGGCTGCTTCGCGTTGGCTGGTCATGTCACGCCCCCTTGAGGTTGATGCTGTCGAGGTCGCTGGCGAGCTTGTTCGCCCGGTCCAGCGCCGCGATAGTCACGGCGGCAATCGCATTCCCGAAGCGCTCGCCTTCGTTCGCCATGAGGTCGATTGCCTCGACCATCCCGGCCAGGACAACGGCGTCGGACTGGCAGTCGGACACCTTCTGCTCAACGGTCTTCGCGGTCTTGGTCATTGGGTGGCCTCCTCAACTTTCTCCATGCGCTCGCGGACGGCGCGAATGATCTCGCTGTTCTGCGAGCTGGCGTTCTTGTCGGCCTGCGCCCGGAGCCAATCCTTGAGATCGGGCGGCAGGCGCAGGGCATACTGGATCTTGGTCATCTGCGGTCCTCTTCGGTGTGCGGATT
Source organism: Tropicimonas aquimaris (assembly GCF_042676185.1). Classification (NCBI taxonomy): domain Bacteria; kingdom Pseudomonadati; phylum Pseudomonadota; class Alphaproteobacteria; order Rhodobacterales; family Roseobacteraceae; genus Tropicimonas; species Tropicimonas aquimaris. Next base: position 2,160 of record NZ_JBHTJT010000046.1, on the reverse strand, counting down.
CGAGGGTGTCATATCACCGTAATTTCAACATTACCGTGATTGCATTGACGCGCAAGAGGAAAAATTACAGTGATTGCACAGCAGAGGGAGAACGGCGGAAAATGGCCAACAGCAAGATGGGGCGAGGTGCGCCGCAGTTCGCCCTCCGACTGCCGGAGGAACTGCGAGAGAAGATCAAGGCCGCCGCGGAAAGGAACGGGCGGTCGATGAACTCCGAGATCCTTGAGCGCCTCGAGGCAACGTTCCTCGAAACGCGCGAGGATGCCCATAAGCAAGTCTACCAACTCCGGCTACAAGACTTGGAAACTCTGAAAGACGTGTTCGAAAGGCTTGAACAATTAGAACAGAAGGTCGGGGAACACGATTAGCGCCCCTCAGCGCCGCTTTAAGGGCTATCTCTGCTCTCCGCGTGGGTGAAAACGCCCAGAAATGCGAGATAACCCCTAAATCGGCCTTGCAGGGCGGCTGGCGGCAAAGCGGGGGCTGGCGGGGGCAAATGAAAATGCCCGACCTGCTGCCACTCAAACAGCGGGTCGGGCTTAGTTTCGAAAATTGGCTCTTCAATACCAGTCAAGCCTAGTGCTCGAAACGGTGGGGTCAAATCCCCCTCCCCACGGCCCCGGCGGCGCGCTATAGGGAACGCCCGCATTATGCCGCAGCGCAGCCTCCATGAATCCGATAGCAATCCTCACCTGCCTCTCCCTGACCGCCGTCGATGGCGACACCGTCAAATGCGACGGCGTGAACCTGCGGCCGATGGGCGACGGTGCATCGTACCCGAACTAGACGCCCGACCGGCATGGGGTCACGACTGGTGTGGAAACAGACTGCCACACTACCGGCACGCGACCCACGCACATGGCGGCATCGTTTCTAGTCGCTGTGGAAAGGTGAGCGCCACCGCACCCTAGCCGAGGCTAAGAAGGGCAAGGGCGAGAAGCGCGTGGCGGCGCAGGCCGATCTCGATGCCTTGAGATCGGAACCGCCACCGATCGCCTCTCCCGAACGCGTCGTGACCCAACCGACCTTCGAGGGCCTAACTCACGTCTTCGCGAAAGGCCAACCGCGCCTCGGTATCTTCTCTGTCGAGGCCGGGCAGTTCCCCCGGGGAAACGCGATGAACAGCGACGTCCGCCAAAAGACGCTCGCGGCACTGATTGACCTCTGACAAGGCAATCTGATCCGGCGCATGCGCAAGGGCGGCGGCACATTCACGCATTATTGTGTTATGCTTTATTGTGTTATGCTTTCTCAACTGCAGAAAGTGAGCATGCGCGGGTACCAAAGTTCTTGAGCGACGTTGCTTCGCCCCTAAGCCAAAGATGTGAGTGGCACAAGGCGCCAATCACTTGCATCGAGGATGCATCGAAAATCCGGTTCCTGTCGGGGCTAGAGGTGCTGAAGTTGCGACGAGGGCCAATAGTTGGCAGCATTTCCTTCGCCGAAATTAATGGACTCAAATTCAGCTATGGCGACATCGAAGGCAGTTTCGCTGTAAAGGGGCCACTGTCGGACTCAGATGTCACCATAGCCGTGGGTTTGCAGTTTCCACATGGCGCACGACATTGGTTTGAGGATATCGCCAACGGCTCCGTTGGGGTCTATCATCCCGGCGACGAACACACTGCCCACTACAACTTGGCTGCCAAGTATGGGACCGTTTCGCTTGGCTATGACCAGCTCGAGGAGGAGGCCGCAAAGGTGGGCCTTGTCCTTGACAGAAAAGGTCTTGGCGCCACTGGCATTCATTCTCGCAGACTTTCCCCGGGTGTGGTGGCGCACCTTTCAAAGGGATTTGGAGCGGTGAACGGCGCAGAATTTCCGGTATCCTTGCCAAAAAGTAAAGTCGCCGAGGACTTTCTCAGAGCCGCAATTGTTCATCTTGCGCGAGAACCGATTGCTGTCCCAGCAGGCGGGAGCCTGTCGCGAGGGCACAGCCGTGTTGTATCGCGTGCCTTGGAGTTCATCGACGCAAATCTCTGCGATCCGATCTTTGTTGCAGAAATTGCCTCTGCCGCCGGCACCTCGCAGCGAACCTTGCACCGTGCATTCAGGGATATCTTGGGCGCCACGCCCCAAGGCTATTTAAGGGCACTTCTGGGGAGCCTGATCTGACTGGTCCGGTTTGATTGTTAGTGCATGACCCGCCTTGGTTCCATC
>NZ_JBHTJT010000045.1:0-13803 GCF_042676185.1 Tropicimonas aquimaris | reverse complement strand
GCGCTTCGACAGCATCCAGCACGCGACGCGCGCCATCGGCGACTGGATCAGCTTCTACAACCATCGCCGCCCACATCAGGCGCTGGACATGCCCCCCCGCTGAGGCATTCGCACTAGCAGCTTAACCTGAGCAGATTCCGCTGGGTCGATACAACAACGAAAACCGGCCGCATTCGGCGCTCGGAAACTTGACGCCGAACGCCTTTGCGGCCCAACGTCAACCAACCCGAAAAGTCGCGTGACGACCGGACCAGAAACGGGGTGAAGTCCCGTCCCCCGTTTCCTAAACATAACGGTGGACCAGTTCAGATGGGGCACTCCACACCCATAGATCGGGCAGGTCGACCAAATGTTGTGTCACACCGGTTGAGCCGATAACGTTCGGACAAGTTCCAGACCATTGAAGGAAAATCGGGAATGTCCACCGTTCATGTCCTGGCCTTCATAACCACGAAACCCGGGCAACGCGCGGCGGTGCTGGAAAGGTTCAAAGCCAATGTCCCAGCCGTGTTGGCCGAAGATGGCTGCATTGCCTATGAGGCGACGATCGATGCAGAGGGTGCCGGAGCGATCCAGACCCCTGCAGGTGCCGACACCTTTGTCGTTGTCGAGAAATGGGCCAGCCTTGACGCTCTCGCAGCGCATGGTGCCTCCGCGCACATGAAGGCATATGCGGAAAGCGCGAAAGACATGGTGACAGCCCGTGTGATCCACGTCTTGTCGCCCAGCTGAGACCCGTCTTCGGCATGGCTGAATACCACCTCCAGGAGGCCTCAGGATGAGTGGAAAAAACCTGTTTCCAAATGGTTGGGAGCCAACGACGCGCTATCCCGATCCGGCTGTGCAATCGCTCGACCCGGCATTCGACAAGTACCGCTTGCGACTGGCCGCCGTCGAGAGGTTGGCGACCGGAATGCGTTGGGCAGAAGGGCCGGTCTGGTTCGGCGATGCCCGTCACCTCCTGTGGAGCGACATTCCCAACAACAGGGTGATGCGCTGGAGCGAAGAAACCGGCCGGGTCAGTGAATTCCGGGCGCCTTCGAACTTCGAAAACGGACATACGCGGGATCGGCAGGGCCGCCTGCTGTCCTGTGAGCACGGCGGCCGGCGCATCACCCGGACCGAGTATGACGGGACGATCACCACGTTGATGGACAGGTTCGAGGGCAAGCGGTTGAACTCCCCGAACGACATCATCGTGAAATCCGATGGGTCTGTCTGGTTCTCGGACCCTTACTTCGGGATTCTCGGAAACTACGAAGGCCTCAGATCCGAGCCGGAGCTTGGGCAGAACGTTTTCTGTCTCGATCCGGAGACCGGCGAGGCACGTATCGTGGCCGAAGGCATCGGCGGGCCAAATGGCCTGTGCTTTTCGCCGGACGAAAGCATTCTCTACATCATTGAATCCCGCGGCGTGCCACATCACAAGATCCTGGCCTTCGATGTCGCGGACGATGGACGCAGCTTGTCGAACCGGCGAGTGGTGGTGGATGCCGAGGGCGGCACCCCTGATGGAATGCGCTGCGATGTCGACGGCAACCTGTGGTGTGGCTGGGGCATGGGAGACCCCGACCTGGACGGGGTCATGGTCTTTGCACCGGACGGGAAACCCATCGGCCGTATCGCGCTTCCCGAGCGTTGCGCGAACCTCTGCTTTGGCGGGCGCGCCAACAGCCGCCTGTTCATGACCGCCTCCCAGTCCATCTACGCGATCTACGTGAATGTGGCGGGCGTTGCGGGCGGTTGAAAGCATAAATGACGTCGACAAGGCTTCGCCGAACGGCGTCATCGGTTACATCCCTGTTCGGGCTGTCGACCCTACGCTGTCGCAGATGACCCGCGTACGGCCCGACGCACCGCATGGTCGCGCGGCAAGGGCACACGCCGAGGTCTGAAGCTGTGTCCATTGGGACATTGCCCGACAGCCGGCAGTGACCGGCTGCGCCGCAGCATATGGAATAGGTGTCACACGGCAGATTGGGGCCGGAAGCATGGTTCCATCGGAGTTGGTTACCACCACGCGACGAGTTGCAGTTCAGCGCCCAATCTTCAATTTGTCGGAATACAACGGATGATGGCAGCTTCCCGCCATAGGTCGCGCCGCAATATGCTGATCTGATCGCGGGTCGCGGCATTGTCACCGGCAGTATTCGCCGCTCAGAACCTCGCCTCCATTGGTCACGGTTCGGGTGGTGAAGTCATAACAGCCGGGCTTCGCGGAGGGGGTGTAGCGGATGTAATGTTCCTCGCCCTCATAGCTGTAGTCCATGCTTCGGCTTCCATCGGGGTTCTCGGTAAAGACGAGGTTCTGGACCCCACCTTGCGGCGGTGTTCCCGGTGGTCCACCTTGTCCATTTGTCGCCATAAGCGGCGACACGCGGGGGAGACGGTCGAAGTCGGCCAGGACCCCCATCAGGCATTGCACGATATAGGGCGCTTCTTCCGAGGTGTGGTAGCGGTAGCCGAAGGTCTCGTCAGCCTGGCCGTTGCAGACATCGAGGTCGCCTGCGGCAATCACCGACCCGTCGGGATTGTCGTCGCCGTAGATCGGGAAGCCGTCAAAGGCCCAGCCGATGATCGCGCTGTCGCCGGCATTTGCCATTTGGTCAATCATGCAGGTCGGTTTGGCGTGATAATGGTAGTCATCACCGCGACCGGCATGGCCACCGCAAACATCGAGCTGATGTGTCCGGAGCGTGTCGTGCTGAGCCTGATGGTGGGCAAGATCGGCCACGCTCATCTCGCCGCCGCCGGTGTAGTCGTAGATCGGCACGCCATTGACGGCGACGCCCAGGGCGGCATCCCGTGTCAGCGGGGTCGTGCCGAGAGTGGGGGCAAGAAGGATCGGCGCGGCATAGTCGCCCGGGACCGGGACCTGTTCGTTCGTGCCGATGATCCCCGTCATCTTCTCGTGGTCCGGATAGGTATCGGACTGGATGATCGCGTGGCTGTCGGTGCAGGTGACGGTGACGCTGTCGCCAAAACCTGCGTCGGCCACGGAGACCTTGACGGCTGCACAATGATCGTCATGGGCGAAGGCCGCAGAGGCGGCGGCAATCGCCATGGACGTGGTGATCGACATCGTGAGGATGCGGGGCATGATCTGGGCTCCGTTCATTGCGCCTTACCTGACAGTCAGGCGGCAAAGAACCGTATTGCTTTGCTCGAGGTCGGCCCCCCAGATCAGCTGGGCGTCCTCTACCCAGTCAATCCGGTCATAGCCGTCCTTGGGGCTGACCTCCTGTTCGGAAAACGTACTGGCCTGAGGCCAATCCGAGGCATCGAAACCCGCCTGATCCCAGCCATCAGGTTCATCGATCACCTCGAAAGCGCAGGCCCCTTCGCCAGCGACAGGGTTCGCCTTGCTTTTTCGCAGGATTTGTCCAGCGGGGCGGTGTGGATGACCAGGCACTGCCAGTCCGAATTGCTGACGGCAACGGCTGCGCCCGCTGAATCCTTGATCTGCACGATCAGGCCCCCATCGCCCATCTGTTGGCGCCCGGTGCCGATGTATTCCAGGCCGGTGTCATTTTCTCTGAAATCCTTGGCGACGACACCGATCACGAAGGGGCGCTCTGCCTCGAAAGCGAAGCTTTCGGCATTGAATGACCGCTCGGTCGTGATGGGCACGCTGTCTTCGGCAACCTGCGTCCCATTGATCCGCATTTCAAACCAGTTGTCCGCCCACACGTCGGCGGAATAAATCTCGGCGGAGAGGGAGGTCGTGGAGACACAAAGTACTAAGGACGTGGCGATGGCGCGTTTCATGAGGCAATCCTGACGGTTGATCCATGTTGAACGGATCGAGGATAGAAATCCGTCGCGGAAGATCGAAGGTTCTCTGAAAACCACCAGCCCGCCGATGACAGCCTTGTTCCGCACTGTGGACCTCGACCTGCTCGACGATGCTGCACAGAACCACGAAGGATGGCTTCAGCGAACGCCGCGCCGCGGCGATGAGTGCCCTGCTCAAGGTCGGCTCAGGGCCGGTCACGTCGTTCACGAACGACGCGGGATCGCCCTTGCTCGCTGATGCAGAAATCTGCCGGGAGGGCGGAGTGCGGTCGTCTCTGCGCCTTTTATGGCCGAGCCCCGGAACCGGAGAAGCTGACATTAGACGTCCGTCTCCGCCCAGATTGGTGCCATTTCTGGGTTGCCGCCGACGTCATCGACAGATGGAGCAAGCGCTCCAGGCCTGGGCCGGGTCAGGGCAGCAGGCCGGAGGCCTCCGCGATCGACCTCAGCTTGTCCCTGGCTTCCTGCGACAACACCGTGGCATCGATCCGCGTACCAAGGTCGCCGCCCCCGTCCGGTGCGCCCACAACCACGAGCATCACCATGCCGAACAGACCGTGCCGCCGGCAAGTTATGCCATAGATGCCTTTTGCGTCGAAACGGACCACCGCCTCGGGGCGATACGAAATGCCAATCGGCGCGGCGCCTTCGGGCCACAGCTCCGGGATCGAGTGGACGGTATGGCCCCGGATCGAATTGCGGAACTCGACCTCGCCGCCCGGTTCGATCCGCAGGATGTCGGGCGAAAACTGGAACATGTCGTGGGCGTTGGTCGCAGCCACATCGGTGACCTGCTCGACGACCACCGGATCGGCCAGAGCGGCCTGCGCGACGACAAGGACGGCTGCGGAAATCGCCCAGCGGCGCAGGGCATGCTCGGGGAATGAGGGTGTTTTCGGCATGCCGTAGCTCCCTTGGTGATCGTCCGGAAAATTGGCTACCCTAGGGCGGCCCCGTCGCGCAATCCCCTACGATCCCGACCGGCGAACGACAACCGCCCGACCAGCGGCAGTGCGCCGTACCTGCAGGGCCACAATGGCGGAAGGCTCCCCGCCCGAAGCGGACGGAGAGCCGGTTTGCGGTTTCAGATGATCGGACGCGGCTTCAGCGACATCTCGAGGAAGTTGTGCTTGTAGGCACTCTCGCCGATCTTTCGCAGAACGCCGCGGCCCAGCTTGTAGCGGTAGTTACCGCTGACGGGGTCGGGCACTGCATGGCAGACCGAGTTCGCCATCGATCCGGGGAAGTTGAACGCCGCCTTGGCAACGCCCGGGCGGATCTCGTCCGACACGATCGCCACCGCCACGAACTGGCCCGTGGTGGTCTTGATGTGGCCGTGCTCCATCAGCTTGGTGAAGCTCAGGTCGCCGTCCTTGACGCCGATCGGCTCGCCAGTCTGGACGTAGACCGCGTCGTTGAACCCTTCCACCAAGTCGCCGGATTCGATGCCTTCGGGTGCTGCGTCATCGGGATGGATCACGATATGTGGCCAGGGCCAGCGCTTGGCGAGGTAAGGCTTGCGCAGGTCGTCGAAGCCCGATTGCCAGGTCTCATTGACTCGGCCGTTGGTGATCCAGATCTCGCCCTTGTCGGCGCGCGGCTTGATCGCCTCGTAGAAATCCGACCAGCTGTCGTTGTTCCACGGCGCTTTCAACATGTTGGCCTTGCCGGTATGCGTGCCGAAGGCATAGAGCCACTTCTGGTCGAACGTGTCGCCCTCGACTTCGCCCCAATCGTTGTCGGGGTCGTGCAGTCGCCCGGTGCCGACCATCTCGCCGTCGATCAGGCGAATGGGGGTCTGGATGCCAGTGGTGCCGAGTTCGCGCAGCTTTTCGTGGCCCGACTTGCCCTCCTTCTTGGCTTCCTTGACCAGCACGTTGTAGCTGAGCACCCCGCCACGCGAGAAGCGGGCGGCTTCCTCGAAGATCTCGTTGGAGTCCTTCCAGTCGAACCCCTCGTAGCCCATCTTCTGGCCGAACAGCCCGACGGCGTACCAGTCCGGCTTGGCCTCGGCCGGTGCGTCGTTGAACTTGGCATAAAGTCGCAGGCGGCGTTCGGCGTTGCAGCGGGTGAAATCCACCTCGCCCCAGCCGGCGGCCGGTAACACGATGTCGGCCAGCTGGGTGTTGAGCGGATCGACCGGGTAAATGTCGCTGTCGACCAGCACCATGCCGCCCGAATCCACCCGTGCCTTGAACACCTCGACGAGGTGCTCCTTGTCGACGCTGCGCGGCTGGTTGGGGTTGCGAGTGGTCAGGTCGGCGACCCGGCTCGCCAGTTCCTGGCTCGCCAGCATGGCCGGGAACCAGGTCAGGCCGATGGTCCACATGAACCGGACGTTGCCGTCCATCACCCAGCGATCGACGTTCAGCGCCTTCTTGCGGCGCCCGGGGTGCTTTTCGGGGCTGAGCCAGCCTTTGCCGCCGGAAATGCCCATGCCGCCGCGCTGGTGTCCGCCACCACGGCTGATCACCTGGCCCGGACGATTGCCGGCGCCGCAGATCAGGCCGAGCGAGGCCAGCGATGCGGTATTCATGTAGTTGTTGGACCAGTAGTTGCCCTTTTCCAGCATGAAGCTGGTCTTGGGGCGCGATCCGTCCTCGCGCGGCTTGGCTATCATCTCGGCGCAGCGCTGGATGTCCTCCGCCGGCAGGCCGGTGATCTCGGCCGCGGTCTCGAGCACCGCCGCGGGCTCCTCGGCGATGAACTTCTGGAAATCCTGCCAGTCGGACTGCCAGCGGCCCCAGGTGGTGCGCCACTGCCAGCGTGTGTTGCGGGTGCCACGCCCGTAGCCGGACTCGATCTCCCACTTTGAGTTGACCCACTTGTCGATGAACTCCTGGTCCTGCCAGCCGTTGTCGATGATGATCTTGGCCAGCGCCAGGTGCAGCACGGTGTCGGTGCCCGGGATGATCGGCAACCACAGGCCGCCGTTCTTGATCCCATATTCCACGCCCATGGTGCGGTGCGGCGTGACGAAGATCATCTTCTTGTCGGGGTTGTCGCCGGCCATCATCCACTCGGTGAACAGCACCGTCTTGGTTTCGTAGGGGTCGACGCCCGACAGGAAGGCGACATCGCACTTGCCCCAGTCCTCGTAGGTGGCGGCAAAGGAGTTGATGCCGGCATCGTCGAGCCCGGCGGCATCCTCGGCCGCCTGCGGCTTGTCATGCGGGGCATGGACGGGGGTGCCCACGCCGCGGCGCACCAGTTTCGAGATCGCGTAGGTGTTCTCGAAATACTCGTAGGAATAGGTCTTCATGCCCCAGGCGTGCTCGCCGTAGTTCTTCAGCACATGCTTGGACACTTCGGCCATCACGTCAGTGGCCAGATCCCAGCTTACGGGCGTAAGCACGCCGCCGATGCGGACCATCGGATATTTCAGGCGATCCTTGGTCGGCTTCTCGGGGTTGTAGATCTTCTGCGCCAGCGTGCCGCCACGGACCGAGTAGTTGCCATTGCGGTTCACGACGTCGGCATCGACGTCAGGCGTGACCACGAAATTGTGGGGCACTCCGTCGTGCAATCCGACGTTGTGCTGGGACCGCGCGATCCAGGGCGCGCCGGCGGTGGGGAAGTCGACGCCGAAGGCGTTCTGGTCCGCCTGCGCGCCACCTTCACTGCCAACGGGCCAGCGGAAGACCTTATAGGAACAGGCCACGATGCAATAGCTGCACGCCGTCGTAAGCACCTCTGCATCCGGCGGAGGAAGCGGCACGTGTTCGCGGTTCGGGGTGATGGAGTCTGCCATGTCTTGTTGTCTCCTCTCTCAGGCGCCGGTCGGGTTCTGGCTGTATCCGAAGAACAGCCCCATGACCCCCGTCGCCACGATGTCGTCGCCGTCGATTTCAAGAACGATCTGCGGCAGGCTCTCGACGGCGTGACCGGAAACGATCATGCCGTGCTTGGTCAGGTCGAAGGTGGAAAGGTGGAGCGGGCACGGCCCCAGCACCGAATGCTGGGCCTTGAACTCGCTTTCGCCCATGTAGCCGCCCATGTGCGGGCAGATGGTATTGAAGGCGACGATGTTGCGTCCCTCGCCAACGCCGCCACCTGCCGGCTCGTTCAGCATCATCAGCAGGTTCTCTACATCGTCGTTGGGATAGTTGAACGAGATTGCCGTGCCGGGCTGGAGCTCGGACAGCTTTCCGACGACCTTGCGGACATAGGACGAGGAGACAAGCTCCTGCGCCTCCGCGCCGGCACCGTAGGTTGCCAGGATGGCGATCGAGCTGCCGCCGAGGATCAGGAAGCTGCGGCGCGAGAGGGAGGAACAGGCGTGATCGTGGCCCACGCCCCGGGCCCTGGTGGCTTGGGTCATTTGTCAAACTCCGCCCAGGTTGCTGTTTCGGGAAGCTCCGGTTCGACCAGGAGCAGCGGTTCGTCCATCGAGAGCGCCTCGAGGAAGGCGACCAGATCGACCTGTTCGGTATCGGACAGGCCGAGCGGTTGCAGGCCGGCCGTCTGCCCCTCGCCGCCACCGGCATTGTAGAAGGCCACGACCTCGGCCAGCGTGGGGATCACGCCGTTGTGCATGAAGGGCTCGGTCCAGCGCAGTTCGCGCAGCGACGGCGTACGGAACTTGCCCCTGTCCCCAGGCCGCTTGGTCTTGAAGTAGAGGCCAAGGTCGGTGCCGGTGGTGCGATAGGTCTCCTCGCTGACACCCTTCTGGTAGACCTCCCAACGCTGGGTGATCTGGTAGAGCGGGTCTTCGACGAACTCGGGCGCCGTGGGCACTCCGGTGTTGTAGAAACGCTCGTCGGAAGCCAGCGCACCGTTATGGCAGGAGATGCAGCCGGCCTTGCCGTTGAATAGTTCCATGCCGCGTCGCGCCTCGTCACTCAGCGCGGCCTCGTCGCCGGCAAGGAACCGGTCGAACGGCACCTTGGTGGCATCGGTCACGATCGTGCGTTCGTAGGCTGCGATGGCGTCCCAGGCGTGGACTATATGCGGCCAGTCGGTGCCGAAGACCTCCTTGAAGGCTGCGACATACTCGGGAACAAAGCGCAGACGCATCTCCATCATCGAGCCGTCGCCGTTGCCGGCCACCGCGCCGCCGGCGGCAGCGGGCGCCTGCGATTCAAGCGAAGTGACGTTCCCCTCCCAGAATCCCTTGTTGTAATAGGCGGAGTTCAGCACGGTCTGACTGTTGCGCCAGTGCTGCGTGCCCGGGTAGCCGAACGAGATCGGCGAACCAGTTCCCCAGCCGAGATCCGGCAGGTGGCAGGCCGAGCACGGCATCGACCCGTTGCCCGAAAGGCGACCGTCCCAGTAGAGCTTCCCTCCCAGGGCGATCTTCTCCGGGGTCATCGGGTTGTCGGCCGGAATCGGAGGGGGCGGCAGCGTCGACAGCGCGGGAAAGTCGCCTTGCGCCAATGCCACCGCGCTTACGGACAGCACTGCCACGGTCGCGCCGAGGAGGGTTCTTGTGGTCTTTTTCATCGGTCCATCTCCTCAGTTCTTGCCGACGTCGCGCAGGGCGTAGGCCGGCAGTTCGGCCGCGGAGGCCGTCGGCGCATCTCCCGTCAGGCTCTCCAGGAATGCGACCAGATCGACCCGCTCCTCTTCGCTCAGTCCGAGCGGTGCGATCTTGTCGTTGCCGGCGTCGTAGAAGGCCACGACATCGGCCAGCGTGTCGAACACGCCAGAATGCATGTAAGGCGCGGTCTGGCCGACATCCCACAGCGACGGGGTGGCGAACTTGCCGATATCGGCCATGTCCTTGGTCACCACGTAGTTCCCGACGTCGCTGCGCAGGTTCATGTAGTTCGGCGTGCCCATGGTCGCGAAGTGCCGCAGCATGGTGATCTGGCGGTCCGCATTCTGCTGGATCTCAGGGTGATCGGGAACGCCGGTCGCATGCAGGTCGCCGTCCGAGAGCGTTGCGCCGCCGTGGCAGCCGATGCAGCCCGCCTTGCCGGCAAACAGATCCTTGCCGCGGAGCGCCGCGTCGGACAGCGCCGCGGTGTCGCCGCGCAGATAGGCGTCGAACGGGGCGTTCACCGTGCGGATCGACTTGATGTATTCGGCGACAGCGCCATAGATCCGGCCGCCGTAGGGCTCGTCGCCATAGGCCTCCTGGAACATGGCGTAGTATTCGGGAACCTGCTTCAGACGTTCCTGCGCCAAGCGGCTGTCCATATTCATCGTATGGGATTCAGTCAGCATGTCCCGAACGAGGGTGCCAAGGTCGGCCCCGTCGAGGCGTCCGTCCCACATCAGGTAGATGCGGTCGGCCACGTTGAAGAGGCCCGGCGCGTTACGGAAATACTCGACCCCGGTATAACCGCTCGATAGCGCCTGGCCGTCGCCCCAGCCGCTGGCGGGATCGTGGCAGCTCGAACAGGAGGTCCCTGTGTCGCCAGAAAGCCTGCTGTCGAAGAAGAGCATCTCGCCCAGTTTCGCTCTGGCTTCGTTCACCTCTGGGGCGTCCGGAAGCGGCCCAAACTCCTGAGAGACAGCCACAGGAGCGGCAACGCAGATGGCCGCCGCTACGCAAAATCCGGCAAGCGCGTGTCGCACGCGCGGAGATCTATTTTCCTTCATGGTTACTCCCTTCCAGCGCGGCCACCCGCGCCAATTGCTCGCTCCGTTGGCATCCAGGCTGTCGAGATGCGCGATTACATTGGCGAACTCGTCATCTGCCTTGAGGCCGGCGAAAGTCATCCTGGTCTTCGGGACTACGTCCTCTAAGTGTTTGCCGGCGTGACTTTCGAAGGAGCGTAGCAGGGGGACTCCTGTGACATGTGACGAAGGGCGCCACGAAATGTGATGATATGTGACGAGATGTGACGGCCCGCCTGTCAGCCGCTGTCCAGGTGGTCTCGCAGCCGACGCGCCAGCGTCACGGGGTCAACCGGCTTGGCGACGATCATCGGTTTCGGACCCGTCACCGTATCGGCTTTCGGCGTGAAGCCGGTGAGGAAGATGACCGGAATCGAGGGACGCAGCTGGCGCAACCCGCCCGCGAGAGCGACACCGTCAAGGTCGGGCATGATTACATCGGTGATGACCGCATCGAACCGGTCGGGATCGGCCCTGAAGATTCGCAAGGCTGCCGGAGACGAGGAAAAGGCCTCGACGTGATAGCCAAGGCGCGTCAGGGACCGGCGAAGGGTCGCCGCGATCTCGGCTTCGTCGTCCACGATCAGCAGGCGCTCCGTGCCGTAGGGCATGCCCTCTGCGACCTTGATGCTCTCCGCTTCGGGTGCGGGACAGGGCCGCAGGCGAATTGTGAAACACGCGCCCCGGTCCGGCGCGCTCTGCACTTCGATGGTTCCGCCCATGTCCGTCACCAGCCCGTGAACGACCGCCAGACCCAGGCCGGTGCCCTTGCCGAGCGGCTTGGTGGTGAAGAATGCGTCGAAGATCCGCCGTCTGACATCTTCCGGCATGCCGGGGCCGTCATCCTGCACGCGCAGCACGACACATTCGGGGTCCGTCATGCCATCCCCGGACGAGCGACCACCGCTGAGATCCACCGAAACCTTCACACATCCCGTCCGGCCGCCGATCGCCTCGGCCGCGTTTCCACAAAGGTTCATCACGATCTGATGCAGGTGGGTCGGATCGGCTTCCACCCAGACGGGATCTCCCTCCTCGGCAAACTCGATTCGCGTTGTCGGAACGGTCGCCGCCCGGACCAGCCGCAGCGCCTGACGCACGGCGCTACGCAACTCGGTCGGCACCGGGCTTCCCGCCTTGCGGCGCGCGAACCCCAGCAACTGCTGCACCAGCATCTGGGCCCGGCGCGCGCCGATCTCAATCTGTTCGATCTCGCCGGCAAGGTCACTTCCTTCCGGCGCGTCCAGCCCCGCCAGGTGCGCCGACCCGAGGATCGAGGTCAACACGCTGTTGAAGTCGTGTGCAACACCGCCCGCCAGCAGGCCGACGGCTTCGATCTTCTGGGCCCGCACCATCTGTTCACGCGCATGTAGGCGTTCGGTGATGTTCTCGCCGATGCCGAGGTAGCTGTGCGCATCGCCACCGGGACCAAGAAGCGGGAGAATGGTGCTTTCGACCCAATAGCTTCCCCCGTCCTTCTTCAGATTGTGAAGAACGCCGTGCCAGGGCTCGCCGTTGCTCAGAAGCTCCCGCATCTTCTGGTACTCTGCCGTATCGGTATCGCCGGATTGCAGGATCCGCGGCGTCTGTCCGATCACCTCGTCGCGACTCCAGCCGGACAATTCCTCAAAATGCCGGTTCACATACTCGATGTGGCCGGACGTATCGGTGATCATGATCGTAGCCGGACTCTGCTCGACGGCTTCCGCAAGCCTCTGTTCGCGCCGCTCGAGCCGGCGGCGCGCCACCAGTTCCTCCGACAACCGGTTCATGGCCCCACGCATCTGCTGCAGGATCGTCCAGAAGGCGAACGCCAGCAAGAGCGATGCCACGACGAGCAGCGCCATGGAGACAAAGCCGAGCCTGATGAGCTGCCGGCCCCTCTCGACCGACGCGATCAGCCGTTCCGACTGCTGCCGTCGCAGTTCCTGCCAGATCGCCTCGAGATCGCGAAGTCCCGCCGTGGCGGCGGCATCATCCACCCGGACCATCGCGTCCGTTCGCTCGATCTCCCACCCCTCCTCGGCAGCGAGCGTGGCAATCGCGATCTTGCTCCGATAGAGGTCTATCGTATCCACGATTGCCAGGACGGCCGCGCGTTCGGCATCTGAAATGGGCAGGTCGAGGTAGCCGGCCGTGACCCTGTCGAACTGCTCCAACTGCTCGAGAAGCTGCTTGTGATAGACGTCGTCCTGACGCAGGACGTAGTTCTTGAATGTGTGGATGATGCCGCCGTATCCTAGGTAGCCCCGAATGGAACTGATGGCAGCGCCCTTCCTGTCGGCTTCCGCCGAGAACTCGCTCCACCCGGTTGAGATCTCGATGAATTGCCGGCGGGTCTGAAAGCCGAGATACAAGCCCGTGACAACGATGGCGACAAGCAGCACGACGGCAGCGAGCGTGGTTGCGTTTGTTCGTTGACGCTGTATCAATTCCGGGATCCCGTCATCGACTTGCACTCTCCATGCAGGTCATCATCGTCACTCATTTCGGATCATGCGCCGCAGGAACACACCGTGTCGAAGCACATTCTGGTCGTCGACGACGATCGTCAGATCACCGACCTGCTGGAACGGTTCCTGAAAAAGCAGGGGTTCAGGGTAGCAACCGCCGGATCGGCAACCCAGATGGGGCTCTTGATGGAGCATAGGGATTTCGACCTTCTCATTCTGGATGTTGGCTTGCCGGACATCGATGGTTTCCAGGTCACGCGCGAGCTGCGCAAGACCTCGGCGATGCCGATCATCATGCTGACAGTCCGGGACGAGGTCTACGACAAGATCATCGGTCTCGAAGTCGGGGCGGACGACTACGTCGCAAAGCCCTTTGAGCCGCGCGAACTCCTTGCGCGGATGCGGGCGGTGCTGCGGCGGACGGAAAGCGCCCCTGCCCTACTCGGGCTTGCGGGTGGCGCTCGGCAGGTCACGTTTTCCGGGTTCGAACTGAACATGGACACCCAGAAGGTCAGATGCGGGCGCGGCAACGACGTTCCCTTGACCTCGTCGGAGTTCACCCTGCTTGCGGCGCTGGTCCAAAAGGCCGGCCAGGTCGTGACGCGAGATCAACTGATGGATCTTCTTTATGCCGGTTCGATCCACGTTACCGACCGCGCCGTGGACGCCCATATCGCACGGGTGCGCCGCAAGCTGACCCTGGCCGGAAACGACGGCGAGCTCATCAAGACCGTGCACGGTCAGGGCTATTGCCTCGCGTCCGAGGTTCATGTCGGATCGGAGTGATTTGATCGCTCGGTATGATCGGCCGCATACTGCTCTTCGGCATACTCGCTCATTACAATATTTTCGCCCACCATTTCGTCGATGGCCAATCTGTCCGACAGCGGCGCCAATTCCGCGGCTGCATGTCTTGAACTCCTTGCTTCTGGGGAGCCTGATCTGACTGGTCCGGTTTGATTGTTAGTGCATGACCCGCCTTGGTTCCATC
>NZ_JBHTJT010000044.1:0-45245 GCF_042676185.1 Tropicimonas aquimaris | reverse complement strand
GACCAATCGTGCCGACGTTCACATGCGGTTTGTTACGCTGAAACTTTTCCTTTGCCATGATGGCGCCTCGTGAGTTGGGGGCTACCTTCGGCCCGTTGCACATCGCGCGCGAAGTATGTCGATTGGCGCCGGAAATCAAGCGCCTTCCAAACTTCCGTCCTGAAACGGCTTCCGCACGCGTTTGCTGCGGATGTCATCCGCCCCGGCCGCCCTGCCGATCTCACATGAAGGCGCCGAAGATCTCGAGGTCCTCGGCAAATAGCTCGTGGATCCGGGCGCGGTCCTCCGGCTCCAGTTCGGCCGCGAAGGAACGCGAGCGGCTTGTGGTGCGGCGGCCAACCTCGGGCACTGGGCCGATCACTTCCGCGAGGTCCGCGACGAGGGCATCGACCTGCCCGGTGTTGTAGATCCGGTCGAAATAGGCGGGATCGCGGCCAAGAAAATGGCTGAGCGGCTCGCAATGGTGCGCCACGACTTCCGACAGCGCGCGATATTCCGGAAGGAAGCGGATGAAGGTGCCGATGTCGGGGGCCTCCACCACGCCGCGCTCGCGCAGTTCGGGCGAGAGATCCAGCCTGTTCAGGTCTCCGCGCGCCACCACACGGTTGGCGTAGCACGACAGGATCCGCGAAACCGGCTCCCGCACAATGCAGACCCGGCGATGCCCCGCGATCCGGTCATGCGGCAAGTCCCCGAATGGCACGAACGGGTAGGCCGCGTTGTGGATGTGCCAATGGGTGCCGTTCTCGGTGTAGGGCTCGAACGGCCGGCCGTTCTCGATCTCGAAGAACAGGAACTTGAGCGAGGTGCTCGAGCATTTCGGCACGCTGATATAGCTGAACCTGTGATCGAACAGGTGGACCGTCATCGCCAGGCCCGCCCCGACCTGCGCCGGCCGGGGCCCTCGTGATTGCCTATTTCATCCACTGGCCGAAAATCTCCAGATCCTCGGCATAGATCTTCTCGATCCGCTCCCGGTCTTCCGACGTGATTTGCTTGGCCACATCCGAGCTGGTGCTTTTCTGCGAATGCGGAAGGCTTGGAACCTCGCCCACGACGTCGGCCACGTATTCGATAAGCGAGGACATCTCCCGCAGCGAGAAGAGCTTGTCGAAATAGGACGGATCGCGACCCAGGAAATACGAGAGCGGCCTTGAGTGATGCAGTATGTTGGGCGAAGCGGCCTGGTAGGCCGAAAGATCTCGTACGAAATCGTGGATCGTGGGCGTCGTGGACAAACCCCGCCTTTCCAGATTCCTGGCCACCTTCGGCTTCTCCAGAATGCGCCCGTCGACGACCTTGTTCGCGTAGCACGACACCAGCCGCCCAACCGGCTCCCGCACGACCGCAATCTTGCGGTGGTTCCGGGTCGACTTCGTATCCAGATTCTCGAAGGGGATACTGCTTGCGAGTTTGTGGATCGTGTAGGTCTGCCCGTTGATATTGAAGCGCCGGAATTCGAACCCGTTATGAATGTGGAAGAAGAACTGCTTCAAGGACGTGCAGGCGCATTTCGGCACACTGACATAGGTCAGGTCGTGCTTCTTGAGGTAAAAGGTCATACCCGGGAACTCCTAGGAAACGTGTCCAGCCCCGCAAATCCGCGGGAGGGTTTGGCGGCAGGCCTTGCAGAGAATTGAGGCAAGATCAATTCTTTCGCGCGAACCATTCGGGATTGTCGCGCATCCACTCCTCGATCTGCTTCGCCCCGTTCGCGGCAAGTGCCGCGACCTGTTCGGAGCGCGACTTGGTGAGGCCCGAGCCAACCACGAAATCCCCGTCGAAGGATTCAAGCACCGTGAACTGCTTGGGTTCGGCGTTGATCTTGCCTCCGGCTTCGTCATCCCAGATCGAAGCCTCGATGATCATCGCCGACTTCGGGGCCAGCACCACCGGCACCCCCGGCACGGCGACCGAGTATCCAAGGATGTTCACGGCGATGTGGTAGAACTGGTCCCCGGTGTAGCCGCTGAACCGCGCCTCCAGCGCATCCCGATAGGCGCTCTCCCATTCATCGACCGACACGTTACGCGAAGGCTGAACCTGCTTGACGTTGTCGGCGACCACGACGATGTGGCCGAGCTTGAACTCGCCAAGCGGAATGCGTTCGGTTTGGGTGACGGTTTCCGTGCTGCTGGCGCAACCGGCGAGCGCCGTGGCGGCGGCGAGTGCGAAGAGGCGGCGCGTCAGTCGTGTCATCCAGGGCTCCGTGCAGGTTCTGGTCGCAGGGTCCCACTGGCATATCCGAGGAGTGGCGCGCGCGCAATTTTCGCTTCGGGCTTTTCCGGGCCTGCCGTCGGGTCTATGTCTGCGGCGCAACAGGGAGATTTGCGATGCAAGATGCGGATTTCGTCGGCCGGCTGCGGCTGGGTGTGAACATCGACCATGTCGCCACCGTGCGAAACGCCCGCGGCGGCGCTGTTCCCGACCCGCTGCGGGCCGCCCGCATCGCGGAGGCCGCGGGCGCCGACGGCATCACGGCGCATCTGCGTGAGGATCGACGGCACATCAGCGACGCCGACATCGAGGCGTTGGCCGCCAATCTGACGGTGCCTCTCAACTTCGAGATGGCCGCGACCCCGGAGATGCAGCAGATCGCGCTGCACCACCGCCCTCACGCCGTCTGTATTGTCCCCGAGAAGCGCGAGGAGCGCACCACCGAGGGTGGGCTGGAGGTTGCGAAGGACGAGAACCGCATGGCCCATTTCATCGCCCCGTTGCGCGACGCCGGCTGCCGGGTGTCGATCTTCATCGCGGCCGACCGGCGCCAGATCGAGGCCGCACACCGGATCGGCGCGGCGGTGATCGAGCTGCACACCGGCGCCTATTGCGATGCCCACTCCGAGGGGCGCTTCGCGGAGCGCGACGCGGAGCTGGAGCGGCTGCGCGAGATGTCAGCCTTCGCCCATTCGTTAGGGCTGGAAGTCCACGCCGGCCACGGGCTGACCTACGACACCGTGCAACCCGTCGCCGCCTTTCCGGAAGTGGTGGAGCTCAACATCGGGCATTTCCTCGTGGGCGAGGCGATCTTCGTGGGGCTGGACGCCTCGATCCGCGAGATGCGCCGGCGGATGGACGAGGCGCGCAGCCCCTCGAACGCCGCATGAGCACGGTCACGGAGGCAGAACGCAGTGCGCTGGCCGAATGCATCCACCGCGCCCGCGAGGCAAGCGACGTGGATGGCAAGGCCGGGATTTCGGCGGCCGTCCTGAAAGGGGGCGTGGTGATCGCCTGGGGTGACAACCAGGTACATCTCGACAACGATATCACCCGCCATGCCGAGGTCGTCGCCATGGCCCGCGCCACCGCGGCGCTGGACACGCCGGACTTGTCGGGCTGCACCTTGCTGTCGACGCTTCAACCTTGCGAGATGTGCCTCTCGGCGATGCGGTTCGCGGGTATCCGCAGGGTCGTCTTCGCCGCGACCAAGCCGCGTGTCGCGGCGAAGTATTTCGTGTTTCCCGAGCTGACGATCGAGCAGTTCGAAGACGCGGACAAGGGCGCTTTCGAATGGGTCGGCGGGGTGCTGGAAGCCGAGGTGCTGGACCTCTACGCCGAGGGCGACGAGTAGATGATCCTCGGCATCGGCTCCGACCTTGCCAATATCGAGCGGATCCAGGGTACGCTGGACCGTTTCGGCGACCGCTTCCGCAACCGCGTTTTCACCGAGATCGAACAGCGCAAGGCGGAGCGGAGGGCCGACACCGCCGGCACCTACGCCAAGCGGTGGGCGGCCAAGGAGGCTTGCTCCAAGGCGCTCGGCACCGGGCTGCGCATGGGGATCGCCTGGAAGGACATGGCCGTCTCCAACCTTGAGACCGGCCAGCCGGTCATGGTCGTCACCGGCTGGGCCGCCGAGCGGCTGGCCGAGATGACGCCGCCGGGCCACGAGGCGATCATCCATGTCACGCTCACCGACGACCACCCTTGGGCGCAGGCCTTCGTGGTGATCGAGGCGAGACCCCTGGCCGCACGGGACTGACCGTTCAGAACAGGAACATGTCGGCCTCGAGCTCGCCCGCGCGCACATCCTCCAGCAGAACCTTGCCGGCGCCCGCCGTCACGAGCGCTCCGTCCCTGGTGTTGCTGATGTCGATATCCCGGAACCGTTCCGCCTCGCCCACGACCAGCAGCTTGTCGCGCGCGACGTCGAAATCGGTGATCGTATCGCGCCCGCGATAATCGCCGAAGACGAAGGTGTCGCCCCCGCGCCCGCCGGTGAGCATGTCCCGGCCCGCGCCGCCATCGATCAGATCGGAGCCCTTGCCGCCATTGATGCTGTCGCGCCCGTTGCCGCCGGCCAGAACGTCTGCGCCGCCGCGCCCAACCACGAGGTCCTTGCCGTCACCGCCAAGGAACACGTCCCGCCCACCGTCACCGTCGAATTTCAGATTCAGCCGCAGGTCAAAGCCGTCGCCCGTCGAGAAGAAAAGCCCGTCCACGTTGATCCAGATCGCGTTGCCCCGGGTCTCGACATTCGCGTCGGGAAGTTCGAGCGAATTGGTGCCGCCGACCAGGCTTGCCCCGCGCAGCGACAGCTGGTCGTCTTCCGCGAAGGCGGTCATGGTCAGCTTGTAGCCGTTGAACCCGGTCTCGTCGTCGACATTGGCAAAGACGCCGCCCTGCAAGGTCTCGTAATGGACCGTCGTGCCCGTCAGATCGAAGCGGGCGGCCACGACGAAGTACGGATCCCCGTTGATGTCGAGAAAGGACACATCGTCGAACTCGACAGCATCCTCGTCAATCTTCCGTGTCTCAGCACGGCTGGAGGGGGTCTTCATGTCGGGTATGAATACCTGCAAACGGGCCTTGGTGCCTTCAAACATCTCACGTTCCAATCATTGCTTCGGGAATGAATATCGGCTCTCGCACGGATCAGCTTGCCGTGCCGCAGCCCGACGGTCAAACCGCGATCCGCGCCGGCCACCCTGCCACCGGCTTGACTCCCTCACCGCCCCCGACCATGAAGCGCCGTGCGCAAGGAGCGCAGGCAGGCACGGCAGGGAACAGGTATGGGCGACGCGGTCGAAGGCATCTGGGAAACGATCAAGACGGTCTTCTGGGCCCTGGTGATTGCCGGCGTCTTCCGCACGCTGTTCTTCCAGCCATTCTGGATTCCCTCGGGTTCGATGAAGGACACGCTGCTGATCGGCGATTTCCTGTTCGTCAACAAGATGGCCTATGGCTATTCGCAGTATTCCTGCCCCTTCGGCCTCTGCCCGATCGATGGCCGGCTGATGGGCTCCGAGCCCGAGCGCGGTGACGTCGTGGTGTTCCGCCACCCGGTCAACGGCACCGATTTCATCAAGCGGCTGATCGGCCTGCCCGGCGACCGGATCCAGATGAAGGATGGCGTGCTGCACATCAACGACGAGCCGGTGGGAATGGAACCGGACGGGCTGTTCATCGAGGACATGGCCCCGCAGGGTCCGCAGCAGCTTCTGCCGCGCTGCTCCAACGACCCCGTCGGCCAGGGCGGCACCTGCGAAAAGGCACGTTTCATCGAGACCCTGCCGAACGGCACGAGCCACTCGATCCTCGACATCGGCCTCGGCCCGAACGACAACACCCCGATCTTCACCGTGCCCGAAGGCCATTACTTCTTCATGGGCGACAACCGCGACAACTCCACCGACAGCCGGGTCAACCAGATCGCGCGCGGCGTTGGCATGGTTCCGGCCGAGAACCTCATTGGCCGCGCCGACCGGATCATGTTCTCCTCCGCCGGCAAGTCGCTGTTCTTTGTCTGGACATGGCGCCCGGACCGCTTTTTCAAGAGGATCGAGTGAGGCTTTCGGCGGAACTGAGGGCATTTCAGGATCGTCTGGGGCACCGTTTCCGGCGCCCCGAACTGCTGCTGCGCGCCCTCACCCATCCGTCGCTTGCCTCGGAGACCCGTCCATCGAACCAGCGGCTCGAGTTCCTCGGGGACCGGGTGCTGAACTTGGTGATCGCCGAGGCGCTCTTCCTGCATGACCGCCTCGCGGACGAGGGCCAGCTCGCCCCGCGCTACAACGCACTGGTGCGCAAGGAAACCTGTGCCGACGTCGCCCGCCAGATCGATCTCGGCGCGGCGCTGAAGCTCGGTCGATCCGAGATGATGTCCGGCGGGCGTCGCAAGAACGCGCTACTCGGCGATGCGATGGAGGCGGTGATCGCAGCTGTTTACCTCGATGCCGGGCTGGAGGCCGCCAAGCCGATCGTGCTGCGCCTCTGGGGCGAGCGGATCGAGGCGGCCGAGAGCCAGGCCCGCGATTCCAAGACCGCGCTGCAGGAATGGGCTCAGGCCCGCGGCATGGCGCCTCCGAAATACGTCGAGACCCGACGTAGCGGGCCGGACCACGCCCCCTCTTTCACGATCAGCGCCCGGCTCGAGAACGGCGAAGAGGCCACTGCCACCGCCGGCTCCAAGCGCCAGGCCGAACAGGCCGCCGCCACCGCCTTGCTGGAGCGGCTCGAAGCCTGACCCCACCGCATCGGTGCTCGAACGCTGCGACATCGCGGCCCAATTGTTGTATCTTCGATGCGCAATATATCTCCGAAGCGGCCACCCGCGCCGCCCTCAGTCAGGAGAGACAGATGCCCAACGATCAGACCCTCAAGAACCTGCAGACCGCCCTCGAAATGGAGATGACCGCCGGTCACCAGTACCAGCTCCACGCACAGGTCCTGGACGACTGGGGGCTGAACCTGCTCGCCGACAAGATGCGCGAGGAGATGCAGGAAGAGATCGGCCATTCCGATCTGTTCATGGAGCGCATCCTGTTTCTTGGCGGCTCACCCGAGATCCGCTTTCAGAAGCAGCCGAAAAAGGCCGATAGCCTCGAAGAGATGTTCAGCATGGACGCCGCCGACGAGCAGGAGGCGATCGAGACCTATTCCCGCGCCGCCATGCAGGCCGCCGAGGTGGGCGACATCGGCAGCCGGACCCTGTTCGAGCAGATCGTGCTCGACGAGGAAGGCCACAAGGCCTGGCTCGACCTGCAACTGAGCCTCATCAAGCGGCTGGGCGAGAAGGCCTACAGCGCTAAGTGGGTCTCCTTTGCCGACGAGAGCGACACCGAAGCCTGATCTGAACGCCCGTCGGGGCGGCCCCTGCCGTCCCGCTGGCGCCCGGGCGCCGGATGGCGTAAACCCCGGCTCTGAGCCGGAGGTTTGAAGCCATGTCCACACGTTGCGGATTCGTCGCCCTGATCGGAGAGCCCAACGCGGGCAAATCCACCCTGCTGAACGCGATGGTGGGTTCAAAGGTATCGATCGTCACCCACAAGGTGCAGACCACCCGCGCCCGAATCCGCGGCGTGGCGCTGGAGGGCGACAGCCAGATCGTCTTCGTCGACACGCCGGGCCTCTTCCGCCCGCGCCGCCGGCTCGACCGCGCCATGGTTGCCGCCGCCTGGGGCGGGGCTGCCGACGCCGACATCGTGGTGCTTCTGATCGAGGCGCATCGCGGAATGACCGAGGGCGTGAAGGCGATCCTTGAGACGCTGAAGGAGCGTGGTTCCGGCCAGACCGTGGCGCTCGCGATCAACAAGATCGACCGCGTGAAATCCGACGCGCTGCTGGCGATGACCCAGCAGATGAACGACGCCTATCCCTTCGCCAAGACCTTCATGATCTCGGCCGAGAAAGGCTACGGCGTGGATGACCTGCGCCAATGGCTCGCCTGCGCTCTGCCCGAGGGCCCCTGGCTCTATCCCGAAGACCAGCTTTCCGACCTGCCGATGCGGATGATCGCGGCCGAGATGACCCGCGAGAAGCTCACCCTGCGACTGCATCAGGAACTCCCCTACCAGCTCACGGTCGAGACTGAGAACTGGGAAGAACGCAAGGACGGCTCCGCCCGCATCGACCAGATGATCTACGTCGCCCGCGACGGCCACAAGGGCATCGTGCTCGGCAAGGGCGGCGAGACGATCAAGGCCGTCTCGCAGGCCGCCCGCGCCGAGCTCGAGGAATTTCTCGGCCGCAAGGTCCACCTGTTCCTGCAGGTCAAGGTCCGGCCCAACTGGCTGGAGGAAGCCGAGCGCTACTCCGAGATGGGCCTCGATTTCAAGGACGGCAATTCGTGAGCCGGCTGGCCTCGGGCCTCTGGGTTCAGGCCTACCTCATGCGGCTCCAGATCGAGACCATCCCGGCCTATGTGCTGGCCCATGGCGACGACACCGCCGGCGCGATCATGGTGAAGCTCAGCCCACTGGATGGAACCGCGCGCCTCTACCAGCGCATGATGGCGATGGACGGCTCCCGCCCCTGGGACGTGCTGGCCGACGGCCCCGAACCGGAGGTCGACGCCCTGATCGCCCGCCAGCGCAAGACCGATCCCGATCTCTGGGTGATCGAGGTCGAAAGCCGCGACGGCCGCCACCTGCTGGACCAGCCCGGTCTCGACTGACGCCCCCCTTTCGCCTGTCCGAAAACCCCTAGGGGGAGGGACCCGGAACGGGGCGCAGAGGGCAGACGCCCCGCCCCCCCCCTCGAGCCGCGCGCAGCCATGGACTTCCCCGGCATCACCCGCCACGATACGCGCCGGTGAAACGGAGGTTGCGGGCGTGGACTGGCGGGACGAAGGCTCAGTGCTGACCGTGCGGCCGCATGGCGAGACCTCGGCGATCCTCGAGGTCTTCACCGCCGAGCACGGTCGCCATGCCGGCGTGGTGCGCGGCGGCACCAGCCGCAAGCTGACCCCGGTGCTGCAACCCGGCGCACAGCTCTCGTTGGAATGGCGGGCACGGCTGCAGGAGCACCTCGGGGCCTTCCGGGTCGAACCGCTGAAATCCCGCAGCGCCGCCATCCTGAACGACCGCCTCGCCCTCTCGGCCCTCGGCGCGACCTGCGCGCTCCTGTCCTTCGCCCTGCCGGAACGCGAGCCGCATCCGGGCCTTTATGCTGCAACTCAGCACCTGCTGGACGCGCTAGGGACCGATCCGCGCTGGCCAGGGCTTTACCTGCTGTGGGAACGCGCCTTGCTGGAGGAACTCGGCTTCGCGCTCGACCTGAGCGCCTGCGCGGTGTCAGGCGCGACCGAAGGGCTCGTCTTTGTCTCGCCCCGAACCGGGCGGGCGGTGACCGCCGAGGGCGCCGGGGCCTGGTCCGACAGGCTTCTGCCGCTGCCGCCCTGCCTGCGCGGCGAGGCAGCGGAGAGCCCTGCCGAGATTCTGGAAGGGCTTCAGACCACGGGACATTTCCTTGAAACCTGGCTGGCGCCGGCGCTCGGCGACCGCCCCTTGCCACCGGCCCGCCAGCGGCTCATCGACCTGCTCGCGCGCCAGGGAACGCACCCATGAAAAGTTTTGCCGAGATCCGCGACCTTGCCATCGCCCGCAAGGGCAAGGCCACCTACGAGGCCGCGATGCCCACCCCGGCCGAGCTGCCCATGTCCGCGCTGTCGGACGACCGGCTGTTGTCCGAGTTCACCAAGCGGGTGTTTCAGGCCGGGTTCAACTGGTCGGTGATCGAGACCAAGTGGCCCGGGTTCGAGGCGGCCTTCCACGGCTTCGATATCGGCCGCAACGCGATGATGTCGGACGAGGATCTAGACGCCCATCTGCGCAACACCGACATCGTGCGCAACGCGGCCAAGATCCTGACGGTGCGAGACAATGCGGTCTTCCTGTCCGATCTCGCCCGCGCCCACGGCTCGGCCGCGGGCTATCTCGCCGCCTGGCCGATCGACGACACGATCGGCCTGTTCGACCTGCTGAAGAAGCGCGGGGCCCGGCTTGGCGGTGTGACCGGCCAGTACGCGCTGCGCAACGCCGGCTATGACGCCTTCATCCTGTCGCGCTCCGTCCTGGCCGCGCTGAATGCGCATGGCGTGATCGATGGCGCGGCGACCTCCAAGGGAGCACAACGCAAGGTCCAGTCGGCGTTCAACGCCTGGCACGCGGAAAGCGGCGCGCGCCATGCCGTAATCAGCTGGACGCTGGCGCTCTCCGTCCCGGACTGAGCCCGGCCTTGCATTGCCGCCGCGCCTGTCGGAGACAGGGGCAAATCCCGGCCTCGCGAGGAATGCATGGAAGATATCTGGCTGTCCTATGCCAAGCGCTTGCAGGCGCTGGCCGCCACCGGGCTGCATTATTCCCCGGACGCCTTCGACCAGGAACGCTTTGCCGAGATCGACGGGATCGCGCGCGAGATGATCTCGCGTCTTGGCCAGGTGCCTGTGCGGCAGCTCACAGGGCTGGCGGAGCCGCACGAGGGCTACGCTACGCCCAAGATCGACATCCGCGCCGCGGTGTTCCGCGAGGGCCGTGTGTTGCTGGTGCGGGAGAAGGTCGATGGCCGCTGGACCATGCCGGGTGGGTTTGCCGATATCGGCTATACCGCGAGCGAGGTCGCGGTGAAGGAAACCTGGGAGGAAGCGACGCTCAGGGTGGAGGCCAGCAAGCTCTACGAGATCCGCCACCGCGCCAAGCAGCCCGGCGCGCCGGATTACCGCGATTTCTACAAGTTTTTCTTCCTCTGCACCCCGGAGGACGATGCTCCGCCGCAGGCCGGCCCGGAAACCACCGATGCGCGCTTTTTCGACCCCAAAGACCTGCCGCCCATGTCCATCGGCCGCTCCAGCCCCGCCGACGTTGCCCGGGCGCTGGTGCATCTCCGCGCGCCGCAAATGCTGACCGACTGGGATTGATTGCACCGATGGGGTGAGCCGGGGCGCTGCCCCGGACCCCGGGATATGTCTTGACAGAAGAAGGGGCGCCGGCGGCGCTCTGGCCGGCCGACGCCCTGATGGCTGTGGCTTAGGTCAGCCCAGAAGCCTGCGTGCGATGACCTGCGCCTGGATCTCGGCCGCGCCCTCGAAGATGTTGAGGATGCGCGCGTCGCAGAGCACCCGGCTGATGCTGTATTCCAGCGCGAAACCGTTGCCGCCGTGGATCTGCAGCCCGTTGTCGGCCGCGGCCCAGGCCACGCGGGCGCCAAGCAGCTTGGCCATCCCGGCCTCGAGATCGCAGCGCTGGTCGTGGTCCTTTTCCCAGGCGGAGAAATAGGTGAGCTGGCGCGCCACCATGATCTCCACCGCCATCATGGCGAGCTTGCCGGAGACGCGGGGAAACTCGATCAGCGCCTTGCCGAACTGCTTGCGGTCCTGCGCATAGCGCATCGCGATGTCGAGCGCGGATTGCGCCACGCCGACGGCGCGGGCGGCGGTCTGAATCCGCGCGGCTTCGAAGGTCTTCATCAGCTGCTTGAAGCCCTGCCCTTCCTCGCCGCCGAGCAGGTTCTCGCCCTTGACGTGGAAGTTGTCGAAGCCGAGCTCGTACTCCTTCATCCCGCGATAGCCGAGCACCTCGATCTCGCCACCGGTCATGCCCTCGGTCGGGAACGGGTCCTCGTCGGTGCCGGGCGTTTTCTCGGCCAGGAACATGCTCAGGCCCTTGTGGTCCGTGGTGTTCGGATCGGTCCGGGCCAGCAGGGTCATTACATGAGTACGGGCGGCATGGGTGATCCAGGTCTTGTTGCCGGTGACCTTGTAGTCGCCGTTCTCGTCCTTCACGGCGCGGGTCCTCAGGCTGCCGAGGTCGGAACCGGTGTTGGGCTCGGTGAAGACGGCCGTGGGCAGGATCTCGGCGCTGGAAAGTTTCGGCAGCCAATATTCCTTTTGCGCGTCGGTCCCGCCCGCGAGGATCAGCTCGGCGGCGATCTCGGAACGGGTTCCGAGGCTGCCCACGCCGATGTAGCCGCGCGACAGCTCCTCGGAGACGACGACCATCGACGCCTTGGAGAGGCCGAACCCGCCGTACTCCTCCGGAATGGTCAGACCGAAGACGCCCATCTCGGCCAGCTCCTCGATGATCTCCATCGGGATCAGCTCGTCCTTGAGGTGCCATTCGTGGGCGTTGGGCTCCACGCGCTCCACGGCGTAGCGGCGGAACTGCTCGCGGATCATCTCCAGCTCGTCGTCCAGCCCGGTCGCCCCGACAGTAATGTTGGCGGATTGCTCCTGCATCAGCTCGACGAGCCGCGTGCGGGCACGCTGCGAGTTGCCGTTCTGGCACAGCGCCTCGATCTCGGATGTGTCCAGCACGGACATCGCCATGCGGTCGTCGAGCCCCATGTCGCGCATCCGGACGATCTCGCCCTGCGACATCGGGATGCCGCCACGGATCTGCTGCAGGTACTCCCCAAAGGCGATCTGGTGAATCAGCTGCTCGATCTCGCCGAACCGGCCCTGGCCGTCGAGCCGCTCGGCCCAAGCCTGCATCTGGTTGAGCGACTGGGCATAGGTGGCGAGCCAGGCCAGCCCGTGGGCCGCGGTCTGGTTCTGCTCCAGCAGCGCGCCGGACACGCGGCCGCCGTCGGACACGCGATCGCGCACGGCCTCGCGGGCCTGGGCCAGAAGGGCATCCACCGGCGCCAGCGACTTCTCGGTCAGCGTCAGCAGGGTGTCGAGAATGGCGCCGCCGGCCTCGGCCTTGGGCAGATCCTGTCCATCGTGGGGCATGACTCGAATCCTCCGTCTTCGGGTTTCGAAACGGAATAGGATGTTTGCAGGTGCAGCGCAACATAATTTCAATACTGTAGGTCATTTATGCAAATTATGTCTCTCGCGATTTGCCTGTGCGCCTCGTCCGAGATCGGATAAGGCCACGCCCATGGATACGTTTACACTTCCTGGCGGGCTCGGGCCGCTGTTCTTCGCCCTCGCCTGCGCGATCACGCTGCTCGCCGGCTTCGTCAAGGGCACCACCGGGTTCGCCATGCCGATGATCATGGTCTCGGGGTTGGCGTCGTTCCTGTCGCCGGAGATGGCCCTGGCCGGGCTGATGTTGCCGACCCTCGTGACCAATGCGATGCAGGCGCTGCGCGATGGCCTGCGGGCGGCCATCGGGGCGGTTCGCGACTACCCGCGCTATTTCGCCGTGGCCGGGGTGTGTCTGGTGCTCTCCGGGCAGCTGGTGACGGCGGTCGACCCGCGGGCGATCTACGCGATGATCGGCGTTCCGATCACCTTCTTCGGCGTGGCGCAACTGCTCGGCTGGCAGGTGAGTATCCGGCCGGAGGCTCAGCGGCGCGCCGAGGCCCTGCTGGGGACAGTGTCCGGCGTGATCGGCGGGGTGTCCGGGGTCTGGGGACCGCCGCTGGTGATCTACCTGACCGCGATCGGCACGCCGAAGGTCGAACAGGTACGGGTGCAGGGCGTGGCCTTTGCGCTCGGCGCCGTGCTTCTGGTTGCGACGCACCTGCAGACCGGCGTGCTCAACGCGCGCACGATCCCCTTCTCGGCGCTTCTGCTCGCGCCGGCCCTGGCTGGCATGTGGCTGGGCCAAAGAGTGCAGGACCGGCTCGACCAGGCGACCTTCCGCAAGGCGACGCTTTTCGTGCTGGTGCTGGCCGGCCTCAACCTCCTGCGCCGGGCGTTCACCTGATCCAGACAGGGACGGAAATGCAGAACGGCCCGGAGTGACCCGGGCCGTCCGTTTCAGCGTGGCCGAGCTTGCGCCTCAGCCGATGGCGATGGCCTTCACCTCGTCGGAGACATAGGGCAAGTACTGCTCGAAGTTCTCCTTGAACATGGCGACCAGCTTCCGGGCCTGTGCGTCGTAAGCCTCCTTGTCCTTCCAGGTATCGCGCGGATGCAGGAGGTCGGTCTCGATGCCCGGCACCTCGACTGGCACGTCGAAACCGAAGAACGGATCCTTCTGGAAGGCGACGGTCTTGAGCGTGCCGTCGAGCGCGGCGGTGAGGAGCCCGCGGGTGGCCTTGATCGGCATCCGCTTGCCGGTGCCGTAGGCGCCGCCGGACCAGCCGGTGTTGACCAGCCAGCAGGTGGAGCCGTGATCGTGCACCTGCTTCATCAGCAGGTCGCCATAGACTTCCGGGCGACGCGGGATGAAGGGCGCGCCGAAACATGTCGAGAAGGTCGGCTGCGGCTCGGTCACCCCGCGCTCGGTTCCCGCCACCTTGGAAGTGAAGCCCGACAGGAAGTGGTACATCGCCTGCTCCGGGGTAAGCTTGGCAATCGGCGGCAGAACTCCGAACGCGTCGCAGGTGAGCATGATGATGTTCTTGGGGTGGCCCGCGACGCCGGTCGCCGAGGCATTGGCGATGTAGTTGAGTGGGTAGGCGCAGCGCATGTTCGGGGTCAGGCTGTCATCGTCGAAGTCGAGCTTCAGCGAATCCTCGTCATAGACCATGTTCTCGATGACCGTGCCGAACATGCGGGTGGTCGCGTAGATCTCCGGCTCGGCCTCTTCCGAGAGGTTGATGGTCTTGGCGTAGCAGCCGCCCTCGAAGTTGAATGTGCCCTTCTTGTCCCAGCCATGCTCGTCGTCGCCGATCAGCACCCGGTTCGGGTCGGCCGAGAGCGTCGTCTTGCCGGTGCCGGAGAGGCCGAAGAAGACGGCGGCGTCCTCGGGCTTGCCGGGCGCGTGGTTGGCCGAGCAATGCATGGCCATGACGCCCTTGCCGGGCAGCAGGTAGTTGAGCGTGGTGAAGACGGATTTCTTGTTCTCGCCGGCATATTCGGTGCCGCCGATCAGGATCAGCTTTTCCTTGAGGTTCAGCGCGATGACGGTCTCGGAGCGGCAGTTGTGGCGGTCCGGGTCGGCCTTGAAGGAGGGGATGTTGATGACCGTCAGCTCGGGAACGAAGCCGTCCAGCTCGACCCGGGCCGGGCGGCGCAGCATGTGGCGCATGAAGATGCCGTGCCAGGCGTATTCGGTGATCATCCGCACGTTCAGCCGGTGTTCGAGATCGGCGCCGCCGTAGAGATCCTCCACGAAATATTCGCCGCCCTTCATGAACTCCACCATGTCGGCCTTGAGGTTGGCAAAGCCCTCTTCGGACATGGCAGCATTGTTTTCCCACCAGATGGTATCCTCGGTCACCTCGTCGCGCACCACGTGCTTGTCCTTGGGGGACCGCCCGGTGAACTTGCCCGTGCTGACCAGCATCGTCCCGCCAAGCCCGACCTTTCCCTCGCCCTTCTGGATGGCTTTTTCCATCAGCTGGCTGACCAGCAGGTTGTAGTGGATGTCGCCGAGGCCGGTAATGCCCTGATCCTCAAGGCGCATTGCCGGGTTTACACGTCCAGTCGTCATTCGCTCGCTCCCAAAACCGCCTTCGCGGTCGTCCAGTTCCTTGCAAAACAAACGGCAGGCGACGTGCCTGCCAGCAAGGCCGATCCGGCCCCGCAAGATTCGTATAACACCGGGAATTCGATCTTGGACTGCGACAAGTGCCACTGGTTAGCGCGAACATTTCAGGGCGTTTGCCGCGCGCAAAAAAGAGGGCGGTGAAAACCGCCCCCTTCCTCAATTCAATGCGTTCACGCCTCTGGACGAACCACGTCCTCATGCGCCAGTTCCCACTGGTCGGGGGAGCGCCACAGCCGCGAGCGCAGGAGTTCGCGTTCGAAGATGAACTCCTTCGGAAGCCGGTCGAAGAACTTGTCGAACTGCTCTTCGTGGGCATGCGCTTCCTTGGCACCGGCTTCGCGGCCGACCTCCATAAGCTGGTAGAACTTCTCGGCCGGGAAATCGAGGCCGGCCCATTCGAGGTCCTCGTGACGCGGCATCCAGCCGATCGGGCTTTCGACAGCGTAGCCGCGGCCGTGGACGCGGTCGACAATCCACTTCAGCACCCGCATGTTCTCGCCGAAACCCGGCCAGATGAACTTGCCGTTCTCGTCCTTGCGGAACCAGTTGGTACGGAAGATCCGCGGCGGGTTCGAAACGCGGCGTCCGATATTCAGCCAGTGCCCGAAGTAGTCGGCCATGTTGTAGCCGCAGAAGGGCAGCATCGCCATCGGGTCGCGCCGCATCGCGGCCTGGCCGATCGCGGCGGCGGTGGCTTCCGATCCCATGGTCGCGGCGAGGTAGACGCCGTGGCTCCAGTTGAAGGATTGGAACACCAGTGGCATATCCTTGCTCATCCGGCCGCCGAATACGAAGCCGGCGATCGGCACACCGGCCGGGTTTTCCCACTCGTCATCGATGGACGGGCAGTTCGCGGCAGGCGCGGTAAAGCGGGCGTTGGGGTGCGCCGCGGGGGCGTCGCTGTCGGGCGTCCAGTCGTTGCCTTTCCAGTCGATCAGGTGCGCCGGGGGCTCCTTGGTCATGCCTTCCCACCAGACGTCGCCATCGTCGGTCAGCGCGCAGTTGGTGTAGATGACGTCCTTCTTGATCGTCTCGACGGCGGTCGGGTTGGAGGCCTCGTTCGTGCCCGGGGCCACGCCGAAGAAGCCCGCCTCGGGGTTGATCGCGCGCAGTTCGCCACCCGGTCCCTTCTTGATCCAGGCGATGTCATCGCCGACGGTCGTGACCTTCCAGCCTTCAAAGCCCTTCGGCGGCACCAGCATGGCGAGGTTGGTCTTGCCGCAGGCGCTCGGGAAGGCGGCGGCGAGGTAGGTTTTCTCGCCTTCGGGAGACTCGATGCCCATGATCAGCATGTGCTCGGCCATCCAGCCTTCATCGCGGGCCATCACGGAAGCGATGCGCAGCGCCAGGCACTTCTTGCCGAGCAGGGCGTTGCCGCCGTAGCCCGACCCGTAGGACCAGATCTCGTAGGTCTCGGGGAAGTGCACGATGTATTTCTTCTGGATGTCGCTTTCGCACGGCCACGGCACGTCTTCCTGGCCGGGTTCGAGCGGCGCGCCGACGGAGTGCATGCAGGGGATGAAATCACCATCCTCGCCAAGCGAGTCGAGGACGGCCTGACCCATGCGGGTCATGATGCGCATGTTGGTAACGACGTAGGCGCTGTCGGAGATCTGGACGCCGACCTTCGCGATCGGAGAGCCGATCGGACCCATGCTGAACGGGATGACGTACATCGTCCGCCCCTTCATGCAGCCATCGAACAGGCCGTTCAGGGTCTCGCGCATTTCGGACGGGTCGGCCCAGTTGTTGGTCGGACCAGCGTCGTTCTTGCTGTTCGAGCAGATGAAGGTCCGATCCTCGACACGACCAACGTCCGACGGGTGAGACCGGGCGAGATAGCTGTTGGGGCGCTTTTCGGGGTTCAGACGGATGAAGGTCCCTGCATCCACCATCTCCTGGCAGAGCCGATCGTATTCTTCCTGGGACCCGTCGCACCACACGACCTTGTCAGGCTTGCAAAGGGCCTGCATCTTGTCGACCCACTCAAGCAGTCGGGCATTTTTGGTCGGTTTGGCCGTGAGAGCTTCCATGCTTTCCTCCTAGGATGCAGCAACGCTGCGCAGGCTTGCTCCGATTGCTCCCCCAATCGCGTGGGGGTGGGTCATCCGGAGCGCGTTCCCCTCGGGCCGCTATCCCTGCGCCGCCTGCCGCTCATATATCACCTGCCAGACGCAAATGAACCGTCACAGGGCCCGATTGTTAGCGCCACCATGTCGCTGTTTCCGGTTGTGAATGTCAGGGTTTCGCGCACTACATGCCACGGTATACTTTTTGCATGTCCGCCATGCCGTGGCCGCCATGTGATGTAATTTAGCCATTCGTTTCCGAAATTGGTGTCCCCTGGGCCTGCCAAACATGCGCGATTCGCATTCATTGTTGATTCCTGTGTGGCGACACATGAAAATGTGACAAAAGTGGAACATGAGCAGTACGAGGAACCCCCGCCATGTCGCGCATCGCGCTTGTTGACGACGACAGGAACATCCTGACCTCCGTTTCCATGACCCTCGAAGCCGAGGGTTTCGAGGTTGAAACCTACAACGACGGCCAGTCCGCCCTGGACGCCTTCAACAGAAGGCTCCCCGACATGGCCGTGCTCGACATCAAGATGCCCCGCATGGACGGAATGGATCTTCTTCAGCGCCTGCGCCAGAAGACCTCGATGCCGGTGATCTTCCTGACGTCGAAGGACGACGAGATCGACGAGGTTCTCGGCCTGCGGATGGGCGCGGACGACTACGTCAAGAAGCCCTTCTCCCAGCGGCTTCTGGTGGAACGCATCCGCGCTCTGCTGCGCCGGCAGGAAGCGATCTCCGCCGACGAGGCAGGGGAGCCGGAGACTTCGCAGGTTCTGGTGCGCGGCGAACTGACCATGGACCCGCTGCGCCATTCGGTGAGCTGGAAAGGTCTGGACGTCTCCCTCACCGTGACCGAATTCCTGCTGCTGCAGGCGCTCGCGCAGCGCCCGGGTTTCGTCAAGAGCCGCGACCAGTTGATGGATGTCGCCTACGACGATCAGGTCTACGTGGACGACCGCACGATCGACAGCCACATCAAGCGCCTCCGCAAGAAGATGCGCAGC
Organism: Tropicimonas aquimaris; assembly: GCF_042676185.1. Lineage (NCBI taxonomy): Bacteria > Pseudomonadati > Pseudomonadota > Alphaproteobacteria > Rhodobacterales > Roseobacteraceae > Tropicimonas > Tropicimonas aquimaris. The sequence goes on along the minus strand of NZ_JBHTJT010000044.1, from coordinate 27,056 downwards.
GTCGATCCGGAGTTTTCTGCCATCGAAACACTTTACGGAATCGGGTATCGTTATAACGAAGAGTGACCCTCTGCCCCCGAAAGGGACCATGCGTGTGCGCGACACAAGGCACGAAGTAAACAGTGACGTTGTTCTGGGCGAAGACTGGGTAACGCCCGAGACCTCGGACGCCGACGTTCGACGCAAGCGCGAACGGCGTGGGTATCTGACGCTCAACCGGTCCCCGCTGGCGCGGAAGATCATTACCTTCAACCTGATCGGCCTCCTCATACTGGTCGGCGGAGTTTTCTATCTCAATCCGTTTCGCGACAGCCTGACGGAGCAGCGGGTCAACGGGCTGCATTCCGAAGCCGGGCTGATAGCTGATGTCTTCGAGGTCCAGATCCCCCGCAACGCGCCGGTCAGTCTCGCCGGCGGCGACGGGATCGATCCGCAATCGACGCTGGACAATCTGACCCTGTCGCACGGGGTGGAAGTCTTCGTCTACGACACCTCCGGCAAGAAGGTGGCTCACCGCTCGGGTCCCGCCCTCGATCTCGAGACGCCGGACGGTTCCACCGTGATCACCGACTTCCTGAACTCCATTTGGGAGGGCACCTCGCGCCTCCTGACCCCCGGCGCCCCGGACGTTCCCGGCGCCGACGGCGAGCGCCTCGCCGAGGCCCTGCTGGAGGGTGTGGAGGCCGGCAACGCCCCGATGGCCACCGGTGTCGACGCGAACGGGGAAACGCTCTTTGCTGTCGCCAGCCCGATCCTGCAGGGCGAGCGGATCGTCGGCATCGTCGCCGCCGCCTCCGCCGCGGGAGAGGTCGACTACCTCGTCCGCAAGGAGCGCGAACAGGTGCTCCAGATGTTCGTGATCGCGATCCTGGTCTCGATCGGCCTGAGCCTCGTGCTCGCTTCCACCATCGCCAACCCGCTCTCCGATCTCGCCGCCGCGGCCGAGATCGGGCGTGACCGCAACGCCCGCAAGATGGCGCCGGGCCGGGTGCGCATCCCCGACCTGACCGGCCGCCCCGACGAAATCGGCCGGCTCTCCGGCGCGCTGCGCGGCATGGTTGCCGCGCTCTACGATCGGATCGACGCCAACGAACAATTCGCCGCGGATGTCGCCCACGAGATCAAGAACCCGCTGGCCTCGCTACGCTCCGCTGTCGGCACGATGCGGGTGGCCAAGCGGGAAGATCAGCGGGAGAAGCTGCTGGACGTCATCGACCACGACGTTCGCCGCCTCGACCGGCTGGTGAGCGACATCTCAAACGCCTCCCGGCTCGACAGTGAACTGGTCAAGGAGGATGAGGAGCAGTTCGACCTGCTGCACATGCTGCACAACCTCACCGACTATCTCGGCGAGGACGCCAAGTCGAAAGGGGTCGAGTTCATCACCGACCTGCCCAAGCAGCCGATCATGGTCTACGGGCTCGAGGCGCGGCTGGCGCAGGTTTTCGTCAACCTGATCACCAACGCCGTCAGCTTCTGCGAGGAAGGCGACGCCGTGCGCGTCTGGGTCCGCAAGCGGGAGAACCGTGTGCTCGTGGTGTTCGAGGACACCGGCCCCGGCATCCCCGAACAGGCGCTGACCAAGATTTTCAACCGGTTCTATTCCGAACGTCCACCGGGGCAGTTCGGCGACCACTCGGGCCTCGGCCTCGCGATCTCCAAGCAGATCGTCGAAGCCCATGGTGGGGTTATCTGGGCGGAAAACATCCGCCCGACAGATGCCGACATAACCTCCGAACCGCTGGGGGCCCGCTTCGTGGTCGGCCTGCCGGTCTGAGCCGGGGAGGCAATCCATGTCGGCCCAGAGCAAAATCGACGCGGCCGCCCACGGCGCCTTTCTCGACGATGACAAGACGCTCGTGCGCGCAAGTTGCGTGGCGATGGATGGCCGCGCGCTGTTGATCCTCGGCGGCTCCGGCAGCGGCAAATCCAGCCTCGCGCTCGATCTCGTCGGGCTTGGCGCCACCCTGGTCTCCGACGACGGCACGTTTCTCGCAAGGCGCGGCGACATCCTGTTTGCCTCGCCGCCCGACAGCATCGCCGGCCGGATCGAGGCCCGCCACATCGGCATCCTGACCCTGCCCTTCGTGTCCGAAGCCCGGGTCACCCTTGCAATCGACCTCGACCGGGAGGAAACTGACCGGCTGCCACCGCTTCGCGAGATCATCCTTTTGGGACAGAGGATCACCTTGCTCCACCGCCCGCCGCCCCCCGTCTCCGCCAGCGGCCTGCTTCAATGCCTCCTCGAACGACGCGACACTCCATGACCGAGAACCCATCCGACAACCTGCCAGAAGACCTGCCGCCGACCGCCGCACCGCGGCTGGTGCTGGTCACCGGCCCCTCCGGCGCCGGGCGCAGCACCGCGATCCGGGCGCTCGAGGACCTTCGCTACGAGGTGATCGACAATATCCCGCTGAGCCTGGTGCCCCGGCTGCTCGAAGGAGAGCCGCACGGGCCCGCGCTGGCGCTTGGAATCGACACCCGCAACCGCGACTTCTCCGTCGCGGCCTTCCTCGATCTGGTCAACAGCCTCGGCGAAGGCCGGGTGGAGATCCTCTATCTCGACAGCAACGCCGACGTGCTGCTCAAGCGCTACTCGGAGACCCGCCGCCGCCATCCGATGGCCCCGGCCGAAAGCCCCGCCCAGGGGATTGCCCGCGAGTTCGACCTGCTTGAGCCGATCCAGCAGCGCGCGGACATCAAGATCGACACTTCCGAGATGACGGTGCACGACCTCAAGGCCGAGATCGGCCGCTGGTACGGCGGCGGCGGCAAGGACAGCCGCCTGGCGCTCTCGATCCACTCGTTCTCCTACAAGCGCGGTCTTCCTCGCGGCATCGACATGGTGTTCGACTGCCGTTTCTTGCGGAATCCCTATTGGGATCCGGCCCTGCGCGGCCTCGACGGACGCTCATCGGAGGTCTCGGCTTATGTTGCCGCCGACCAGCGGCACGACGCCTTCTTCAACAAGGTCCGCGATCTGACACTTCTGCTGCTGCCGGCCTATGTTGAGGAGGGCAAATCCCACCTGTCGATCGGGTTTGGCTGCACCGGAGGGCAACACCGCTCCGTGACACTAGCCGAACGGCTCGGGAATGCCCTTGCGGATGCCGGTTGGCAGGTGTCAATTAGGCATCGGGAACTGGAGCGACGCGACGCGCAGATCGGCGCCGAAGCGCAAGCGGGGACTTGAGGTGATCGGCATCGTGATCGTCGCCCACGGCGGCTTGGCGAACGAGTATCTTTCAGCCGTCGAACATGTCGTCGGCAAGCAGGACGGGATGCTGGCGATCGCCATAGCACCCGAGCACGACCGTGTCGCCAAGCAGACCGAGATCATCGATGCCGCGAACGAGGTCGACGTCGGCGACGGTGTCGTCGTGGTTACCGACATGTTCGGCGGATCGCCCTCCAACCTCTCGCTCAGGGCCTGCGACAAGGCCAATCGCAAGATCCTGTACGGCGCCAACCTGCCGATGTTGATCAAGCTGGCAAAGTCCCGACAGATGTCGGTCGACGACGCGGTCCATTCGGCACTCAAGGCAGGGCGCAAGTATATCAACAGTTTTGACGGCACATCCGGGAACGGACATTGAATGACCAAGAGCATTGTACAGGTTCTGGAGATCGTGAACGAGAAGGGCCTGCACGCCCGCGCATCGGCCAAGTTCGTCGAAACGGTCGAGGCGTTCGACGCCCAGGCCGAAGTCCGCAAGGACGGACTTGACGCAGCGGGCGACTCGATCATGGGCCTTTTGATGTTGGCAGGCTCCCGCGGAACCTCTATTGAGGTCGAGACCAGCGGCCCGCAGGCCGAGGAACTTGCGAAGGCCCTGGCTGATCTCGTCGCCAACCGGTTCGGCGAGGATATGTGAGGCGGATCGGCAAGGAGTTCTTCCGGCTTGGTGGAATCGACACAGCATAGGCCCGTGCTCGTAAGCCGCCGTCCGACGCGTCAGTTGATCGGACAGGGAGACGGCAATCTCGCCGACCAACCCTACGACCGGCGCCGCCTGTCCTATGCCAACACCTTCGAGAATCCGCTGCAGGTCGGCATCATCCACACGATGGAAGCGCTGACAGGCAAACTGCGGCTGCTCCGCCTGATCCGCAAGTTCGAGGCCATGGGCGTGCCCGACGGTCAGGCGTTCTGGAAACAGGCGCTCGACGTGATGGGGATCGCCCTGCGGACGCCGCCGGAACAGATCGCGCGCATCCCCGAGACCGGCCCGCTCGTGATCGTCGCCAACCACCCCCACGGGCTTGTCGACGGCATGGTCCTGGCCGAACTGATCGGCCGCCGCCGCACCGATTACAAGATCCTCACCCGGTCGCTGCTGACCGGCGTCGGAGAGATCGACCGATTCATGATCCCCGTACCGTTTGCGCACGAGGAAGACGCGCTGCAGCAGAACCTCGAGATGCGCCGCCGGGCGATGGAGCATCTGAAGAACGGCGGCTGTATCGTCCTGTTCCCCTCCGGCGTCGTTGCATCCTCCGACAGCCTCTTTGGCCCCGCGGTCGAGCGCGAGTGGAACCCCTTCACCGCCAAGATGATCCAGCGCTCGGGCGCCCGCGTGCAGCCGATCTTCTTCCCCGGCAGAAATTCGCGTTGGTACCAGATGGCGAACCGGGTCTCCGCGACCCTGCGCCAGGGCCTTCTGCTCTACGAGGTCGTCCACGCCCTCAACAAGCCGCAGGCACCGATCGTCGGCCCGGTGATCGAACGCCCCGCCCTTGCGGAATGGGCAAGCAACCCGCGCGGCTTCATGTCCTGGCTGCGCGAGCAGACTCTGAGCCTGCGCGACAGCTGAACGTCCTCCAAATGCCGGCGCTCACAGGGGTGCGTGCGGGGCATGAAGCCCCGTCACCAGAGTTGCCTCAGCGCGTCGGAACCGGCGTCTCGCCGCGATAATCGTAGAAGCCCCGGCCGGATTTGCGCCCGAGCCATCCGGCGTCGACATACTTCACCAGCAGCGGGCACGGGCGGTACTTGGTATCCGCCAGGCCCTCGTGCAGCACGTGCATGATCGCGAGACAGGTATCGAGACCGATGAAATCGGCCAGTTCCAGCGGCCCCATCGGATGCCCCGCGCCGAGCTTCAGCGCGGTGTCGATCGACTGCACGTTCCCGACGCCTTCGTAGAGCGTGTAGATCGCCTCGTTGATCATCGGCAGCAGCACGCGGTTGACGATGAACGCCGGGAAATCCTCGGCGATCGCGGCAGTCTTTCCGAGCGAGGCGACCACCTTCAGCAGCGACTGGTAGGTGTCGTCGTCGGTGGCGATGCCGCGGATCAGTTCGACCAGCTTCATCATTGGTACCGGGTTCATGAAGTGCAGGCCCATGAACCGCTCGGGCCGGTCGGTGCGGCTGGCCAGACGGGTGATCGAGATCGAGGAGGTGTTGGACGTCAGGATGGTATTGGGTTTCAGATGCGGCTGGAGATCCTCGAAGATCGCGGTCTTGATGGTCTCGCGCTCCGAGGCTGCCTCGACGATCAGGTCCGAGTTTCCCAGATCCGTCAGCTTGAGCGTCGTCGAGATCCGCGCCAGCGCAGCATCCCGATCCTCGGCGGAGATCTTTTCCCGGGAAACCTGCCGCTCCAGGTTCTTGCGCATCACCGCCAGGCCGCGATCGAGCGCCTCCTGGCTGATGTCGTTAAGCAGTACGTGATAGCCGGCCAGTGCAAAGACATGCGCGATGCCGTTGCCCATCTGACCCGCCCCGACGATGCCTACGGTCTTGATGTCCATCGGTCCCACCTTCCGTGGTTGAATTGCGACTCTTGCGCGGAGCATATGCTGCACCTGCGAAATGATCCAGAAAGACCGCCCCGCAAGAGCCGCTCCAAATCGTCTCAACCTTTACCTTTAGGGAAATCGAAATCGAAAGCCCTGATTCTGCTCCTCGGGTGAGTAATCAAAGAGGTGTGGGGATGGCTTTCGAACATCCGGGCGATGGTGCCCTTGACTATCTGCCGTGTCGATATGGCAAATCCAGGCTGCTGTTTCGCGGGCCGAAGAAGCCGCTCGAGGGGCGCTTTGCCGTGTTCTTCGGCGGAACCGAGACCTACGGCAAGTTCATCGAATACCCCTTTGCCGATCTCGTCGGCGATGCGCTCGGCTTCCCGACGATCAACATGGGATGCGTCAATGCCGGAATCGACGTCTACACCCGCGATCAGCCCCTGACGCAGATCGCCAGCCGGGCCGAGGTCGCGGTGATCCAGGTGCTGGGCGCGCAGAACATGTCGAACCGTTTCTACTCGGTGCATCCACGCCGCAACGATCGATTCATCGGCCCGTCGGCGCTCATGCAAACGATCTATCGCGAGGTCGATTTCACCGAATATGCCTTCACGCGGCACATGCTGCAGGCGCTCCAGGACCATTGCGAGCGGCGATTCGGCCTTGTGGTCGAGGAACTGAAAGCCGCCTGGGTGGCGCGGATGCGCTCTTGGATGGAAGCGCTCGAATGCCGCAAGGTGCTGCTCTGGCTCTCCGAGCGGACGCCGGAGGAAGAGGATCACGTGCTCGACCCGCTGTTCGTCGACCGCCGGATGCTGGAGCAGATCCGCCCGCTCGTGGATGACATCATCGAAGTGGTGCACATGCCGGCAATGAACGAGTTCAACACCGAAGGCATGGTGTTCTCCGAACTGGAAGCGCAGGCGGCGCGGCAGACGCCCGGGGTCTCAGTCCACATCGAAGCCGCGGCCGCGCTCGTCCCGGTTCTCGAAGGCCTGATAGAGGCGCCGTAATCCGAAGAGCGTGCGGCATGAAAAAGGGGCGCGCCCGCTCGGGCACGCCCCCCTTGTCGATTTCCGGCGCCCCGGATCAGAGCTTCTCGGTCAACTCCGGCACAGCCTGGAACAGGTCCGCGACAAGGCCGTAATCTGCGACCTGGAAGATCGGCGCCTCTTCGTCCTTGTTGATCGCGACGATCACCTTGCTGTCCTTCATGCCGGCGAGGTGCTGGATCGCGCCGGAGATGCCGATCGCGATGTAGAGCTCGGGCGCCACGACCTTGCCGGTCTGGCCGACCTGCCAGTCGTTTGGCGCGTAGCCGGAATCGACCGCAGCCCGCGAGGCGCCGACAGCGGCACCGAGCTTGTCGGCCAACGCCTCGATCATCTTGAAGTCCTCTTCGGAACCGACACCGCGACCGCCGGAGACGACCACGCCGGCCGAAGTCAGCTCGGGCCGGTCGGAGGCCGCGACCTTGTCCTCGACCCAGGCCGACAGATCGGAGCCGGCACCCGCGCCGATGGTTTCCACCGGAGCCGGGCCGCCCTCGCCCGCGACGTCGAAGGTCGACGTGCGGATCGAGATCACCTTCTTCGGATCGCGCGACTTCACCGTCTGGATGGCGTTGCCGGCGTAGATCGGCCGCTCAAACGTGTCGGCATCGACCACAGCGGTGATATCCGAGATCACCATGACGTCCAGCAGCGCGGCGACGCGCGGCAGGATGTTCTTGGCGTCGGTGGTGGCCGGCGCAACGATGTGGTCGTAGTCACCGGCGAGCGACACGATCAGGTTCGCGGTAGCCTCGGCCAGCCGGTGCCCCAGCTCGGGGCCCTCGGCGACCAGCACCTTGGCGACACCGTCGATCCTGGCCGCGGCCTCGCCCGCAGCCGCCGCGGAAGCACCGGCGCAAAGCGCGGTCACGTCGCCCAGCTGCGCCGCGGCCGTCACGGCCTTGGCAGTGGCGTCCAGCGCCAGCTCGCCATTCGTCACTTCGGCAAGAAGAAGAACAGCCATCAGAGCACCCCCGCTTCGTCCTTGAGTTTCGCCACCAGCTCATCGACCGAACCCACGATCACGCCGGCCTTGCGGGCCTCGGGCTCGCTGGTCTTGAGCACTTCGAGTCGCGGCGCGACATCGACGCCGTAATCGGCAGGCGTCTTGGTATCGAGCGGCTTCTTCTTGGCCTTCATGATGTTGGGCAGCGAGGCATAGCGCGGCTCGTTGAGGCGCAGGTCCACGGTCAGAACGGCCGGCAGCTTGACCTTGATGGTCTGAAGCCCGCCGTCGACCTCGCGGGTCACCACTGCAGCCTCGCCGTCCACGTCGACCTCGGAGGCGAACGTGCCCTGGGCCCAGCCGAGCAGCGCGGCCAGCATCTGGCCGGTTGCGTTCATGTCGTTGTCGATCGCCTGCTTGCCGCAAAGCACCAGCCCGGGCCGCTCCTCGTCGACGATCCCCTTGAGGATCTTGGCGACGGCCAGCGGCTCGATATCGGTGCTAACGTCATCGGCGGCCTCGACGAGGATCGCACGGTCGGCGCCCATCGCCAGCGCGGTGCGCAGTGTTTCCTGGGCCTGCTTGACGCCGATCGAGACTGCGACGATCTCGTCGGCCTTGCCGGCTTCCTTCAGTCGGATCGCCTCTTCGACGGCAATCTCGTCGAAGGGGTTCATCGACATCTTCACGTTGGCAAGATCGACGCCGCTTCCGTCCGCCTTGACGCGGACCTTCACATTGTAGTCGATCACGCGCTTGACGGGTACGAGGACCTTCATTCACGTGTCTCCTTCTGGGCCGGTCGAGGCGACCGGCAAGTTGCATTTCGTTACCATCGGAACACTTCCTAACGGAGCCCCTGTCGCTCGGACAGCCAAAAAGCGACCCCCGACACGCACGAGACGCCGCGTTTATTGTCGCGGCAGGTAATTTTGTTTCGCGAGCATCTCGCAGGCCGTATGAGCCCCGAGCCAGCGCATGAGGGGCGATCCAGCGAACGTTCCTGACACATTGCTCAGCGGTTGGCGCCGGGCACCCAGAGCACGTCGGCGGTGCCGTTCTCGTTGGCGATGCGGGAGGCCACGAAGAACCAGTCGGACAAGCGGTTGAGGTATTTCACCGCGTGCTCGTTGACCGACTCCACTTCCGTCAGGGCCACCGCAAGCCGTTCGGCCCGGCGGGAGACCGTCCGGCAGAGGTGCAGATGCGCGGCCAGCGCCGAGCCGCCGGGCAGGATGAAACTGCGCAGCGGCGACAGGTCCGCGTTCATCGCGTCGATCTCGGCCTCGAGCCGCTCCACCTGGGTCGCGACCATCCGCAGCGGCGGGTATTCTGCCTCGGCATCCTTTTCCATCTCAGGGCGGCAGAGATCGGCGCCAAGATCGAACAGGTCGTTCTGGATCGCCGCGAGCCGGGCGTTGAGCTCGCCATCGGCATGGAGCCGGGCCAGCCCGAGGGTCGCGTTGCATTCGTCCACGGTGCCGTAGGCCTCGACCCGCAGCGCATGTTTCGGCACCCGCGTGCCGTTGCCGAGGGCCGTCGTGCCCTTGTCGCCGGTGCGCGTGTAAATCCTGTTCAGAATGACCATGTCAGCCCCCTCGCCGGAAATAGACGAACGCCAGCACCAGGATGATCGCCACGAACTGGGCATAGATCCGGTAGCGCATGATCCGGTTGGCGTGCTTGCGGTTGAATTCGCCACCCTTGGCGAAACCGCCGATACCGGTCAGCAGGATCGCCAGCACCAACAGCACGGCGATGGCGACAACGATGAATAGTGGATCGTTCAGCATCGGTTTCCCCCCGGGTCTGGTCAGGACATAGCTCGCGCGTTCCGGATTGCGAAGCCCAATTCACCCTTTGCGGATGATCGCGTCCAGCGCCGGGGTCGGCAGCAGGCGCCGCAGCGCCCCCATGATATAGGCGGGCGTGGTGACGTAGTAGCGCGGGCGCGGGCGCGGGCTTTCGATCGCGTGCAGCAGCTTGGCGGCCACCGCTTCGGGCGGCAGTTCGAAACGGTCCTTGCCGCGATCCTTGTAGAGACGCTGCAGCAGGCTCGTCTCGTATTGCTCGGCGCGCGGCGAGTTGCGCCAGTCGATCCAGCGCTCGAACTGCGGGATCGCGTTCACGCGGAACTTCGACGTGATCGGCCCGGGCTCGATCAGGACTACCCGTATGCCGGTGTCCTCCATCTCCAGCCGCAGCACATCGGTCAGGCCTTCGAGCGCGTATTTCGTCGCCACATAGGCCCCGCGCCACTTCAGCGGCACCAGCCCGAGGACGGAGGAGCACTGGACGATCCGGCCGTGCCCCTGCGCGCGCATCACCGGAATCACCTGCCGCGTCAGCTCGTGCCAGCCGAAGAGGTTGGTTTCGAAGATCGAGCGCAGCCCGTCGGTGGGCAGATCCTCGAGCGCACCGGGCACCGCGAAGGCGCCGTTATTGAAGAGCGCGTCGAGCGTGCCGCCGGTGCGGGCGGTCGCCTTGGCTACCGCGGCGCTTATGCTGTCGACATCCGTGTAGTCGAGGCGGAAGCTCTCGAGCCCATCGGTCTCGAGCCGGGCGCAATCCTCCTGTCTCCGGCAGGTGGCGAACACGCGCCAGCCCCGCGCTTTCAGATCATGCGCACATGCGAGGCCGATCCCCGAGGAGCATCCGGTGATGAGAATGGATTTCTGCGCCATGCCTGCCCTTCCTGCCAGTTTCCGCGCGTCATGGCGCGTCCGGGACAGGGGTGCAAGTGGTCAGCCGTCCACGGCCTCAGGACGGACGAGGAAGCGGCGGGACATGAACCCCGTCGCGCCGTCCGAAAGCCGGATACGGGCCCAGTCCGGTCCCTCGTAGGCGACGAGTTCGACCTTCTCGCCCCGCCCGGCAGAGCCGACCACCGGGTGCCGCGTCGACGGGCCGGCGCGCAGGTTGACCCGGTTGCCCAGCACCTGCAGCAGATCCGCGTCGGGCGTCGCGGCGGGGGTGGCCCCCGCAGAGGCCGCGGGGACCCGCGCAGCCTGGGCGGGCAGGCGGTCCTCCGGTTCGGCAGACGCCCCGGCGGAGGCGAGCCGGACCATTTCGTCGGGCAGGTTTGCAGAGGCGACCTCGAAGGGCGCGTCGGCTCCGGCATCCTCTGCCGCAACCGCTGCCGGGTCGAAGGCCGTGCGCGACACCTCGACCGCCCCGCCGGATCGCGAGTCGACGCGCGCCACGAACTGGGCGAGGAGTGGCGTCTCCGACAGGCTCGGCCCCGGGGCAGTGTCCTCATCCGCGACCAGCATGGCGAAACCGAGAACCGTCAGCGTGGTGGCAACATAGCGTCCAAGCATCGTCAACTCCTGCAAAAAACCTTGCAAGATCAATGCCCCCACATGGAAATTGTTCCACGTTCCGGAATATCTCGCCCGCTGCACCCGAATTTCGATGCGCCAGTCGGCCGTTCTCCGGCGCTATTCTTCCTGCAGGAAATTGCGCGACATGTAGCCTTCCGGCCCGTCGGGCAGACGGATCTGCGCCCAGCCGTCGCCAGCGAAGGCAACAAGCTCGACAGCATCTCCGGCGACGACCGATCCGACGATATCGAAGGCCGTGGACGGCCCGGAGCGGACGTTGACGCGGTTGCCAGTCACCAGAAAGCGCGAGGACCCGGCGGATTGTGCTTCGGCATCGCGGACATTTTCGGTCGGTACGGCAAGGAAGCCCGGATCGCCAAGCCCGGCCATCAGGCCGACGGGCTCCCCGTCGGGTTCATCCGTGTCGGCAAGAGACGCGGGCTCGACGCTTGCCTGCTCTGCGCCAGGTGCATCTTCAGACTGGTCCAGGCTCAGCGCTTCGAGAATTGCGGCGTGGACGGCATCGGCATCCTCGGACGAAGCGGCGACCGGCGCGGCATCGGCGGTCGCGACTGCGACGGGCGCGGCATCGGACGCCTTGGCGAGGTCGACACGTTTTGGCGCGTTCAGCGCCGTGGGAGACGTCTCGCTGCGGGTGACTTGCACGTCCTCGACGTCGGCTTCGGGCGCCGGCGGCGCCATGAGCATCGCTACACCCAGAACAAGCAGCGTCCCGGTCACATACCGTCCGAGCATCTTCCATCCCCCTCAGTCAAAAACGTCTCACGAATTAACAGCAGAATCACATCGAGCTCGACGAACATATCACGAAGCAGCCCATACCGCCCATTAGGTAGAATTGCGGAACCGCTTGTTCGCCGCCACGCGCTTGGCTACACAGCAGGCCATGAGCGACGACGCGGACCGCCCCGAAAGCCAACCTCTTGAGACGTCCGAACCGCTGCGCCGGGCCATCGGCGAGCGCTACCTGACCTATGCGCTCTCGACGATCATGCACCGCGCGCTGCCGGACGCTCGTGACGGGCTGAAGCCGGTCCACCGGCGGATACTCTATGCCATGCGGGAACTTCGGCTCACCGCAACCGGGGCCTTCCGGAAGTCGGCCAAGATTTCCGGCGACGTGATGGGCAACTATCACCCGCACGGCGACGCCGCGATCTACGACGCGATGGCCCGCCTGGCGCAGGACTTCGTGATCCGCTACCCGCTGGTCGACGGGCAGGGCAACTTCGGCAACATCGACGGCGACAACCCGGCGGCATCGCGCTACACCGAGGCCCGGCTGACCGCCGCCGCCGAGGCGCTGATGGAGGGCCTTGCGGAGAACGCCGTCGACTTCCGCGAGAACTACGACGGCACGCTGACCGAACCCGAAGTGCTGCCGGCCGCCTTCCCGAACCTTCTGGCCAACGGATCGAGCGGCATCGCGGTCGGCATGGCCACCAACATCCCGCCCCACAACCTGGACGAGTTGATCGGCGCCTGCCTGCATCTGATCAAGACGCCGGACGCCCGCGACGAGACGCTGCTCAACTACATCCCCGGCCCGGATTTCCCGACCGGCGGCGTGATCGTGGAGCCGCGCGAGAACATCGCGGAGGCCTACCGCACAGGGCGCGGCGCCTTCCGTCTGCGCTCCCGCTGGGAGATCGAGGAGACCGGGCGCGGCCAGTGGCAGATCGTGGTTACCGAGATCCCCTATCAGGTCCAGAAGTCCAAACTGATCGAGAAACTCGCCGAGCTGATCCAGACCAAGAAGGTGCCGATCCTGGCCGACGTGCGCGACGAAAGCGCCGAGGACATCCGCATCGTGCTGGAGCCGCGCTCGCGCAACGTCGATGCCGACGTGCTGATGAACATGCTGTTCCGCACCTCCGAGCTGGAGACGCGGTTCTCGATGAACATGAACGTGCTGATCGACGGCCGCACGCCCAAGGTCTGCTCGCTCAAGGAGGTGCTGCGCGCCTTCCTCGACCACCGGCAGAACGTGCTTGTGCGCCGTTCGCAGCACCGGCTTGAAAAGATCGACCACCGCCTCGAAGTGCTCGAGGGCTTCATCATCGCCTTCCTGAACCTCGACCGGGTGATCGAGATCATCCGCTACGACGAGGCGCCGAAGGATGCGCTGATGCGCGAGACCTGGGGACGAGAATTCCCGCGGGCGCTCAGCGAGGCCGATTACGTGCCGCCGGCGCCGCTGGCCAAGGGTGAAGAAGGCTCGTTGTCCGAGGTCCAGGCCGAGGCGATCCTCAACATGCGCCTGCGCAGCTTGCGCCGGCTCGAGGAGATGGAACTGCTCGCCGAGCAATCGGCCCTGATGGAGGAGCGCGCCGGGCTGCAGGACCTGCTCGACGACGAAGGCCTGCAATGGGCCCGGATCGCCGAGGAACTGAAGGAAATCCGCGCGAAATTCGGCAAGAAGGCCCCAGGCGGAGAACGCCGCTCCAGCTTTGCCGAGGCCGTCGAAGTGACCGAGGTGCCGCTCGAGGCGATGATCGACCGCGAGCCGATCACCGTGGTCTGCTCCAGGATGGGCTGGATCCGGGCGATGAAGGGCCACATCGCTCTCGACAGCGAGCTCAAGTTCAAGGACGGCGACGAGGGCCGCTTCCTGTTCCACGCCGAGACCACCGACCGGCTGCTAATCTTCGGCTCGAACGGGCGTTTCTACACGCTCTCCGCCTCGCAATTGCCCGGTGGGCGCGGGATGGGCGAGCCGGTCCGGCTGATGGTCGACCTGCCGAACGAGACCGAGATCGTGGACCTGATGATCCATCGCGCCGGGCAGCGGCTGCTGGTGGCGTCCTCGGCGGGCGACGGGTTCGTGGTGCCGTCCGACGAGGTTCTGGCGCAGACCCGCGCTGGCAAGCAGGTGCTGAACGTGAAAGACGACGTCACGGCGGTGATCTGCAAGCCGATCGAGGGCGACCACGTGGCGGTGATCTCGAAGAACCGCAAATTCCTCGTCTTCCCTGTCGACGAGCTTCCGGAAATGACCCGGGGCAAGGGCGTGCGGATCCAGAAATACAACCAGACCCGCGGACGGCAGGGGACGCTCGAGCTCGATGGCGGGTTGTCGGACCTGACCACCTTCCGCGGCGAGGACGGGCTGAAGTGGACCATGCCCAACGGGCAGGTGCGCCACGAGAAAGACCTCTCGCCATATGTCGGGAAGCGCGCCTCGGTTGGACGACAGCCGCCCTACGGCTTCCCGCGCGACAACAGGTTCACCTGATTTTCAGCTGACACGGGGGAATGGGGCGCCGCCCCCGTCCCCCGCGATACTTCCGAACGGAATTTGGACTCAGTGACCGGGCGTGCCCACCTTGCCGACGGATGCGGCCGCCTGCGCGGCACGCAGCTCGACAAGCCGCTTCTTGATCCGCTTCTGGCGGCGGTTTTGGTAGGCGGTAATGATCGGCAGAGTGACGTAATAGGCGATCAGCCCGGCGATGATTCCGGGAATGATGCCTCCCACGAGGAACGGCAGGAAAACCTCGTGGTAGAACAGGCTGAGCCGGTCCCAGTTCGCCACGTCGTCGGTGAAGATCGCGCGGAAATTCCCCCATAGATCGGCGAAGGCCCCCGAGAACTTGCTCATCAGGTTCTGATTCATGTGCTGGTGGAACTCGCCCGCCTCGATCCGCTCCTGAAGTTCCTGGCGGAACCCGGGCGCCGGTTCGAGTCCGAGGATCCAGTACCCGATCTTGAGCGAGATGGCGGCAATGAACGGGAAGGTGAGCGGATTGCCAAAGAAGGTGGCCAGCATCGCGGCGAGGATATTGCCGCCGATCGCCTTGGCGACCATGAAGGCGGTGATGAAATGCAGCCCGTAGAACGGCGTGAAGGACACGAAGACGCCTGAGAAGATGCCGCGGGCGATGCGGTGCGGCTTGTCGGGCAGGCGGCGGATGCGGTGCTTGACGTAGATCGCAGCGCGCCCCCAGCCGCCCCGCGGCCAGAGACTTTCGGCTACGACCTGCAGCCAGCTCCGTTTCTCACGCCTCTTGAAGACCACGCCTCAAGAACTCCCACTTCAATTTTTCCGGCGCTCAGTCCAGACCGTCGACGTTCCGCACCCGCGACACCTCGGCAACATCATTGTCGGCCTCCAACGCGGTCATCACCATGTGCAGTTGTTCCACGTCGCGCAGATCCACGTCGATTTCGAGGCGATAGAAGTCCGGTTTCCTGTCAACGATGTGCAGGTCGGAGATATTTGCCTTCTGCTCGCCGATCAATGTGCAGATTCGACCCATTACCCCGGCGTCATTGCTGATCGTCATCTGCATCGTCACCGTATAGATGGCCGCGTGCAGGCCGGAGTGCCAGTGCAGATCGACCCAACGGTCGGGCTGGTCCTCGAGATCGACGAGGGTCGGGCAGTCGATGGCGTGGACCACCACGCCCTGACCGCGATAGGTGATGCCGACGATCCGCTCGCCCGGAACCGGCTGGCAGCACTTGCCGCGCGTCGGAGTCTGGTCCGGGGCGAGGCCGAGAACCGCTCGCTCCTGCTCCACCTCCTCGCCCTCGCGGGCGGCGAGTTCCGGGTAGAGCGTGCTGACCACGTCGCGGGCCGAGAGTTCGGCGCTGCCGAGGCGGGCAAGGAGTTCCTCGCCGTCCTCCAGACCCATCTGCCGGGCCGCCGTCCGCAGCGCCTTGTCCGTGGCCTTCTTGCCGACATGGTCGAAGGCCACGCGCGCCAGTTCGGAGCCCAGCTTGATGTAGCGCTCGCGGTTTTCCTCGCGCAGGGAGCGCCGGATCGCGGATTTCGCCCGGCCGGTGACCACGATGTCGAGCCATGTCGCCTGCGGGCGCTGTCCCTCGGCGGTGATGATCTCCACCGACTGGCCGTTCTTGAGCCGGGTCCACAGCGGCACCCGCACGCCGTCGATCTTGGCGCCGACGCAGCTGTCGCCGATGCGGGTGTGGATGCCGTAGGCATAATCCAGCGGCGTGGCGCCCTTGGGCAGCTTGATCACGTCGCCCTTGGGGGTGAAGCAGAACACCTGGTCGGAATACATCTCGAGCTTCATGTGCTCGAGGAAATCGGTGTTGGAGGAATCGTCGAACCGCTCCGACAGGGTCGTGATCCACTTGGCCGGATCGACGGCGAAGGGGTTCTCCGCGCGCACGCCGTCGCGATAGGACCAATGCGCCGCAACCCCGGACTCGGCAACCTCGTGCATCTGGCGGGTGCGGATTTGCACCTCGACCTGCTTGCCGTCGCGCCCCGAAACCGTGGTGTGGATCGAGCGATAGCCGTTCGACTTGGGCTGGCTGATGTAGTCCTTGAACCGGCCCGGCACCGCCTTCCAGCGCTGGTGGATGGCCCCGAGCACGAGGTAGCAGTCCAGTTCGTCCTCGGTGATGACGCGGAAGCCATAGATGTCGGACAGGCGGGAGAAGCCCTGCCCCTTCTCCTGCATCTTGCGCCAGATCGAATAGGGCTTCTTGGCCCGGCCGAAGACCTCGGCCTCGATGCCCACGCGGTCCAGCTCCAGCCGGATGTCGTGCGTAATCTTGTGGATCACGTCACCGGTCTCGCGCTGGAGCGTGATGAAGCGGCGGATTATCGAGGAGCGCCCCTCCGGGTTAAGAACCCGGAACGACAGGTCCTCCAGTTCCTCGCGCATCCACTGCATGCCCATCCGGCCGGCGAGCGGCGCATAGATGTCCATGGTCTCGCGGGACTTCTTCACCTGCTTGTCGGGGCGCTGGTACTTGATCGTCCGCATGTTGTGCAGGCGGTCCGCCAGCTTGACGAGGATCACCCGGAGGTCCTTGGACATCGCCATGAACAGCTTGCGGAAATTCTCCGCCTGCTTGGTCTCGGTCGAGGTCAGCTGCAGGTTGGTCAGCTTGGTGACGCCGTCCACAAGTTCCGCGACCTCGCTGCCGAATCGGCGCTCCAGGTCGGAGAAGTTCGCCCGCGTGTCCTCGACGGTGTCGTGCAGCAGGGCGGTGATGATCGTCGCATCATCCAGCCGCTGCTCGGTCAGCAGCGCGGCGACGGCCACCGGATGCGTGAAATAGGGCTCGCCAGAGTGGCGTGTCTGGCCCGCATGCATTTCAGCCCCGTAGGCATAGGCCTCCCGGAGCTTCTCTGTATTGCTGTGCGGGTTGTAGGCGGTGACGAGCGCAACCAGGTCTTCGACATCAATCATTGCGCGCCGGTCTCACCAGATGTTCGCCTCGGGCCTCAGCGAGGCTCCTGCGCTTCCATCAGCGCGCGCAGCAGCTTCTCCTCGTCCATCCCGTCGTCGGCGGGCTTGTCCGGGGTCTCGGCGCCCATCAGCAGGGCCATCGAATCCTCTTCGGGCTCGTCCACCTCGATCTGGGTCTGGTTGGCCTCGATCATCCGTTCGCGCAGGTCGTTGGCCTGCTGGGTCTCGTCCGCGATCTCGCGCAGCGCCACGACGGGGTTCTTGTCGTTGTCGCGGTCGATGGTGATCTGGGAACCCGAAGAGATCTCGCGCGCACGATGAGCGGCGAGCATCACCAGCTCGAAACGGTTGGGAACCTTGTCAACGCAATCTTCGACCGTCACGCGGGCCATGGGAAACTCCAGTCCTGCCAGGGGTGGGAGCGCGTTCCTTAACTCCCCTTGGCCAAAAGCGCAAGGGATTCGGAACAGTCCAGCGGGACAATCCCCGACATGTCCGCCTCGGTCAAGCCCGCACAAAGCTCCGTGACGCTCTGCCCCAGCACGGGATGCACCCAGCCGGGCGCGATATCGGCCAGCGGCACGAGCACGAAGGCGCGATCCTGGATGCGCGGATGCGGCAGGATCAACTGGTCCGGCGCCTCCTCGCGCTGGCGCTCGAATGGCAACGCCCGCCAATGTTCCCAGGTTCCCCGATCGGGCAGCAAGACACCGCCGAAGTCCAGCAGATCCAGATCCAGCGACCGCGCCCCCCAACGTTGGCTGCGGCTGCGTTCGAACCGCTTTTCCACGGCATGAAGATGCGCCAGCAGGGCCCCGGCATTCAGAGAGGTTTGCACCACCGCCGCGGCATTCACATAGTCGGGCCCGGCACCGGCCGGCACGCAAGGTGTGGCAAAAAGACGACTCGCTGCAACGACCCGGACGGCATCGCATTCGAGGGCCTCAACTCCTGCAAATACAAGGTCTTTCGGCGACATCCCCATAGCTGCAACATTCGAGCCTATCGAAATGAACGCCTTTGTGTCCGTTTTGTAACGTGGTATATCTTGCGGCAGGATCGTATTTCCTTATTTTTTCCATTCTGTTCGGCCGAACCACTCACCACTCACTCACAGGCCGGGCAGATATATCGGAAGGATATTTGATGTTCTACAGAGACGAGCGGCTTGCGCTCTTCATCGACGGTTCGAACCTCTACGCAGCAGCAAAGTCCCTTGGCTTTGATATTGATTACAAACTGCTGCGACAGGAGTTCATGCGCAGGGGAAAGTTGCTGCGGGCGTTCTACTACACCGCGTTGCTTGAAAACGACGACTACTCGCCGATTCGGCCGCTGGTGGACTGGTTGCACTACAACGGCTTTACCATGGTCACGAAGCCCGCGAAGGAATACATCGACAGCCAGGGCCGACGTAAGGTCAAGGGCAACATGGATATCGAGCTCACCGTCGATGCCATGGAGCTGGCGCCGCGGGTAGATCATATTGTCCTGTTCTCCGGCGACGGCGATTTCCGCCCGCTGGTTGAGAGCCTGCAACGCTCGGGCGTCCGGGTGTCTGTGGTTTCCACCATCCGCAGCCAGCCGCCGATGATTGCGGACGAGCTGCGCCGTCAGGCCGACAATTTCATCGAGCTCGACGATCTCAAGGACGTGATCGGTCGCCCGCCGCGCGAACCGCGTCCGCAGGAGGTCGCCCAGTCCGAGGAATACGCTCGCGACTGACCCGACACCTTCGGGAGTTATTCGGCACGGTCCGCATTGTATGCGGGCCGTGTTTTCGTTTGCGACGCAGTCAGGCCATGCATCGATCCCGGGCATCAGCGCTGGACGGGCGCGGGCTGTGGCCTTACCTGTGGGGCCCGGAGGTAGCGCATGACCAAACCGAACCTGACCCTCTACCTGGCCGCGCCGCGCGGCTTCTGCGCCGGTGTCGACCGCGCAATCAAGATCGTCGAGATGGCGCTCGAGAAATGGGGCGCGCCCGTCTACGTGCGCCACGAGATCGTGCACAACCGCTACGTGGTCGACGGGCTGCGCAACAAGGGGGCCGTCTTCGTCGAGGAACTTGAGGATTGCCCGGAGGATCGCCCGGTGATCTTCTCGGCCCACGGGGTGCCCAAGGCGGTGCCCGCCGAGGCCGAACGGCGCAACATGATTTATGTCGACGCCACCTGCCCGCTGGTCAGCAAGGTCCATATCGAGGCCGAGCGCCACGCCGAGGAAGGTTTGCAGATCATCATGATCGGCCATGCCGGCCACCCCGAGACGATCGGAACCATGGGCCAGCTCCCCGAGGGCGACGTTCTGCTGGTGGAGACCGCGGCGGACGTGGCCACGCTGGAGGTGCGCGACCCGCAGCGCCTCGCCTATGTCACCCAGACAACCCTCTCGATCGACGACACCGCCGAGGTCGTCGCCGCGCTGCAGGCCCGTTTCCCCGCGATCATAGGACCGCACAAGGAAGACATTTGCTACGCCACCACCAACCGCCAGGAGGCGGTCAAGGCAATGGCGCCCAAGGTCGATGCGATCCTCGTGATCGGAGCGCCGAATTCCTCCAACTCGCGGCGCCTGGTCGAGGTTGGCGCCCGTGCCGGCTGCGGCTACGCCCAACTCGTGCAGCGAGCCTCCGACATCGACTGGCGCGCGCTGGAAGGGATCAGCGCGCTCGGCATCACCGCCGGCGCCTCGGCCCCCGAGGTGCTGGTCCGGGAGGTCATAGATGCGGTCAGCGACCATTTCGAGGTGACGCTCGAACAGGTGGAAACTGCGGTCGAGCGGGTCGAGTTCAAGGTGCCGCGTGTGCTCCGGCAGGTGACCGCATGATCTCCGTTCAGTTCCTGCTCACCGCATTCGTCGTTGTGCTCGCCCCGGGCACCGGGGTGGTCTACACGCTGGCGACCGGGCTGGGTCAGGGCCGACGCGCCGCGATCTGGGCCGCGCTCGGCTGCACGATCGGGATCGTCCCGCATCTGCTCGCCGCCGTGCTCGGGCTGGCCGCGCTGCTCCACACCTCGGCGCTCCTGTTCCAGGTGGTGAAGTTCGCCGGCGTGGCCTACCTGCTCTGGCTCGCATGGCAGGCGCTACGCTCCGGCGGGGCGCTCGCGATCTCGCCTTCGGCGCATTGCTTTAACGGCTGGCAGATCGCCCGCCGAGGGGCGCTGATCAACATCCTCAACCCCAAGCTCTCGATCTTCTTCCTCGCCCTGCTGCCGCCCTTCCTGTCCGGCACCGCCGCCACGGCAACCTCCGAGATGCTGAGCCTCGGCGCGGTCTTCATGGCGATGACCTTCGCCGTCTTCGTCCTCTACGGGGTCTTCGCGGCGTCCGCCCGCACCCTGATCCTGTCGAGCGAAACGGCCATGCGCTGGCTCAACCGCTCTTTCGCCGCCATCTTCGCCGCCCTCGGCGCCCGCCTCGCACTGGAGCGGGCATGAGAGACATTCCACGCATGGCGCTCGTGCTCGGCATCGCCGGGCTGCTCCCGTTCCTGTGGGGCGTGCTCACACGGTTCGTGCCGGCGCTGCAGGAGTTGACCCTCGCCACCGTCGGCCCCAGGTTCGTCGCGCCCTATATCCTGCTTTACTACGGCACGATCATCCTCGCCTTCATGTCCGGCGTGCTCTGGGGCTTCGCGGCGCGGGCGGAGGGCGAGGCGGCCAGCCTCGGATATGCGCTCTCGGTGATTCCGGCGCTCTGGGCCTTCTTCTTCAGCGGCACCGGGCCGGTCAGCACCGCGATCTACCTGATCGTGGGTTTTCTCGGCGTGCTCGGAATCGACTGGCTGCTCTGGTCCAACGGCCTGACGCCGCGCTGGTGGATGGCCTTGCGGGTGCCACTGACCGTCGTGGTCGTGGCCTGCCTTTCCGTCGTGGCGCTTGCCTGACACTGCCTGCACCGGCTCTGCCGGTCGTGCCCCCTTGCCCTGCCCCGATCACTGACGTATCCGCCCCGCATGCCCGAGCTTTTTGCCTATACCGACGGAGCCTGCTCCGGGAATCCCGGCCCCGGAGGCTGGGGCGTCCTGCTGCAGGCCAAGGACGGCGAGACCGTCGTGAAGGAACGCGAACTCAACGGCGGCGAAGCGGCCACCACCAACAACCGCATGGAGCTTCTGGCCGCGATCTCGGCGCTGGAAAGCCTCTCCCGCCCCTCCGCGATCACCATCGTGACCGATTCGGCCTACGTGAAGAACGGGGTGACCGGCTGGATCCACGGCTGGAAGCGAAACGGCTGGAAGACCGCGAGCAAGAAGCCGGTGAAGAACGAGGAACTCTGGAAGCGTCTCGACACCGCGCAGGCCCGCCACAAGGTCACCTGGGAATGGGTCAAGGGCCACGCCGGCCACCCGGAGAACGAGCGCGCGGACGAACTGGCGCGCGCAGGAATGGCCCCTTTCAAGAAGTGAACCGCCCTGCGGGCGATGCCTCCGGCGGGGATATTTTTCGACAGAAGAAGCAGCGGGCGCGCCCGGCCATCAAAGCGGAGGCCGGGCGACTTCTCCTGTCACGGTCATTGGCGTCCCCGCCTGTACCGTAGCCGGAGTGTCGCCCATCCCGGTTCACAGGTCATGACTTCTTCTGTCCTGGAATATCCCCGCCGGAGGCAAGTAAACTCTTTCACAAGGCAGGATCAGGAGATCCGGTCCGGCAGGGTCAGGCCGCGCAGGATTTCTTCCACGGCCATCGGGCGTTTGCCCTGACGCTGCGCTTCGAGTATCTCGATCGCGCCGCTGCCGCAGGCGATCCGAAATCCGCCCAGAACCTCGCCGGGCTGTCCCTCGCCCACTGCGAGCCGCGACCGAAGAAGCTTCAGCCGCTCCTCGCCGATCTCGCACCAGGCGCCCGGGAACGGGGACAGGCCGCGGATCTGGCGGTCGACCTCCTCGGCCGGGCGGGACCAGTCGATGCGGGCCTCGACCTTGTCGATCTTTTCGGCATAGGTGACGCCTTCGTCGGGCTGCACCTGGGGCGCGAGCCCGTCGAGGCGGGACAACGCTTCGACGATCAATCCGCCGCCCATGGCGGCAAGGCGGTCGTGCAGGTCTGCGGTGGTATCCTCCGGCCCGATCGGCGTGGCCTGCCGCAGAAGCACGGGGCCGGTGTCGAGCCCGGCCTCCATCTGCATTATGCAGATCCCAGTCTCCGAATCCCCCGCCATGATCGCGCGGTGGATCGGCGCGGCGCCGCGCCAGCGCGGCAGCAGCGAGGCATGGATGTTGAGGCAGCCCTGCGCTGGCGCGTCGAGGATGGCGCGGGGCAGGATCAGTCCGTAGGCGACCACCACGGCGACATCGGCGCCAAGCGCGGCAAAGGCCTCCTTCTCCTCCTGCGGGCGCAGCGAGACCGGATGGCGGACCTCGAGGCCGAGTGCCTCGGCCCTCGCCTGCACAGGGCTGGGACGGGGCTTCTTGCCGCGACCCGCTGGACGCGGTGGCTGGGTGTAGACGGCTGCGATCTCGTGGCCGGCCGCGACCAGCGCGTCGAGCGCCGGCACCGAAAAGTCCGGCGTTCCCATGAAGACGACCTTCATCCCCTCACTCCCTTGTCTTGCGTGCCCGCTTGATCAGCATGTCCCGCCTCGTCCGGCTCAGCCGGTCGAAATACATCCGCCCGTCGAGATGGTCGATCTGGTGCTGCACCGAGGTCGCCCAAAGCCCCTCAAAGGCCCGGCGCACCCGCATCCCCGTCTGGTCGGTGAAAGCGACGTCGACCTTCGCGGGGCGCTCCAGCCGGGCGTGCACGCCGGGCAGGTTCGGGCTCGCCTCCTCATGTGCGCGCAGCGCCTCGCTGGCGGACAGGATCTGCGGATCGGCAAGCCGCACGGCCTGGCCGCGCTCGGTGGAGCAGTCGACAACCGCGAGACGCAGCATGACCCCAATCTGCGGCGCCGCGAGCCCGAGACCGGGCATTGCCTCCATCGTGTCGACCATGTCGTCCCAGATCGCGCGGATTTCGTCGTTGATCTCCCCGACCGGCGCCGCGGGCGTCCGCAGGCGCTTGTCGGGCCAGCGCACGAAGGGCCGGGGGCTCACGCGCTGTATTCCTCGATCAGCGCCTGACGGGTCTGCCGGTCAAGCCGGTCGAGGGTGACGATGCCATCGAGATGGTCGACCTCGTGCTGGGCGCAGATCGCGGCAAAACCTTCGAGATCCGCCTCCTGCGCACGTCCGTCGATGTCCGTCCAGGTCATGTGGATCTGCGCCGGGCGTTCGACGCGGGCGGCGATGCCGGGAATCGACAGGCAGCCTTCGTCATGGGCGGCTCGTTCCGGCGAGGTCCAGGTGATCTCGGGATTGATGCAGATCACCGGATCCGGCGCACGCTCCTTCCAGGCCGAGTCCATGACGAACAGGCGCAGGGCGTGACCGACCTGCGGCGCCGCGAGGCCGCGCCCCTCGGCGGCATACATCGTCTCGAGCATGTCGCTGGCCAGCGTCCGTATGCCGGCGTCGATCTCTCCCACCGGCTCGCAGACCCGAGCGAGCACCGGTGCCGGCCACATCTGGATCTTGAGCTTCGGCATGCGATCAGGCCCTCGCGCGCTCGCGCTTGAGCTTCTGCATCTTGCGGGTGATCAGCTGACGCTTGAGCGGCTTGAGGTAGTCGATGAACAGGATGCCGTCGAGATGGTCGATCTCGTGCTGCACGCAGGTCGCCCAGAGATCGGCGAAGGTCTCTTCCTGCAGCCGGCCATCGCGGTCCACCCAGCGCACGGTGACCTCCGACGGGCGCTCGACCTCGGCGTACTGGTCCGGGATCGACAGGCAGCCCTCCTCGTAGACGCTGCGCTCGTCCGAGCTCGCCACGACCTCGGGATTGAACATCACCAGCGGCCTCGGGGTCGCGCCCTCTTCCTTCACGCAATCCAGCACGATCAGGCGCTTGGTGATCCCGACCTGCGGCGCGGCCAGGCCGATGCCGGGCGCGTCATACATGGTCTGAAGCATGTCATCGGCGAGCACCCGCAACTCGTCAGTGAGGTCGGGCACTGGCTCGCAGACCTTTTTCAGGCGCGGATCGGGATGGATGAGAATGGAACGCAGGGTCATGCGCGGGGATGTAAGGCAAGGGTGCGGCCGGTGCAATATCACGACTGCGGTATACCCCTTGCCCCTGCCCGCCCTGCGGGTAGCTTGGCGCTCCAGGAACAACGAGGTGCACCATGTCATTCGACGAAATCATCGACCGCCGCGGAACTCATTGCGTGAAGTGGGACATGATGGAGGAGCGCTACGGCGTCCCGGCCGACGACGGGATCGCGATGTGGGTGGCCGACATGGATTTCCGTCCCCCCCGCTGCGTGCTGGACGCGGTGCAGGGCATGGTCGATCACGGTGTCTTCGGCTACCACGGCGACGACCGCAGCTATCGCGAGGCGATCTGTTGGTGGATGAAGGAGCGGCATGGCTGGCAGGTGGACCCGTCCTGGATTTTCACCACCGCCGGGCTGGTCAACGCGGTCGCCATCAACCTCGAGGCCTTCACCGCGCCCGGCGACGACATCGTGCTGTTCACGCCCGTTTATCACGCCTTCGCCCGGGTCATTCGCGCGGCGGGGCGCAACGTGGTGGAATGCGAGATGCCCGTCCAGGACGGCATCTACCGGATGGATTTCGATGCCTGGGACGCGCAGATGACCGGCTCGGAAAAGATGCTGATCCTCTGCTCGCCGCACAATCCCGGCGGCCGGGTCT
The DNA here is from genome assembly GCF_042676185.1 of Tropicimonas aquimaris. NCBI lineage: Bacteria > Pseudomonadati > Pseudomonadota > Alphaproteobacteria > Rhodobacterales > Roseobacteraceae > Tropicimonas > Tropicimonas aquimaris. Next base: position 2,091 of record NZ_JBHTJT010000044.1, on the reverse strand, counting down.
GGACCCGCGCCGAGCTCGAAGGCATCGCGGATTTCGCACGGCGCCATGACCTGATGATCGTCTCGGACGAGATCCACCACGACATCGTCTATCCCGGCGCGCACCACATCCCGATGAGCACCCTGCCCGGCATCGCCGACCGGCTGATCATGCTGACCGCGCCGTCCAAGACCTTCAATATCGCCGGCGCCCATACCGGTCAGGTCATCATAGAGGACCCGAACCTTCGCGACCGCTTCGCGCGGCGCATGGCGGGGCTTGGCAAGTCGCCGAACTCCTTCGGCCTCTTCATGACCGAGGCCGCCTATTCCCCGGAAGGCGCGGCCTGGGTCGACGATCTGGTCGCCTACCTGGACGGAAACCGGCAACTCGTCGATTCGTCGATCAACGCGATCCCCGGCCTGCGCTCGATGCCGATGCAATCGACCTACCTCGCGTGGGTCGACTTCTCCGGCACCGGCATGGCCCGCGAGGAGTTCACCGCACGCGTCGAGAAAGGCGCGCGGATCGCGACCAACCACGGCCCCACCTTCGGCAAGGGCGGCGACAGTGTCCTGCGGTTCAACTTCGGGACGCCCCGCAGCCGGGTCGCCGAGGCGATGGAGCGGCTGGCCAGCGCGTTCTCGGACCTGCAGTGATGCCGGGGCTGGGTCATGCCGTGCTGCTGACGATAATCCTGGGGCCGCCGGGCGCCACCGGCCATGCCCTCTGGGATCGCTTCCAGCCCTGGGACATGACCCCGCCGCGCCAGCTCACCGCCGAGATCGACCGCATCGTGGTGGACAAGACGCGCCGCACCATGCGCGTCTATCGCGACGGCAGGATCCAGAAGGTCTATCGCCCGATCGCGCTCGGCTTCGCGCCTGCGGGCGACAAGTTCGAGGAAGGCGACGGGCGGACGCCGGAAGGGGTGTTCCGCATCGACAGGCGCAACAACCAGAGCGCCTATCACCTTTCGCTCGGCATCGATTATCCGCAGCGATCGCACCGCGCCCGGGCCAGCGAGGCCGGCGTCTCGCCCGGCGGGGACATCTTCATCCACGGTCAGCCGAACCAGCGCAAGGGCCGCCCGGACCTGCGCGGCGACTGGACGGCCGGCTGCGTCGCGATCAGCGACGAGGAGATCGAGGAGCTTTTCCGCTACACGCCGATGGGCACAGAGGTCGAGATCCTGCCCTGACCCGGCAGCGCCTGCGTTAACACCTGTGGCAATCCCGGGGCATGTCGCGGCCGGTCAGTTCCGGGGAAGAAGGCCCGAGGGCTCCGGACGGTCACGTACGAAATCCGCTGCCGGAGCAGCGCCCGCTGCCGGGGTCGTCCGCTTGACCTCGAAGACCCGCTCGCCATCGGCCTCCGCGGAGGCGACGATCAGCGCCTGGCAGAGATGCCGCCCGCCGTCATAGAGATCGACCAGCCCGCGCAGCCCCGGCGCATCGGCCACATCGAGCGCGAAACCGCCCTCCCAGTGGCGCAGGATCGTGAAGTCCTCGTCCCCCACGCGGACCACCATCCGCGAACGCCGACGCTTGGTCTCCTTGCGCGCGGATTCCAGCTCCTCGCGCACTTCCTTGGGAAGAAACTCAGACATACCTACGACTCCCGCACCGAACACCTCTATTGGCGCGCACCGCTCGCCACCTGTCAACCACCGAGGCCGAAAGCTGGCAGGAAACCGATGCCTTTCAAACACATGACCGACGTGGTCTCTATCGGTCATGGCCGTCGGGCCGGTTCAGTGCGCCGCGGCGCCGTAGTGCTCGACCATCATCGTGAGATCCTCGGGCGGCGTCTGTGATTGCAGGAATGCGCAGGCATTCGGCGCCAGCCTGAAGATCGACCCATCCGAAAAGAAGGTGGTGTTAGTCACGAACACGACCTTCGTGTCAGGGTGCTTGTAGGACGCGAAATCGGCAACGGCGAGCGCACTCCCTTCCTCGAGCACCAGATCGAGAACGATCACGTCGACGGCGTCGAGCCTGAGAACGTCGATGGCATCTTCCTGTCCGCGAACGAGCCGAACGGCATTGGAGTGCCCCATCTGAACTGGTCCACCGTTATGTTTAGGAAACGGAGGACAGAGAATGGCGAACA
>NZ_JBHTJT010000043.1:0-22201 GCF_042676185.1 Tropicimonas aquimaris | reverse complement strand
GACCAATCGTGCCGACGTTCACATGCGGTTTGTTACGCTGAAACTTTTCCTTTGCCATGATGGCCTCCTTGTTCTGTGCGGGGGCGGTTTGGACACCGCCCCCAAAATCCCGATTTGCTCTTAGGCGTACTTGGCCTGGATCTCGTCCGAGATGTTCTGCGGCACCGGATCGTAGTGATCGAACTGCATCGTGAACTGCGCACGGCCCGAGGACATGGAGCGCAGCGTGTTGATGTAGCCGAACATGTTGGCCAGCGGCACGAAGGCGTTGATCGCCACCGCGTTGCCGCGGGGTTCCTGGCCGGTCACCTGGCCACGACGGGAGGTCAGGTCACCGATGATGCCGCCGGTGTATTCCTCCGGGGTGATCACCTCGACCTTCATGATCGGCTCGAGCAGCTTGGCGCCGGCCTTCTTCATGCCTTCGCGCATGCCCATGCGAGCGGCGATCTCGAACGCGAGAACGCTGGAGTCAACGTCGTGGAACTTGCCGTCGACCAGGGCGACCTTGAAGTCGATCACCGGGAAGCCAGCAAGCGGACCGGAGTCCATGACCGACTTGATGCCCTTCTCGACGCCGGGGATGTATTCCTTCGGCACCGCACCACCGACGATCTTGCTCTCGAAGGAGTAGCCCTCGCCCGGCTCGGTTGGGGTGATGACCAGCTTGACCTCGGCGAACTGCCCCGAACCACCCGACTGCTTCTTGTGGGTGTAGGAATGCTCGACCTGCTTTGAGATCGTCTCGCGATAGGCCACCTGCGGCGCACCGATGTTCGCCTCGACCTTGAACTCCCGCTTCAGACGGTCGACCAGAATGTCGAGGTGAAGTTCGCCCATGCCCTTCATGATGGTCTGACCGGACTCGAGGTCGGTCTCGACGCGGAACGACGGGTCCTCGGCGGCCAGACGGGCCAGACCCTGAGACATCTTCTCCTGGTCGTTCTTGGTCTTCGGCTCGACCGCGATCTCGATGACCGGGTCGGGGAAGGTCATGGTTTCGAGCACCACCGGATCGTTGACGGCGCAGAGCGTGTCACCGGTGGTGGTCTCCTTCAGGCCCGCAAGCGCGATGATGTCGCCGGCGAAGGCTTCCTCGATCTCCTCGCGGTTGTTGGAGTGCATCATCATCATACGGCCGATGCGCTCTTTCTTGCCCTTGGTGGAGTTCAGGATCGAGTCGCCCTTCTTCATCACGCCGGAGTAGATCCGGGTGAAGGTCAGCGAACCGACGAACGGGTCGTTCATGATCTTGAACGCCAGGCCGGCGAACGGCATGTTGTCGTCGGCGCGGCGCGCGATGTTGCGGGTTTCCGTTTCGTCGCCCGGCTTGAAGCCCATGTAGTCGACCACGTCGAGCGGGCTCGGCAGGAAGTCGATCACGGCGTTCAGCAGCGGCTGGACACCCTTGTTCTTGAACGCGGAACCGCCGAGGACCGGAACGAAGGACATCGAGAGGCAGCCCTTGCGAACCAGCGAACGCAGGGTCGCCACATCGGGCTCTTCGCCTTCGAGGTAGGCCTCCATCGCGGTGTCGTCCATCTCGACGGCATGCTCGATCAGGTGGCCGCGCCATTCGTCGGCGAGGTCCTGCAAATCCTCGCGGATCGGTTGACGGGTCCAGGACGCGCCCAGATCCTCGCCCTGCCACACCCATTCTTCCATGGTGATCAGGTCGACGATGCCCTCGAGCTTGTCCTCGGAGCCGATCGGGAAGTTCACCGGAACGGGGGTCGCGCCGGTGCGGTCCTTGATCATCTTCACGCAGTTGAAGAAGTCGGCGCCGATCTTGTCCATCTTGTTGACGAAGACGAGACGCGGAACCTTGTACCGGTCGGCCTGGCGCCACACGGTCTCGGTCTGCGGCTCGACACCTGCGTTGCCGTCGAGCAGCGCAACGGCACCGTCGAGCACGGCCAGCGAACGCTCGACTTCGATGGTGAAGTCGACGTGGCCGGGGGTATCGATGATGTTGTAGCGGAACTTGGTGTCGTCCGTGCCTTCGGCGGTCGGATCTTCCTGCCACCGCCAGAAGGTCGTGGTCGCAGCCGAGGTGATGGTGATGCCCCGCTCCTGCTCCTGCTCCATCCAGTCCATGGTCGCGGCGCCGTCATGGACTTCGCCAATCTTGTGAGACTTTCCGGTGTAGTAAAGGATACGCTCTGTCGTCGTGGTCTTGCCGGCATCGATGTGCGCCATGATGCCGAAGTTTCGGTAATGGTCGAGAGGATAGTCGCGGGCCATGGGGGGGTCCTCAGGCGTAGATTTGGTTTACCAACGGTAGTGGCTGAACGCCTTGTTGGCGTCGGCCATCTTGTGGGTGTCTTCGCGCTTCTTCACGGCAGTGCCACGCGAGTTCACGGCATCGACCAGTTCGCCGGCCAGACGCTCTTCCATCGTGTTCTCGTTGCGGCCGCGGGCAGCGGTGATGAGCCAGCGGATGGCCAGGGCCTCGCGCCGCTCGGTCCGGACTTCGACGGGCACCTGGTAGGTCGCACCGCCAACGCGGCGGGAACGAACCTCGACCGAAGGCTTGACGTTGTCGAGGGCCTCGGTGAACACCTCGATCGGGGAGCGCTTCAGCTTGCTCTCGACCCGGTCGAGCGCGCTGTACACGATCCGCTCGGCGACCGACTTCTTGCCGTCGATCATCAGGTTGTTCATGAATTTGGTGAGCACCACGTCGCCGTATTTGGCGTCGGGCAGCACTTCGCGCTTTTCAGCAGCATGACGACGGGACATCTCTGTCTCTCCTTACTTGGGACGCTTCGCGCCGTACTTCGAGCGACGCTGCTTACGGTCCTTGACGCCCTGGGTATCCAGAACACCGCGCAGGATGTGGTAGCGCACACCCGGAAGGTCTTTCACACGACCGCCGCGGATGAGGACCACCGAGTGCTCCTGCAGGTTGTGGCTCTCACCGGGAATGTAGCTGATCACCTCGAAGCCGTTGGTCAGACGAACCTTGGCCACCTTCCGCATGGCCGAGTTCGGCTTCTTCGGGGTGGTCGTGTAGACGCGGGTGCAAACCCCACGCTTCTGCGGGCAGCTCTCGAGGTGCTGCGACTTGGATCGTTTCACTTTGGGCTGCCGCGGTTTGCGGATCAGCTGTTGGATCGTCGGCATTCCGGTTCCCCAGTCTAGCTTTCTTCTTCTCGCGCGTGCCGCGAGGGTTTGTTCATCAAATCGCGCGCCTCACGCGTCCGCAAAGCGCGAAAAACCGCTGGCGTTTCCTCGTACGCGGAAACGACGCGGGTGGAATTACAGAGGATCGGGGCATGCGCCCGGATCTTGACCACTTCAGTTCTGCAAGTTCGGTCAAACGGAATCCCCGTGACCGAGTGGGCGTGCTCTAGATAGAATCGCCAGCCTTGTCAACAGACGCTCGGGAAATATGGTTCCGCGCTGCTTCCCGGGCCGCAACCTCGGCCAGTTTTCGCTCCCGGTGGAAAGTGAAGATCCCGGTCGCCACCACGATCCCCGCGCCGATCATCGTCATCCCGTCCGGCCATTCCCCGAACACCACCCAGCCCAGCAGCAGCGCCCACAGCAGCGACGTGTAGCGGAACGGCGCGACAAAGGCGATATCCCCGGCCCGCATGGTCGCGATCGAGAACATGTAGGCAAACGTGATCATCAGCGAGGCTCCGCCAAGGGCCAGCCAGGCGTCGGGCGGCACCGGGCGCCATGTCTCCGGGCCAAAGACCAGCCCGACACCGCCAAAGGCCATAACTCCAAGGGACGCAGCCACCGCCACCGTCATCGAGCTGGTCTCGATGGAGACCATGCGCGCGGTGAGATCCCGGGCCGTGACGAAGATCACCGCCCCGACCACATAGATCGAATAGATCGTGAAGCCCTCGGCGCCGGGGCGGACGATCAGCATGACCCCGGCGAAGCCCACGAGGATCGCCAGAAGCCGCCGCCAGCCGATGGGCTCACCAAGGAATGCCGCCGCGGCGAGCGTCACGGAAAGGGGCATGGCTTGCATGATCGCCGTGGCATTGGCGATCGGCATGTGGAACAGCGCGGTGATGAAGCAATAGGCCGCCGCGATCTCCGCCAGGGTGCGCCAGACCACGAGCCCCCGGTCGCGGCGCGGCAGCCGCAGGCGCAGCGACCCGGTCACGGCGGCGGCGACGAGAATCAGCACAGAGCCCCCCATGCCCCGCAGGAACATCGCCTGGAACAGCGACATGTCATCCGACACCGATTTCATGAGCGCATCATTGATCGTGAAGGACGCCATGGACGCCGCCATCAGCGCCGCGGCTTTGAAATTGGGAGACATGGAAAGGGCGCCCTTCGGAGAAATGCACGTCCGCGATGCAAGAGCGCGCACCCTTTGTCAACGCGGCTGGCGGGAAATGACCTCGCGACAAGTGAGGAGGTCATGTTGATGCGGGTCAAAGAACAACGTTCACGATCGGGTTTATCCTGCCGACGAGCGTATTGACCCACCCCGTCCCGGTCATGTCATTCTGCCAGCAGGGACGCCGAGGCTTCCGGGGAGGGAGACAATGGAGGGACCCATGAAGCTCAGAACTTTGCTCGCCATCCTCGGCCTCGCGGCCCTAGGATTCGCCTGCACTGACACGCAACACTACCCGATCACCGGCGAGGAATGCGGGCCGGACGATCCGGTTCAGGACCTCTCGGTGCAGCAATGCGCCCAGGCGGCCTGATCAGCCGGACAGGTGCGCATCGCCACGTTCAATGTCCAGAATCTGCGCCTCCGGCAGTTGGCCGGCGGCCAGGCAGCGCTCGACGGGGCGCGTGACGGCGACGTGCCGACAGATACGGACGAGGAAGCGCCCACCTTCGACAAGGCGGACCGGCGCCTGACCGCGGCGGTCCTTCACGACATGAATGCCGATGTCGTGGCGCTTCAGGAGGTGCACGACCAGGAAACGCTGGACTATTTCCACGAAAGGTTCTTGGTGCGCACCGGGCTCCGGCCCTACCCGCACCGGATCTGCCTGCCCGGCAACGACGGCATGGGGCGCAACCTCGCGCTGCTGAGCCGCCTGCCGCCCAGCGCCCTGCAAAGCCATGCCGACCTGCGCCCGGCCGACCTCGGCCTCGCGCCGCTCGAAGGGGTGGCGCCGGATCGCCCGCTCTTTTGCCGCGACTGCCTGATGGTCGATCTGCCCGGAATCACGCTCTATCTGTGCCACTTCAAGGCCCCCTACCCCGACCCCGACGAAACCCGGCCGGCTCGCCGACTGGAGGCGCTCGGGGTGCGACGCCTGATCGAGAATCGCTTCGCCCGACCCGAAAGTGCGATGTGGATGATCCTTGGCGATCTCAACGAGCCCGACGCCCAGGTTCCGCTGGCGGAGAAGGCGACCGCGCCCCTGCTGGATGACTTCGCCATCGACCTGTTGGAGCGTCGCCCGAGCGGGCAGCGCTGGTCCTATCACGAGCCCCGGCGCGGCACCTATTCGCGCCCCGACGCGTTGCTGGCCTCGCCGGCGCTGGCGGCCGCCTGCCCGCTCGCCATGCCGCGCCTCGTGCGCGAGGGCATGGGCCGCGAGGCCACCGCCTACCGCGGCCCGCGCCTGCATGGCGTGGGCGAACACCGCCCTCATGCAAGCGACCACGCCGCCATCATGGTGGATCTCGAGGGGATCGGGGACTGACACGGCGCAGCTGCCGGACACCCGGTTGACAGTCGTGCACGGCCGTTATTGTTATGAGATAACATTTCACATTTGCCGTGGAGCGATTCCCCATGCCCCTCCGTATCCTGATTGCCGGCGCACTGATCTGCGCGGCGCCTGCCGCCATCGCCCAGCAGCGCCAGTTGGACGCCCATGAACATGGTGCCGGGACCCTCGACCTGGCCCGCTTCGGCAACATCGTCGAATTCGAACTGCGGGCGCCCGGCGCGGATATCGTGGGCTTCGAGCACGCCGCGACCTCGGAGGAAAACAAGCAGGCCGTCGCAGCCGCAATCGACTTGTTGTCGGCCCCCGAAACGATCCTAGCCTTTCCGGCCGCGGCAGGCTGCGAAGCGCAGGAAGCGAAGGCTGTTCTGGTCGCGATGGGCGATGAGCATTCGGACGAACCGGGAAGGCTCGAGCATGATGATCACGACGATCATGACGACCACGAAGAAGCTGCCGCCGGTCACACCGAGTTCCACGCACGCGCGATCTACACCTGCTCGAATCCCGAGGCGCTCGACCGGGTCGACCTGCCCTACTTCGGGCATTTCCCCAATGCGCGCGAGCTTGAGGTCCAGGCGGTTTCCGACAAGGGTGGTTTCGGCGCTGAAGTGGTCCGGGACCAGCCGGTGCTGCAACTGGACGGCAAGCTGTGAAACACCGTGACCAAGACCGGGGACCCCTTCGATACCGCGATTGACCTGCGCGACCTCCGTTTCGCGTGGAGTGGGCGGCGTCATTTCTCGCTGGCGGTCGAGCGGTTCGAGCTGCGCCGCGGCGAGGCGGTCTTTCTTCAGGGCGAGAGTGGCGGCGGCAAGACCACGCTGCTCAGTCTGATCTGCGGCATCAACCGTCCGGACTCCGGCCAGGTAAGGGTCGACGGCACCGATCTCGGTGCGCTGCGTGGTGGCGCGCGCGACAGATTGAGAGCCGAACGGATCGGCGTGATCTTCCAGATGTTCAACCTGCTGCCCTATGCCAGCCCGCTCGACAACATCCTGCTGCCGCTTCACTTCGCGCCCGAGCGCCGGGCGCGCTGCGGGGCGCCGCGGGAGGCCGCGCTGCACCTGACCGACACGCTTGGCCTGCCGCGCGACCTCATCGAGCACGGTACCGCCGCCGACCTCAGCGTCGGACAGCAGCAGCGCGTCGCGGTGGCGCGGGCACTGATCGGGCAACCACCCCTGATCGTGGCCGACGAGCCGACCTCCGCGCTCGACGCAAGCGCGCAGGCGGCCTTTGTCGATCTCTTGTTCGACCAGGTTCGGGCCGCCGGCGCGAGCCTGCTCATGGTGAGTCATGACGACCGGCTTTCCGGTCATTTCGACCGCGCGGTCCGACTGGAAGAGATCGCCACCGTCACCCGGAGCGAGGCCGCATGATCCTGCTCCGCCTTGCCCTCCGCTCGCTGATCAGCCGCCGGGTGACCGTCGGGCTGACCGTTCTGGCCATCGCGCTTTCCACGGCGCTCTTTCTCGGCGTCGAGAAGGTGCGGACCGGCGCGCGGGCGAGCTTTGCCGACACGATCTCGGACACCGACCTGATTGTCGGCGCGCGCACCGGCGGCGTGCAGTTGCTGCTCTACTCCGTCTTCCGGATCGGCAACGCCACCAATAACGTCACGTGGGAGAGTTTCGAGGAGATCGCAGCGCAGCCGGAGGTCGACTGGGCGGTGCCGATCTCGCTCGGCGACAGTCACCGCGGGTTCCGCGTGATGGGCACGACCGAGGCCTATTTCGACCGCTACAAGTATCGTGGCGGGCGGGGGCTGAACTTTGCCGTTGGTGGTCGCCCGGCCGACCTGTTCGACGCGGCCGTCGGCGCCGATGTTGCACGCGAGCTCGGCTACAAGCTCGGCCAGGAGATCGTGGTGGCGCACGGGCTGGCCTCGTTCACGGACCACGACGACAAGCCGTTCCGCATTTCCGGCATCCTCGAGAAGACCGGCACGCCGGTCGATCGGACGGTGATCGTCAGCCTCGAGGCGATCGAGGCGATCCACGCGGACTGGCAGGGCGGCGGGCGCTCCGGAACCCCGATCTCGGCTGCGCAGGTCCGGGAGCTCGACCTGTCTCCGAAGGCCATCACCGCGGCGATGATCGGCACCAGCTCGCCGCTGCAGGTATTCAAGCTCCAGCGTGCCATTAACGAATACCCCGAGGAGCCGCTGATGGCGGTGATCCCGGGCGTGGCGCTGCAAGAGCTCTGGGAGATCGTCGGCGTCGCCGAAACCGCGCTTCTGGGCGTTTCCGCGATGGTGGTCGCCACGGCGCTGCTCGGGATGACGGCGATGATCTTTTCCGGCCTCAACGAACGACGCCGCGAGATGGCGATCTTTCGCGCCGTCGGGGCACGGCCGCGAACCATCCTCGGGATGCTCACGCTGGAGGCCGCGTTGATGGCAACCGCCGGAGCGGCGCTTGGCGTCATCTTGCTCTACACGGGATTGTGGATTGCACGGCCCCATGTCGATGCCGCATTCGGACTCTACCTGCCGATCGCCCCGTTGACCGCTCGCGAAACCGCGGGTCTGATTGCGGTGGTGGTTGGCGGTACGCTGGTCGGGGCGGTTCCGGCGATCCGGGCCTACCGGATCTCCCTTGCAGATGGCATGACCGTCCGCAGCTAGGAGAGGAGGAGCAGATGCAGTCTTTCAAGCGCCTGGCGGCGCCGTTCGCGCTGGCCGCCGCAATCTCCCTGCCGGGCGGTCAGGCGCCGGCCTGCGCCTTTCACACCTACCTGCCGGAACGGACAGTTGTGGACATGCTGCTGGAGACGGAGAACGTCATCCTTGCCCGGCCCGACCCGGAGAATCCGTTCCGCTTCACCGCCGTTGCCGCGCTGGAAGGCACGCTGGAACAGGCCGCCCTGCCGACTCTCGTGGACAGCACCACCCGCCGCAAGATGTCCGCCAATCCGGACGACGTGGTGCTCTTTGCCCGAGACGGGGGCGGATACGGCCCATTCGTGCGGCTGGCCTATCTCGATGGGCCCTACCGCGAGATCGTCGAGACGATCATGGAGCGCAAGGAAGACTGGGTGATGGGCGACGATCTCGGTCGCTACCAGTTCTTCGCCGACCTGCTCTCCCACTCCGACCCCACGATCCGGGCTCTCGCCCTGCGCGAGCTCGACACGGCGCCCTACGACCTGCTGCGCGCGGTGGACCTGTCCGTCGACGCGGGCGCGATCCTGCGCGACCTCTGGCAGATCTACGAAGCGCCCTACGTGCCGATCCGCCTGCTGCTCCTCGGCCTGAGCGACAGCGACGCCGCGCGCGCCGAGATCCGGCGCGGGCTGGAAACCGAACGCCTGCGCCCGACGGGCTTCCGCCTCGGACCGCTTGCCACGGCCCTTGTCGAACTGGACGGGGCGGAGGGCATCGCGGAGCTGGAAACCCTGTTCCTGTCCGAACCCGACGCATCCGCCGAAGCACAGGAACTCGTGGTGGAAGCGCTCGCGATCCATGCCGTTTCCTCGACGCCGGAGATGCGGGAGCGGATCATCTCGGCACTCGCCGATTTCGCGACGCTGCGGCCGGATCGGGCCGACGCGGTGGCGCGGCAGTTCCAGATCCGTTACGACTTCGGCATGGCCGATGCGCTGGCGGAACTGCTCGAAAGCGGCACGATCCGGTCGGCGAAGGTGCTGATCCCTGTCTCGACCTATGTGATGATGGCGCGGCAGGACCAGACGATGATGACCGAATTCCAGTGAGGGGGAGAAGAGAATGCCCGCATTGACCCGCCGCGCTCTCTGCGCCCTGCTCGCCGCCGCCTGCGCCACCACCGGAACACGTCTCGCCTGGGCCTCGGAGGTGCTGGACCTCGACTGGGAAGACCTGATCCCCGAGAGCGACGGCAAGGTCAAAAGCGCATACGAGGCGCTCGGCGTGATCTCCCACGACCAGATCAGCCAGGCTCCGGCCGATAGTGGCTTTGCGCCGGTCCGGAGCGATCTCGACGGCAAGGTAGTGCGCATTCCCGGATATGTGGTTCCGCTCGACTACGGCAGCGAGGGCGTCACGACCTTCCTGCTGGTGCCCTATGTCGGCGCCTGCATCCACGTTCCGCCGCCGCCCTCGAACCAGCTGATCCTCGTGAATTCCGAGGTGCCGCAGGAGTTCGGCGGGCTGTTCGAACCGGTCATCGTGACCGGCATGCTCGGCACTTCGGCCTCCGAGACCGAGCTGGCCGACGTGGGCTACGTGATCACAGCGGATCAGGTCGCCCCCTACGGCCTCTAGGGTCAGGTGGGCTCCAGCCCTTTCTTCTTGAGCTTGTCGTCGGGCTCCACGTGGATCGTGGTGCGCGCTTCGGGAATGCGGCGCTCGAGTTCATCCTCAATAGCATCGCAGATCTCGTGCGCCTCTCCGACCGTCATCTCGCGGTCCACGACAAGGTGGAACTCGATGAACAGCACCTTGCCGGCGCGGCGGGTGCGCAGGTCGTGAATCTGCATCGCCCCGGCGGAGGATTCACGGATCGCGGCGGTGATGATCTCGCGGTCGTCGGAATGGGCGGCCGAATCCATCAGGTCTCCCGCCGAAGCGAACACCACCCCCCAGCCCTCGCGCAGGATGTTCGCGGCCACGATCAGCGCCATTATCGGATCGAGAATCGCCCAGCCGGAGAGCAGCACCAGCACAAGGCCGACAAGAACGCCGGCCGAGGTCCAGACATCGGCCATGAGGTGGCGCCCGCCAGCCGACAGCGCGGGCGAGCGGCGTCGCGTGCCGATGCGAATGAGCAACCGCGCCCAGACGAGGTTGATCACCATCGCGACGGCGTTGACGATCATCCCCGTCGGCCCGAGCCGGTCGAGACCTGGGTTCCAAAGCGCGCCGACCGCCTCCTGGATCACCAGCAGCGCCGCCAGCAGGATCATCGTGCCTTCGGCGATGGCCGAGAAGTTCTCCGCCTTGTGGTGGCCGAAAGGATGATTGGTGTCCGCAGGCCGCTCGGCGATCCGGATCGCGATCCAGGCCAGCACCGCCCCCGCGACGTTGACGAAGGATTCCAGCGCGTCCGAATAGAGCGCGACCGATCCGGTCAGCCACCAGGCAACGAACTTGAGGGCGAGCACCAGCAGCGCCACGCCGATGGAGGCGAGCGCGAGTCCCTGGGAGGATGCCTTGTCGGTCATTCTGCCATCCTTCAACGTTCCGCCCGGCACCGTCAGCCAGCGTCCGGCCTCGGGCGGCTTCCTTGCATAGCGACGCCCTGACGGCCATAGACAAAGTGCAGCAGCAAAGCCCCAAAGGGTCGGAGGTCAGGATGCCCGATTTCGATGCCATCGTAGTTGGCGGCGGGGTCGTCGGACTCGCCTGTGCCGCGGCGTTCTGCGACTCCGGGCGGCCGGCCCTCGTGCTGGAAGGGGCGGAACACGCCGGCACTGGCACATCGTCCCGCAACAGCGAGGTCATCCATGGTGGGCTCTATTACGCGACCGGCAGCCTGAAGCACCGGCTCTGCGTGCGCGGGCGGAGGCTGCTCTACGATTACCTGCAGGAACGGAAGATCCCGCACCGCAAATGCGGCAAGATCGTCGTTGCCACCGATGCGGCGGAAATACCCCGGATCGAAGACCTGGCGAGACGGGCCGAAGAGAACGGCGTGGAAGGCATTCGGATGCTCGAACGCTCCGAGATCCGCTCGCTGGAGCCGGAGTTGACCGCGACGGCCGCGCTGCTGTCGCCCGAGACGGGCATCCTCGACAGCCACGCATTCATGATGGCCCTGATCGCGCAGATCGAGGCGGGCGGCGGGCATGTCGCGCTGCGCGCGCCGTTTCTAAGGGCCGAGGCCGAGGCGGGCGGTTTCCGGGTCTGGACCGGCGGGAGCGACCCCGTGGAGGTCACGGCGCGCGTGCTGATAAATTCCGCCGGCCTTCACGCGGCGGAGGTCGCACGCCGGATCGCCGGAATGCCGGGAGAGGCGGTGCCGGTCATGCGCTTCGCCAAGGGGTGTTACTTCTGCCTTCGCGGCCGGGTGCCGTTCCGGCGCCTCGTCTATCCGGCGCCGGTCGACGGGGGCCTCGGGATTCACGCGACGCTCGACATCGGAGGCCGGATGCGGTTCGGGCCGGACGTGGAATGGCTTCCGCCCGGCACGGAGCCCGACGCCCTCGACTACAGCGTCCCGCCAGAGCGGGCGCGCGTGTTCGAGACGGCCATCCGGCGCTACTGGCCCGGCCTGCTGCAGGGCGCGCTCTATCCCGACTATGCCGGCGTCCGTCCCAAGCTGAGCCCGCCGGGCGCGCCGGCCGCGGATTTCTCGATCCAGACTGCGGAGGCGCACGGCATCCCCGGGCTGGTGAACCTCTTCGGGATGGAGAGCCCGGCGCTCACCTCCGCGCTGGCGATTGGTGAGTCGGTGTGCGAGGCGCTGCGCCCGGAGATCGAGAGCGCCTGACCGCCCCCGGTTTCCGGCATTCCCGCCATGCAAAATCCGGGGAGCGCAGGGGCTGGGCTTCTGCAAGCCACTCACATACGGACGAAATCGGGTGGTCTCGCCCGGTTTCGCGTGACGCATGCCGCAGGCAGACGCGCAGCGCGCAAACCTCCGCGTTGATTTACTAGACCGATAAGTCTAATAAATTCCCATGGACTCACATGCCGCCAGATCCGCAGCAGACAGCCCCCCGCGCCGGGGACGCCCGAAGCGCGATCCCGCGACCTCCGAAGTGCGCCAGAGGCTGATCCGCACCGGCCTCGCCCACCTGACGGAGCGGGGATATTCCGCCGTCGGCTTGGACGAGATCCTAAAGGCCGCCTCGGTGCCGAAGGGCAGCTTCTACCATTACTTCCGCAACAAGGCCGAGTTCGGCGCCGCGTTGATCGACGCCTACAACACCTATTTCTGCGAGCTGCTCGACCGCGCCCTGCTGGATGAGCGGATGACCCCGCTCGACCGGCTGCGTGCCTTCGCGGCCGAGGCGGAGCGCGGGATGGCGCGGCATGGGTTCCGGCGCGGATGCCTCGTGGGCAATCTCGGGCAGGAAATGGGCGCGTTGCCGGAGGAGTTCCGCGACCGCCTCGTCTCCGTGCTCGAGGAATGGCAGCGGCGCACCGAGCGCTGCCTGCAGCTTGCGCAGCAGGCCGGCGAGATCGGCCCGGCGCAGGACCCCGAGGCACTTGCCGCCTTCTTCTGGATCGGCTGGGAGGGCGCCGTCCTCCGCGCCAAACTCGAACGTCGGGCGGAGCCGCTTCAGCGCTTCGCCGACAGCTTTTTCACCTCCATAACCCCCTGAAGGACTTCCCATGTTCGACGCCATCCTCATCGACAAGACCGACGACGCACAGACCGTCACCCTTTCCGACGTCAGCCCGGACCAGCTCCCCGAGGGCGATGTGCTGGTCGACGTCGCCTATTCCACCCTCAACTACAAGGACGCGCTGGCGATAACCGGCGCCGCTCCGGTGGTGCGCAGCTTTCCGATGGTTCCAGGGATCGATTTCTCCGGCGTCGTCGTGGAAAGCGCCCATGCCGATTACAAGCCCGGCGACCGTGTGGTGCTGAACGGCTGGGGCGTCGGCGAGAAGCACTGGGGCGGGCTTGCCGGGCAGGCGCGCGTCAAGGGCGACTGGCTGGTGCCGCTGCCCGACGGGATCAGCCTGCGTCAGGCGATGGCGATCGGCACCGCCGGGTACACCGCGATGCTCTGCGTGCTGGCGCTGGAGGCCCAGGGGATCACCCCCGACAAGGGCGAGATCGTCGTGAGCGGCGCCGCCGGCGGGGTAGGCAGCGTGGCAACTGCCATTCTCGCCGCACGCGGCTACGAGGTCGCCGCGGTGACCGGCCGTCCGGCCGAGGCCGATTACCTGCGCTCGCTCGGCGCTGCCTCCATCGTCGACCGCGCAGAACTCTCCGGCAAGGGGCGGCCGCTGGCCAAGGAACGCTGGGCCGGCGGGATCGACGTGGCCGGCAGCACCGTGCTTGCGAACATGCTGGCCAGCATCAAGTACCGCGGCGCGGTTGCGGCCTGTGGCCTTGCCGCCGGCATGGACCTTCCCGCGTCGGTCGCGCCCTTCATCCTGCGCGGGGTGACGCTGGTCGGTGTCGACAGCGTCATGTGCCCGAAGGCCGAGCGCATCGAGGCCTGGAAGCGGCTCGCCAGCGACCTCGACCTGGGCAAGCTCGATGCGATGGTGACGGAGGTCCCGCTCTCCGAGGTGATCGACACGGCGCCGAAGTTCCTCGAGGGTCAGATCCGTGGCCGGATCGTGGTGCCCGTCGCGCCTCAGGCCGACTGACACAAGGGGCGATCAAGGGAGCGCGCCGCATGTCCGACACGATCGACAGCACCCCGGCCCAGCCGGCCCTGACGCTGACCGACTGCCCGAGCTGGCTCTACCTGCTGCGGGAGTTCGACAGCCTATACCGCTACGGGTCGGACGGCGGCAGCCGCCTGATCCGCTCGCACCGCAAGCGGGTGCGCGACGCGCTTTCCTCGATCCTCGGCGCCAACCCGATGGTGCTGCCGCGCCCGCCAGCCGAAAAGCCGGTCGCGGCGCACCTGAACCGGGCACTGGACCTCGGCGAGAAGACCGTGGTGCAGGGCATGGCGCGGGCGCTCTCGCGGGTGGCGGGCCAGCTGACCTGGGAATACGGCTACGAAAAAGTGCCGAAGGCGTTGGAGCGCAAGTATGCCTATTGCGAAGTGCTCGGCCCGCGCGGGCCGGTGCTGGCCGAACGGCTGATCCTTGGCTTCGTGCTGTTCGCGCCCCGCACAACCTATCCGCAGCACAGCCACCAGGAGATCGAGGAGAGCTATGTCTCCGTCTCGGGCGCCTGGTCGGAGAACGATGTCGCCGTGCACGCGCCGGGGTCGCTGATCCTCAACCGGCCCGGGGACGAGCACCGCATCACCACCGCCGATCTGGAGCCCTGTCTGCTGGCCTATGCCTGGATCGGCCCGGAGACGCGCCTGCACACGCCGGGGATGAAGCTGTCCTCGAACCGCAAGGCGCGGATGTCCCAGGGGATCTGACCGGCCGCGCGGTCAGCCGCGCAGGAACCGGAACAGGCTGACACCGGCATCGGTGATGTCCGCCAGCCGGGCGAGGGCGTGCTCGCGCGCGAGCGTCGGGGCGCTGTCGTCGCTGGCCGCGAGCGCATACTGGAGCCGCAGCAGGCGCCGCCGGTGGATGCCCAGACGCGCCTGGATGGGATCGGCAAGGATGCCGGCAAACGTCGTGACCAGCGAGGCGACGACGGCAAGCCCGACCCCGACCGCCAGCACCTTCCAGACCGGAATCTCGGGCGGAAAAGCCGCGTACCACGCCTGTCCGAGGCCCCGGCCGAGCGGAAAGCTCGCAACCGCCGCCGAGTGCGAGACGTAATCCGAGACGAGCGGTGCGAGCGACACGATCCCGGGGGTCGCGTGACGGAAGACGAAGATGCCGAGCGACAGGACCACGAGCGTCGTGAAGATCTCGGAGACCGAGGTCCGGACGGCGGTATAGTCCCGCAGGAGCCCGCGCTGCCGGTCGTTCAGCGGCTCCTTCGATTGCCAGAGCTCCGTCTCCACCAGCGCCTCGACGGCCCGAGCGAGCGACGAGTGGATGAAGATCGGCCGGTCGAGCAGCCACCGGCTGGCCCGGCCAAGGCCGATGGCCCGGAACGCCAGAGCGATCAGGCGCGAGAGCAGGAAGACCGGGGCGAGCACGACGTTGACCGGCGCGGCCAACAGGTCCCAGCCCAGAGCTGCTCGGTGCAGGCTCAGCGAGCCCCGGAAGCCGAAATGGCGCCGCACGAAGAGGTCTGTCCTGATCAGATCGGGGTCGTCGCGCATCGTCATGTTGAACCCATCGGGCTCCACCGGTCCCGTCGACCGGTGCAAGCCGCCCACCCGTGAAACCGCATCGCGGCCGATTCCACAGAGAGGAGAGTTTACCTGCGATGCCCCCCGCATCCAAGCGAGCATCCCCTTGCATCGGCGGGCGACTGCCTGAATGGTGCGCCGGAGCGGCCGGTGCGTCGGTCAGGGACCGCGGCGCGAACCAAAGCGGAAAGGCCAGAGCATGGACGGCATGTCTCCAATTCTTCTCGGATTCCTCGGCAGTCTCGCCGCCGGCATGATGACGGCGGTGGGGGCGGTTCCGGTGCTTTTCGGGCGCGTTCCCGGCCGCGCGTTTCGCGACATGTCCCTGGGGTTTGCGGCGGGCGTCATGCTGGCGGCCTCGTTCTTCTCCCTCATCATCCCGGCTCTGGATGCGGCGGGGGAACGGTTCACCTCCCCCTCCACGCCTGCCGCCATCGTCTGCGTGGCGATCCTGCTCGGCATGGGGGCGGTTGCGCTGATCAACGAGAAGCTCCCGCACGAACACTTCCGGATCGGTCGCGAGGGACCGGAAGCCGCCTCGCTGCGGCGGGTCTGGCTGTTCATCTTCGCGATCACGATCCACAACTTCCCGGAAGGGCTGGCCGTCGGGGTGGGCTTCGGCGCCGGGGGGATGGAGGGCGGCTTTCCGCTCGCCGTCGGGATCGGGCTGCAGAACGCCCCGGAGGGGCTGGCGGTTGCGGTCTCGCTACTCGGCGAGGGCTACGAGCGGTGGCGCGCCTGGTCGATTGCCGCCCTGACAGGCATGGTCGAGCCGATTGGCGGGCTGCTCGGCGCCGGGATCATCGGTGTCTCGGAGCCGTTCCTGCCCTGGGGCCTCGCCTTCGCAGCCGGCGCGATGATCTACGTGATCAGCCACGAGATCATCCCCGACACCCACCGCAGCGGTCACCAGAACAAGGCGACGCTCGGCCTGAGCGTGGGACTTGTGACGATGCTCTTCCTGGACGTCACGCTCGGCTGAAGCCCGCTTCGGCGTCCGTGATCCAACTGGTGCTTTGCTCCCGGCGGCCGGTGGCCTACCTTCCGGGTCGGGCCCGTCGCTCCCTGCACCTTCGCACCCGGAGGAGAGGGATGGCGGGCGCAGGATCACGGCAGGACGGTGGCGCAGATGCCGCCGCGACAGGGAGAAGGCCATGCACCCGGAACGCATTCCGCAGACGATCTTTCACACCCGCGTCCGCAACGTGGACCTCGGCGGCCCGAACCCGTTCGAATGGAAGGACGTCAGCTCTGACGAGATCTTCGCCGGTCGGCGGATCGTGCTCTTCGCCCTGCCCGGCGCCTTCACCCCGGCCTGTTCCGAGACACACCTGCCGGGGTTCGAGGCCCATCACGAGAGCTTCGTCGCGCTCGGGATCGACGAGGTGATCTGCCTGTCCGTCAACGACGCCTTCGTCATGCACCAGTGGGGAAAGGCGCTCGGCATCTCCAAGGTACGGATGCTGCCGGACGGCAACGCGGAGTTCAGCGAGGGGATGGGGATGCTGGTCAGCCGCACCGCCCAGGGCATGGGCCGGCGCAGCTGGCGTTACTCGATGTATGTGAAGGATGGCGAGATCCGCAAGATCTTCGCCGAACCGGGCCTGCGGGACGATCCGCCGGGAGTGCCTGTCGAGATATCGGGCGCCGAGACGATGCTCGACTACCTGCGCTCGACCCTTACGTAACGGCGCAAGAACTCAGCCGCGCTCGCGCAGACGGTCTTCCTCGTCGGCCACGTTGATGCCGAGCGCGTCCATGCCGTCTTCGAGGAAGCTCGCGAGTTCCGGCATCCCCGCAAGGTAATCCTCGGTGGGAGCGGTGCGCTCCTGCCGAGCGGTTTCCAGCGCCTCGTCGATCTCGTCGGCGGAGAAGCTCTCCCGGCCGATCCACATGCAGGCCACGAGGCTGATCTGCTCATCCTCGTTCAACCCCGAGATGTAGTCCCGCAGATAAGGGCTATCCGGCCCGTATTCACGCGTCAGCGCGATCACCCTGACGATTTTTCCAGTGCTTATGTCGAGCATCGGGATCCACTTCCTTCTGGCCCATTGTTCACGCAACCCGCCTGCCGAGGCAAGCGAAACCGACAGGATTTGCGCCGAAGCAAGCCGCTATCGGGCGAACAGGCGGAAGTACAGACCTTCCGGGAGAAACTGGGCTGCGCGGAACAGCCATGAGAAGGGGCGCGGGAAGCTGCAGGCGAAGCGGCGGCTTTCGAGATGAGCCATGATGCGTTCCGCCGCGGCCTCGGGTTCCATGATGTAGGGCATGGGAAAATCGTTCAGGTCGGTCAGGCGGGTGCGGATAAAACCGGGGTTGGCTAGTTGCACTCGCACGCCTGACTTGCGCAGATCGGCATGCAGGCTTTCGGCCAGGCCCATCAGCCCCGCCTTGGACGCGGCATAGCCGATCGCGCCTGGCAGGCCGCGAAAGCCGGCCAGCGATCCGACAAAGAGCAGGTGGCCGGAATCGCGCCGGATCATCTCCGGCAGCACCGGGTCGAGGATGCGCATGGCGCCAGTCAGGTTGACGTCGCACATGGCGGCGGCCTTCCCGCCGTCCCAATCCTGCGCCCGCATCGGCCAGTAGACGGCGGCGATGTAGACGAGCCCGTCGACATGCCCGGCGGCCCTCGCGGCCTCGGCGCAACTCACGGGGTCGGTCACGTCGAGCGGCACCACCTCGGCCGGGCCCGGAAGCTCGGAGGCAAGGTCCTGAAGCCGCTCGGTGGAGCGGGCGCTCAGCACGAGCTCATAGCCGGCCCGGCTCATCGCATTGGCCAGCGCACGTCCCAGCCCTTCGCTGGCGCCGACGAGCCAGTACCGCCCGCGGCCGCTCATCGGGAGACCTCCTGCATCGGCGGTTCGGGGCGGGGGCGGAAGGGCGCGCCCTTCCACCAGAGCTTCAGCGCCTGCCAGTGGATCAACGCCAGCACGCGAACCGAGCCAAACGGACGCCGCAGGCAGGCCCGCAGCAGGCCCGTGGTCCTGAGCGGACGGCGCGGCCCGGTCAGCGTCGCCATCAACCCGCCCTTCGCGTGGCGATAGTCGATGCGGATCCCGATGTGGTCGGGGCGGATGTCGAAGGTGAAGGTATAGCCGCCATCGACCGGCTGGAACGGCGACACGTGGAACAGCTTGACGGCCTCGATCGTGTCACCGGCGCGGATCGGCCCGGTATCGTCCCGGTGGCAGAGATAGGAATGCCGGTCGCCGAAAGTGTTGGTCACCTCCGCGATCACGACGCGCAGATCGCCTTCCGCGTCATGGCAGAGCCAGAAGCTGACCGGGTTGAAGACGTGGCCGAGAATGCGGGGCTGGGCGAGCAGCAGGATCCGGCCCGCGCCGGCCTCCGCAAGCCCGTGGTCGCCAAGCACCCGCCGCGCCCAGGCCGCGCCCTCGCCCTTGCTCGGCGCGCCGCCGTGGTCGGTGTCGTGCAGCGCGGCGAGGTTGAACCGGTTGCGCGAGAACAGGCGCGGGGTCTCGGCCGGGGCTTCCGGGTCCAGCATCAGGTAGTCGACCCCGTAGCGGAACGAGTTCGACACCGCGCCGCGACGTCCGTGCCAGGTATGGCCCGCGATATGTTCGATGCCGGTCACTGTGCGGCCACCTCCAGAGAGGCCTCGGAAAGGATCGCCTCGGCCACCTCGGCTGCGCTGGCCAACCCGTCCTCGTGAAACCCGTTCTTCATCCAGGCGCCGCAGAACCAGGTGCGGTTGGTGCCATTTCGCTCCGCCAGCTCCTTCTGCGCGGCGAAGGCCCCGAGATCGTAGACCGGGTGGCGCAAGACCGTCTGGTCGTGAATCAGATCTTCGCGGATCTGGCGGGTGCTGTTGAGCGTCACGAAGAGCGGGTCGTCGGCCGGGATCGGCTGCAGCGCGTTCATCCAGTAGGTCAGGTCGATCCGGTCGGTGCCGCGCTCCCGGGCCTCGGCATAATTCCAGGCCGACCAGCAGCGGCGGCGGCTCGGCATGACCGAGGGATCGGCGTGCAGGATGACCTCGTTGGGTTGGTAGGCGATGGCCGAAAGCGCGCTCCGCTCGGAGGGCGCGGCGTCGGTCAGCAGGCGCAGCGTGTCGTCGGAATGGGTGGCGAAGACCACCTCGTCGAAGCTTTCCCAGTCGCCGCCCTCGCACCGGAGCTCGACCCGCTCGAATTGCCGCCGCACGCCCGCCACGGGTGTGGCGAGCCGTATCTCCGCGCCCTGCCGGCGCATCTCGGCCTCGAGCCGGCGCACATATTCCACGGAGCCGCCCATGACGGTGTGCCATTGATGCTGGCCCGTGTGATGCAGCAACGCGTGGTTGCGGAAAAAATCGATCATCGCGCGGGCCGGAAAATCCATGATCCGCGACACGGGCGTTGACCAGATCGCTCCGGACAGCGGCGCGAGATAGTAGTCGCGGAACCAGTCGCCGGTGCCGAGAGCCTCCAGAAGCTCGCCGATTGTCGCGGTGCCCCCGAGGGACGCGGCCGTGGCCTCGGCCCGGGCATTGAAACGGAGGATGTCGCGGATCATCCGCAGGAACGCCGGCCGCGCAATGTTGCGGGTCTGCGCGAAGACGGTGGAGAGGTCCTTCAACCCGTATTCCACCCGACCGCCGTCGATCGAGGCGGCAAAGGTCATCTGCGAGGGCACGACAGGCACGTCAAGCCGCTGGAAGAGGGCGTCGAGCCGAGGGTAGTTGGGCTTGTTGAACACGATGAAGCCGGTATCGACCGGCTGGTCGCCCCGCTTGCCGGCGAGCCGGGTGCGGGCGTGGCCACCGAGCGTCGCACCCGCTTCGATCAGAACGACCTCGTGGTGATCCGCCAGAAGGTGCGCCGCGCCCATGCCGGAGATGCCTCCCCCGATCACGGCGATCCTGCGTGGCGCCAGCCCGGCGCGATCCAATGGCATCTGCATGTCCTCCAGCGATTTTCTTGCCCTGCATTACGCCCTCGCGACCGCAGCGGATCAAACGAATAACGATTTCCCATTTATCCACAAGAAAATGCGAGCGGCGCGAGACATCTGAATGCGTCGGCTATTCCTGCGCTCGCGCGCGGTCAGCCTGACGGGCTTGTGACCCGAGCCCCTGTCGTGGGGCCGGAAGATTTGGCCGGGAAAACTCGTTTCCAAAGACTTCCCGCGCCCGGACGTGCTGCAGTTGGCCTTTCTGGTCAGACGTCAGAGCGGGCGTGTTTTGGAAAGCCTCCTCGGTGAGGCCGTAAGGAAATACCGGTCCACGAAGTCGGGGCTCGCCGTCGCCTGGGAACGGAGCCAACCGAGCGGCGTGGCAGGACATTGATGCATAGGGCGTACCAGCGCGGTAACGGCAGCAAGCAAGCGGCCACGGCGCATCCAGTCGGCTGTATGGTCCTCGTCGTCGATGGCGAGACTCACGAGATCGTCGGTGGCCCTGGCGAAGGTGGCGATCGCCCCGAGAAACGAGGTCCCCGGGGCTGTCGGCATTGTTCGCCACGTTGACGGCTCCTTGCTGTGCGACGCCTTTGGAATGGGAGGGCTCTGGCAGCTGTTTCTCAGGTCCTTCTCGAGCATTCCCACGCGGTCCTTGTGCCTTCGGAACGCAAGCCTCCTGTCCGTGGCGTTGCATGGGGCCTCACGCTCGATGAGGACCTCACCGACGCGTTCCTCGAGGTGCATGATGCTCTGGGAGACAGCCGAAGGGATCACCTTGAAAGATGCGACGGCCCTTTCGACTCTGCCGGTCCTGACGATCTCTTTAAAGGGTCGAAGAGCTGCATGGTCAACGCCATCTCGTTTCTCTTCAGTGGCATCAGGGACTTTGAATTGGCTGCTCTCCTGCGACTGAATAATCCAAGGGCACTCGGCAGGATTGGAGTGCCGCACATGGAACTTGCAGTCTTCGTCACTGGCTTGGTGACAAGACGCGACGGATAACACCAACCACTTGCTCGTCCTCGTCACCGACGCCGAGGTCTTCCGCCATTTCGCAGCCGTCGCTGCGGCCGGCGAGCTGCCTCCATGTATCCACAAAAAAGCCGGGCACCACGAATTTCACCTTCAACCCGGACCTGATCGCGCGGCTCGCTCAGATCCCGAATGTGGCATCGATCAAGATGCCGCTGCCGACGAATGGGGATTTCGCGGGCGAGATGCATCGCCTGCGAGACATGATGCCCAAGGGCTTCGCCGTCGGCTACAGCGGAGATTGGGGTGCAAAGGACGCGATTCTGGCTTTCGGCGCCTGCTGGTGTGGCGTGGTGGCCGGTCTCTCGCCAAAGCAAGCTCTTTCGCTCACCCGCGCCACTCACGAGGGAACTCGGCCGAAGCCGAGCGCATCGATCACGCCTTCGCTCCCCTCTGGACTCCGTTCCGGGAGTTGGGAAGCTTCCGGGCGGTGTTCGCCATCGCGGGGATCCTCGGCTTCGGGCGCATCGCTCCGCCGCGCCCGATCCTGCCGCTCGATCAAGAGTGCCGCGGACGGGCAGAGGTTGCCCTGCGTCCGGTACTCGAGGCATTCTGATTCCCGCCCCGCCGCGCAACTTGGAACATGGCCACGAACGACCCCAGGACGAGGTGCGGCGCATCTCGCGGATGGAAATGCCGCTCTTCCACGCGGACTTCTTGTTAACGCCCAGCATGCGCGGCAATACGACCGACGAAATCCCCTCACGGGCCGAGGGTGTGTGAAAACTCCGCGCCATGATATCCTTTTCGTGCAGGCGGGAGGGGTTTCA
>NZ_JBHTJT010000042.1:0-4664 GCF_042676185.1 Tropicimonas aquimaris | reverse complement strand
GGCACCCAAGCTGCGAGTGGTGAGAGGAAGATGGCCTGACAGTCGACCGGTGTCCTGAAAACCTTAGCGTAAAAATGGCCTGACGGGGCCGGCCCCCTTATGAGGATCGGGACGCGCGGATCTCCATCTTGGCAGCGGCAAACAAGCTGACATGCCGGATACGTTTTTGCAGACTGCTCAATCCATCACACAATCGGCGCTTGCAACCGGGGCGGGCCATACGTTTTCGCGGCCATGCTGGTCGCAGTGCGGTGTGCCTTCAAATGGGTCGCGTCGATCATCACGGTCTTTTCCTCGCCGTGTTCGGCAGCCAGGCCGACCATCATCTGCGCGAAGATGCCTTTCTCGCTCCAACGCTTCCATCGGCTGTACAGCGTCTTGTGCGGACCATATTCCCGCGGCGCATCCCGCCAGCGCAACCCATTGCGATTGATGAAGATAATCCCACTCAACACCCGTCTGCGATCGACCCGTGGCTTGCCGTGCGACTTCGGGAAGGAAGGGGCAAGTTTGGCCATCTGCTCGTCGGTCAGCCAGTAAAGGTCGCTCATGTCACCGCTCCGTTTTCCGAGCCGTGAATCACGCAGCCTTTGAAAATCAATGCATCCTGACCCTAGCAGTCGGCTTGATCATCGAGGAAAAGGACATGATCGACATTGCCGATGCGGCCGAACTTGTGGAAGACACGCAACTGGAAGGGGTCTATTTGAACCTGCTTTCCGGATCCTCCCACCACCTGGATGCATTTGACGGGCAACTCGCCTGACAAAGGGCTGTGCCAGCCTCATACCGAAGTCGAGGCTGGCACCAATCTTAAGCACCGGCGCTATCGCTACCCAGCAATTGGGAGACCGCCAGCGCGTCAGAGTTCAAACCAGTCGACCTCCACCAGCGTACTGCCGACGATGTCAATCGTGAAATCGGCCACGCCGTCGCCATCGACGTCTCCTTCAATCCGCTGCGTGCCTTCGAGGTCGACAGCGCGCAACTCGCCGGCTTTGCTGGAAAAGTCGGCGTAGCCGATGAAGGCGAACGCGTCGTCCTCCACCGTGGTCACGTCGGCATCCATGCGATTGAGCCTGACAAGGTCAAATTCGGCGCGCGCAAAGTCGGCAATGGTGTCGACACTGCTAAGGTCCGGCGATCTGAAGTCAAAGATGTCCGCGCCGTCGCCGCCGGTAAGGAGGTCGTCCCCACGACGTCCATTCAAGACGTCGTCGCCCTCGCCTCCGTCCAGAACATCGGCGCCCCAACCGCCGACAAGTTTGTCGTTGCCGCTGCCGCCGTCGAGTGCATCCTTGCCGACACCTCCGTGCAGCCTGTCGTCGCCATCGCTGCCGAAAAGCATGTCGTTCCCGCTGCCCCAGAACAGCACATCGTCGCCGAGGCCGCCCCGAAGTACGTCGTCTCCCGCGCCTCCATCCAGCCTGTCATCACCGAGATTGCCTCTGAGGATGTCGTCGCCGTCGCCGCCGTCCAGCAGGTCGTCGCCCTGGTGGCCAATCACCAGATCGTCTCCCCCCCAGGAGGGGATGTAGTCGGCAAAGGAACTGCCATGAATGGTATCGTCAATTGCGGCGGGTGCCTCAATCTCCGTCGTGTCAACGAATTCGTGCAGAACGTAGATCGCCGCGCGGGCGTCTTCCACCGATTGAGCCCAATCGTTGATACCTGCGCCGGCCCCGTCGACCCACTCGAAACTCAGGCCGTCAGCAGAGAGCGCCATGTACTCGTCCTTCCAGTCGACGCCGCTGCCGACGTCGTTGACGCCGTCGCCGTTCCGGTCCTTACCCCAGATCACGTCGAACAACGTCCGCTGCACCGCTTCCAGGTCGGAAGGATCGCCATCCATGTCCTGATACCACTGGACCCAAGAATCGCCGAAGGTCGCGACACGGTCGTAGTCGAATGTCTGAGAGACGCCATCAGTGAAACCGAAATAATCGATGTCACTGGAGCCCGAGACTTCGTTCACTCCCATCAGCGTGTGGGCCGTGATCACGGCGTCGAGGCTGATCGTCTGGAATTTCGAGAAGACTCCAGCCAGCAACCCCGTCGGATTCCACCCCGATTCAAGCAGATCGACGAGTGCCGTCGGAAGGTTCTCCGCCGCGTTGGCCTGCACCTCTGTCCAGCTCTTGGCACCACCAGACTTCATAATGAGGCCATAGAGCGCGGCGTTCTCGCGTGGCGAGTCGATCAGCACGCCGTCGACCATGATGCGACCCGATGCATCGACCGTGATGTCAGTTCCGAGCTCGATCTTGCCTAGCGCTTCCTTGAGCGCATTCGCCATTACATTGTCTGGTGAGCGAAGGATGTTCACCCGCTCGAGTTCGATTTCCTGAACATAGGCCAACTGATCAGCCGGGACCTCATAGTCCCCGGGTGCGACCTCGACGAGATAGATAGGGAAGGTGACGCCCGCCACGGGATCGTACCCAATCGGCACGATCTGGCCATTCTCGTCCAGCACCGGTTCCCCGTTGCCGCCTCCATCAGATGGGTCGAGATCTCGCGTCAGCACCCAGAGATCGCCGTAAAGATCGCCTTTACCGCCGCCGGTGCTGGAAGATGTGACTGAGTAGACCATAGTCCCCTCCTTCCAAATGTCGGCAGGCTCGATATTGAGTCATGCAAATATACATTCTAATCTATTTTTTGAGACTCGGCGTTGATTGAAATCAATTGCTTAGCGAAACAACCCAGCCTCCGGCCGGGAATTGCCCATCCGCTTTCGTCAATTTTTAGCCGCGAGAGAGCGCTTGCTCGCCAGCGCGACGAATGCACGATTATCACCGTCATTCCTTGATGCGGTTCCGGTAGTCTCGTGGGCGATGCGAATGCAGCAATGGCTGGTAGGTCCTCAAGCCGCCATTGCTCGAGACCCATTGAGCGACCGCAATGCGCAGTGAGCACCAGTTGGCCTCTGCGGGCCGAACAACTGGACTGTCCGCAC
Organism: Tropicimonas aquimaris; assembly: GCF_042676185.1. Lineage (NCBI taxonomy): Bacteria > Pseudomonadati > Pseudomonadota > Alphaproteobacteria > Rhodobacterales > Roseobacteraceae > Tropicimonas > Tropicimonas aquimaris. The sequence continues at coordinate 1,705 of NZ_JBHTJT010000042.1, read as the reverse complement.
TGCGGGTATCGACTAGCCGGACGATGCCGCACAGCGCAAAGAACGTCGGCTTTGACGAGGCCGCGCCGCGGCGATGATCATCTTGGCGAATGTCTGTTCAGGGCCGATCACGACGGCCTGGAATCGTGCTGCACCCGCAAAGTGCTGTGCTCGGGCAACGTCGCACTGCGCAGAAACCGAGACTCGGCGCCAGTTGAGTACGATCGTAGGGGAGACCAGCCAACGCATTCTGTCTTGCTACAGGTTCAACAAGCTTGACGGGATTACCGGCTTTCGAGCGATTTAGCCGGTTTAAGTCACTCACGCCTGCCTACCGGCGCTAGCGCAAGGCTACTTCAGGATGCCGCTCGCGGCAGTGCCGATGCCTTTGACCGCGCCATGAGAGGATTTGGCATAGCCGCCGATGCCTGCACCGCCAGTTCCGAAGCCATTGCCAGAATGCCGCATCACCCCTCCGGAACTGCCAAGGAAGTAGAACGCTGCAGCCGCAATCAGCGCGCCGATCAGGAGTTTGCTCATCTGCCGAACCCTGTCTGGTTGGTTTGGGTAACGTAGTCGGCGATTGTGGTCATTTGGCGGCAAATGGGAAAGCACCTTTGCGCTCGCTTCCTCGCAAGGGGATTGCCGATCGCACAATGCGCGCCCGCCTCGTTGGAAAGGTAGCAAGACGCCGCCAAGATCTGTTCGTCGGCGACACCACCTGCGAGGCGCGAGTGCCGGAATTCGGCTCGAGCCACAAATCAGCACGGAGCCTGGGTAGCCATCCGGTACACTGACCGCTCGGAGATGCCCAGTTCTGCAGCAATGGCCCTCTTGGTCATACCGGCTTCCAGCAAGGCCTTTACTTCGCCAGCCTTGGCGCGTGCTGTTGGCTTGCGCCCCTTGTAGCGGCCTGCCTCCTTTGCCTTCTGGATTCCTTCCCGCTGCCGCTCCAGCATGATCTGCCGCTCAAACTGCGCCACCGATCCAAGGACATTCAACATGAGCTGGCCCGTCGGAGTCGAGGTGTCGAGATTGAGGTCCAGAATGCGAAGGTTGGCCTTCCGGGCCTCCATCAACTCAAGGATCTCTCCCAGATGGCGGACGGACCGTGCCAACCTGTCCAGCTTCGTCACAACGAGTGTGTCGCCCTCTCGAACGAATTCCAGTGCGTCCTTGAGAGCCTTCCTGATTGCAACCGAGGAGACCTGTTCCGACCACACTCGTTCGCAGCCATGGTCTTTCAGGGCTGCAACCTGTGCTGCAAGCGAGTGCTTCTGTTCGAGCGTTGAGGTCCGGGCGTATCCGATTAGCATTTCCGTTGCCTCCATCGGCCAATCAAATCTAAGACTTTGTGTCAGTGGGTCTGCCAAATGCGAAAAGCGACCCTATTGGCGGGTCAAAGTTGCAAGTCCGGGGCCTGCCAATGGACCTTGCTCCAGTGTCAGCCTCCAATTCCCGTGACCGGACACGGTTACGGCACTGCCTGGCGCTCAAGAAACGCGGCCCGTTCACTGTTCCCGCTCCGGCTCTATCATCGCGTCGATCTCACGCGTCTCGCGGGCCAACTGATTGATGTATTTCCGGGTTTCCACCCACTCGCGGGACCGCATCCCGTGCTTCCAGGACGGATGTGTCGGCCCCGCCTTGTGACCCCCGCCGGCCCCGTGCATCCTGCACACGTTCCAGCCGTTTACGGCTGGCGACTTGCATCGCTCTCCTGTTC
>NZ_JBHTJT010000041.1:0-1495 GCF_042676185.1 Tropicimonas aquimaris | reverse complement strand
TTCCTTTCCATATCTGAACACCGACATCCTACACAGGCGTCGGCGGAGGGGCGGGCCATCCATACGGGGGGCGCGGACGTCTGATTGGGCGAACCAAGGGGGGCATGAACACAAAGCTGCACGCTGTCACCGATGCCTTGAAAGACAAGGGGATACGCCCTCGCATCCCCGGTCGGAAATCACGCGACAAGACCGTCCGCTATGACAAACGCAGATACAAGCGCCGCAATCGCATCGAGATCATGTTCGGTCGATTGAAGGATTGGCGACGCATCGCAACCCGCTACGACAGATGTCCAAAGGTGTTCCTATCAGCCATCGCGCTCGCCGCCGCAGTCATCTTCTGGCTCTGAAAATCAATGAGATGCCGTAACGGGGCCAGCGCATGAAGCCGCCGTTGCACTTGATCCGGCCGACGTCGGCTGGCGCCATTCCCCGCATCAGAATCTGACGGAGGAGTCGTGATGAAGCTGTTTGTCGGGATGGATGTGTCACTTGAGAAATCGGCGCTTTGCGTTCTGAGCGAACACGGAGAGGTCATGAAGGAGGCAGAAGTCGCCTGCGAGCCCGAGGCCATTGGTGCCTTCTTGAATGCCCTGGAAGGAGATGTGGCGTTGGTCGGGCTTGAGGCTGGACCGCTGTCCCAATGGTTGCATCGCTCATTGACAGAAGCGGGGTTCGATATCGTTCTGATGGAGACCCGCCAGGTGAAAGGGGCGCTGAAGGCAATGCCGATCAAGACGGACCGTCGCGATGCCGAGGGGATTGCCCGGCTTCTACATCTCGGCTGGTTCCGGCCTGTACACTGCAAATCGGTCTCGGCGCAGTAGTTACGGACGTTGCTCGTCGCCCGAAAGGCCGTGCAACAAGGTATGATCGCCTTGGAGATGTCGATGCGCGGATTGCTGAGGAACTTTGGCCTGAAGGTCGGTCCGACGTCGCGCGGGCGTTTCCACATACGGATTCGAGAACTGGCAGACGGCAACACCATGCTCTTGGCAGCAACGGAACCGATGCTTGCTGCAAGGGCGGTCCTCCGTCGGGAACTGGCTGGCCTGGAACGGCTGGTTCGCCAGCTTGCCGGGGACGATCCGGTCTGCCGCCATTTGATGTCGATGCCCGGCATCGGTGCTGTGGTAGCATTGACGTTCAAATCGGCAGTCGATGATCCCACCCGCTTCCGCTCGTCCAAGCGTGTCGGCCCTTGGGTCGGCCTGACACCATCCCGCAACCAGTCCGGCGAACGCGATGTCATGGGCGGCATCACGAAGGCGGGGGATGCCAACCTGCGCCGCGCCTTGTGCCAGGCCGCCACAGTCATGATGCATCGCGGACGCGCCTCGTGGCTTCGAACCTGGGCATCCGATGTTGCGAAACGCCGTAGGCGAAAGATAGCGATGGTCGCCCTGGCTCGACGCATTGCTGTTGTGTTGGGTCCTGACCCGCAAAGCTGATCCGAACCGAATGCGAGTTTTCGGGCACATTTCCGACAGGA
>NZ_JBHTJT010000040.1:0-6592 GCF_042676185.1 Tropicimonas aquimaris | reverse complement strand
CGGCAGAAGTCCTGAACCAAGAGCAGGTTTGGTCCTTGCGGACCAAGGCGCCTTGGCAACCGTCAGCTATACGAGGAGCACGTTTGCCAAGGCGACGGTCATGCCCAGACTGGCCGACTTTTGCTCCGCCCAGTGGTCGGTTTTTGCGCCGCCGTTGACACCGGGCTGGTGTTGGGAATGGGGTCTTTTGGCGGTCCGATCCCCGTGCCAGAGATGGTCGGCGATTACGACGCGCTGCCGCGCCGCCTGTTGAGGCTGGGCCATATCGCCTTCTTCGGGCTGGGAATACTCAACATCATGCTGGCACGGCAACTCGGCAGCAGACATCGCTCCGAGGCGTCGATGCGCCTGGCTCTCGGGGCCATGAACTTCGGCAATGTCGGCCTGCCGCTCACGCTGATCGGCGCGGCCTTCTTCGAACCGGCAAAGTACCTGATGAGCGTTCCGGCGATGGCGGTGACGCTGGCCCTTCTGCTGGGCGCCCGCGCGGCGATCGCCGATGCAAGGGGAGACATGCCATGAAACCGGACAGGCGCGAGGCATGGCTGCGCGAACTGATTTCGACGATCAGCGGCCGCTCGGCGCTCGAAACCGGCACCGACGAGGATCTGGGCGAAGCGGTGGGACTCGACAGCCTCGGAAGGTTGGAGGTCCTTGCCGCCGTGGAAGACGAATTCGTGGAAGACGAATTCGACATCCTTTTCGACGACGGCGCGCTGACAACCGCGACCACGATCTCGAAGATACTCCGGGCAATCCAGGACAAGACTCCGCAGCTCCGGGAGGAAGAGGCATGAGGCTCGGCCTGATCGCCATGTCCGGCGTTCGGGTCAGGTCCAAGGCGCTGGCCGACATGGGGGTCACGTTGCCCCAGTTCGTGCATCGGGGCGAGGTAATCGCCTCCCTTCCGAGCCTCGGGCTGCTGACCGTTGCCGCCCTCACACCGGAAGATGTGGAGATCACCTACCTCGAGATCGACACCCTGCCGGACGTTGGAGATCTCGAACAGTTCGACCTCGTCGGCATCTCGTCCTTCACCGCGCGGATCGAGGCGGCCTATACGCTCGCCGATCGTTACCGCGCCATCGGCGTTCCGGTCGTTCTGGGCGGCCTGCATGTCTCGCTGATGCCGGAGGAAGCTTCGGCCCATGCCGACAGCATCGTCATTGATGGCGCTGAAGGTGCATGGCCCGAACTGATGCGCGACTTTCGCGGCGGACGCATGAAGCCGGTCTATAAGGGGCTGCGCAAGGGTGTCTTTGCGCCGGATGCCTATGTGAAACCGCGCTTCGATCTCATTCGGGGCCGAGATTACAACCGCGTGGCCGTGCAGACGTCGCGTGGATGCCCCATCGACTGCGAGTTCTGTGCCGCGAGCCTGCGGATCACGTCCAGCTTCCAGCAAAAGCCCGTCGATCTCGTCGTGGACGAACTGCGCGCGGTAACGGAGGCTGTCGGCACCGCCTTCGTCGAGTTTGCCGACGACAACACCTTCGTGAACAAGCGGTGGGGAAAGGAATTCCTGCGGGCGATTGCGCCGCTCGACCTGAGATGGTTCACCGAAACCGATATCTCGGCTGCCGATGATAACGACCTGCTGGACGCGATGCGCGAGGCCGGGTGCCGGCAGATCCTGATCGGGCTCGAAGGCACGTCGCAGGCGGACCTCGCCGGGCTCGACCCGCACGGATGGAAAGCGCGGCGCGCCGACCGTTACATGGAGGCGATAGATCGCATCCAGTCCCGCGGCATCAGCGTGAACGGGTGCTTCGTGATGGGCCTCGACACCCATACACCGGAGACATTCGAGCACGTCCGGGATTTCATCCGGCAGTCGGGTTTGCTCGAAACCCAGATCACGGTGCTGACGCCGTTTCCCGGAACGCCGCTGTACCGCCGTCTGCACCGCGAGAAACGCCTTCTCGCAGACCGGTTCTGGGATCGCTGCACGCTTTTCGACGTCACTTTCCGACCCAGGCTGATGAGCGTCGACGAACTGGAGGCAGGAGCGCGTTGGCTGTTCTCGGAGGTTTACAGCCCGCCGGAATTCGCCCGGCGGAGACGCCGTTTCATGGAGATTGCCAAGCAGCGCAGGCGCGTTGCCTAACCAGATGGGGAACGCCAATGAACACGAAACAGTTGGAGCGTCTTTTCGTGGTCGCGGGGCTTTATGACGGGCTACTGGGGCTGAGTTTTCTTCTCGCACATGACAGGATTTTCGCGTTTTTCGAGGTCGCACCCCCGAACCACCCGGCCTATGTCGAGTTTCCGGCCTTGTTGCTCATGATCTTCGGGGCGCTGTTCGTGCATATCGCCACCGACCCGAAGCGCCACCGGAACCTGATCCCCTACGGCATGGCCCTGAAAGCCTCCTACGTCTTTCTCGCCTTCTGGTACCACGCCACGAGCGGCATCCCGGCAATGTGGCTGCCATGGGCCTGGATGGACCTCGGTTTCCTGTTTGCATTCGCCTATGCGTGGTGGTCGATATCGAAGGAAAGATCCGCCACGTAACGTTTAGTAGTTTTGCCGCGTCATCCACGAACGTCGGGTCTTGTAATTGCTGGTTCGGAGGCGTGACCAAGTGCGAATGGCGGCTCAGGGCCGATCTCAACTGTTCCACAAGGAAGGTTGATCGCGTCTTCTCGCAGGTGCAAAAACCTACCAGGAGGGCGGTGAGCAGCCCTTCGCTGCAGTAGTGTCTCGTTCGTATCAGGGCGACAATAGCCGACGTTCGCACACAATCGATGCAGAGAAGGCCCAGGGTCATTCAAGACGACCGTTCAGACCCAACCATGGGTGCGAGCCACAGAAGCCGCCTCGCCGCGCGAGCCGACGTCGATCTGGGCAAGGATCGCCGAGACATGGTGATCGACGGTTTTTGCCGAAATGAACAAGCGTTCGGCGATTTCGGCGTTCGAGAGCCCTTCATTCAGGGCGGCCAGCACTTCGAGTTGGCGGCGTGTAAGGCCGGAGGGGTGGTCACGTCGAACCTTTCTCGGCGGCTGGTAGTTGGTAGCGAGCCCACGGTCCCGCCAATACCCCGCCAGACGCCGCAAGACAGCCTCCGCCCCCATATCGCGCAGGAGGCTGACAGATCGGGCGCGGGCATCCACATCGTCTTCGGCAAGAGCGAGGGCTTCGAAGTAGCGGAACCCGGCGCGGCTCCAGGCATCGGCTGCGTCCTTCCATCGGCCGGCGATTTCGTGCCGAACCGGCGGCATGACCGATTCCGGCAGGTCGCGGTCGACGTCGCCACCGAGCTTGTGCAGCCAAAGCAGCGAAAGTGGAACGGCTTCCGGCGCCCCGCCTGCGCGGTCGACAACCCGTTCGAGCAGGGCCATGGCGCTGTCCCGGTCGGCTTGCCCGAGCCAGGCCAATTCTCCCTGCACCTCGGCATATGCCGCAAGGCGCTGAAGTTCGTCCATCTCCGCAACAAAACCGTCGAGATAGGCGATGGCGCGCTGATCAACTTCCTCGCCCCGGCGCATCGCCAGCCACATGATGGCACAGGCTTCGGGGAAGGACTGAGATCGGTTGGTTACCTCGGAAATGCCATCGAACGCGTCGGCCAAATAGGCATCGGCCTCTGACCAGCGCCCCTGAAAGATCAGGATCCAGGCGACCGTTCCGCTTTGGTAATGCCAGAATCCCTCCTGCTCGTGCGCCTTGGAATGCGCCCGCCCGGCGGTTGCAAACTCAAGTGCTCGCGGCAGGTCCATCAAGGCGATCTCGACATAGGCGCGATTGGTATAAGCCCGGGCGACGTCGTCGGAATGCATGATTTCAAGAGATATTTGCAGGCTTTCGTCGAGCAGTTCCCTCGCCCGCTGCGGTTCGACATGTATCACCGCCATACCGAGGTTGTTCTTCGCATGTGCGATGATATCCGGGCGGTTGAATTCCTCGGCGATCTCGATCGCCGCTTCGCAATGCTCGGCGACCGCGGGATAGTTGTAGTCGAGCACCTCAAGTTGGGCGATCGTCGAGCGTGCCATGGCAAGCTCCGGTCCGCGCATGTTGGCAAGCGTTTGATATGCGCGCTCGGCATAGTCTCGTGCGAGCGCGCGTTTGCCCATGAGCCAGGAAAAGCGGGACAGCCGACGATAGCTGTCGCCCTCACCAGCGATATCGCCTGCCTGCTTGTAGGTCTCCAGCGCGGCGTTCTGGGCATCAATGGCCGCGACATAATCGGCAATCTGATGCGCGGCGAAGGCGTAGCGGTCAAAAAGACTGCCACGCTGGCGCCAATCGAGCTCGGCGGCAGTCTCTACCGCGAGGGCAAGGAACGCCGCCGCCTGCCGAAGCGACCCGGTCATCTCGGCCTCGGTCGCCGCCTTCGGCGCGAATTCGCGGACGGCGGTTCGATCGCCGGCAATCGCTGCATGGTGCATGAGTCGCCCATGTGCGGTCTCTGTGCTCTCCCTCAGGAGGTCGAGGAGCCGTTGATTGAGATGCCGCCGCTCCGTATCGCCAAGCGCCTTTTCGACAGCTCGCCTCGCCAACTCGTGACGGAAGGCAACGAAGCCGTCCTCCTCTTCTAAAAGGCCCGCCTCAAGACAGGCATATATCCCTTCGCCGCCGCCCGAAAGTCGTTCGACAAGGGGCCATTCCGCCCGCCGCGGGAAGATCGACACCAAATTCAGGACGTTGCGGGCCGACTGGTCGAGCCGATCAGCACGAAATAGCACCGAGTCCTGAACACTGACCGGATGGCCACCTGCTTCGGTGCGCAGTAGCTCGGTCACGTAGAAAGCATTGCCCGCGGTCAAGTCAAAGATCTCGCCAGCATCTCGGCCGGCTGTCTCGGCCAATCGAGAGACCGCCTGAATCGACAGGGGTTCCAGTTGCATCCGGGTCAACATGTCAGGTGCGACCGCTCCGACGACGCGCCGGACAAGCACCTGCGCGCAAGCTTCATCGTCTCGCGAGGTCAGGATCAAGAGAACCGGCCGCGTCTCGATGCGGCGGCTTACATAGCGCAGGAAGTCGATCGTCGCATCGTCGGCCCAGTGCAAATCCTCCACGAGGATCACGGTCGGACCGGGCCCCTCGGCGAGCACGTCAAGCGCCTCGGAAAAGAGGGCGGTCCTGCTCCCCTCCGAAGTGAGCGAACCGGGAAGCGTCCAGCCAGCCTCGCGGGCGAGGTCCAGGAGCGGGGCCAGCGGCTCGGCGATAGTGAGGTCTTCACACGCGCCACGCAATACACGCGCGCTGTCGTCAATCTCGCGCAGGAAGGCGCGGGTCAGCGTGGACTTGCCGATCCCAGCTTCACCGGTGACTAACACAGTTTGTCCACTGCCGACGCGCGCGCCGTCGAGCAGCCTGCGAAGCGCATCCAGGTGTTTCTCCCTCTCCAGAAGCATCCGCTCTCCATCAATAGACTGGCTTCGCATGGGACCGGTAGGGATACCCATGTACCACCCCATCCTAACCCTACAACAAATGGGGAACGGCATCTGCCGAAAATGGGGAGCCTTCCCGACGCGCTGATCCAAGAACTCCGGCAACATGAAGATAGCTTGAAGAGAAGGAGACCCTCATGTTTGCCCGCATCAGATCCAAGTTCGCCCGCCGACCCAGCCTCGCCGACGATCGGAGCGCCCTGAGGATCGCCGGTTACCACGATGTGCCTGACCGCATCGATGCCCGCCACCGTGCCGACCGAGAACGCCTCAACCTCCCGTCAATCGGTCACCTGCGATAACCGGGCACGCTCTTTCCGCAGAAAGTACTGATCGGGCGCCTTGCGCAAGGAATCCATCAGGTTGCGCGACTTGCGCAAAGCGCCCAAAAGATTAGTGCAACGGGCCAGTTGAAACATGCAGGCACAGCGGAAGGCCGCTTTGGCGGCTTGCACCGAGAAACCGCCCCCGCCGGGGGGAACAGCAGCTTCGGGCCGGTCTCGATCGGGCTGTGTCGAGGTTGTTTGCTGACGCTACGTCATGGACACCAACAATCCGCGGCGAGGCAGAGGGGCGTTGTTGCGCAATTCAGCCCTAAGGCGTGATTTCCCCTTTCCCCGTTGATGTCATTCCACGCGGAGGATCTCGGCGGTGCCGAGGGCGTTGAAGCGGTTCATGAGTGCGATGCGGATGTGGATTTCGGCGGTTTGTCGGTCGGGGTCTCTGGCGGCGATGCGCTCGCCGAAGGATTTCAGGCAACGCATCTTCGCCTCGATCCGGCTGCGGGCGTGATACCCTGTCCAGCGTTTCCAGAAGGCCCGGCCGTAGTGCCGGGTGGCCCGGAGGGTTTCATTTCTTGTGATTGCGGCTGGGCAGTCTTCCTTCCACCACCGACCATTCTTGCGGATCGGGATGATCGGAATCGCGTCGCGCGCGAGGATCGCAGTATGACAGCGTCGCGTGTCATAGGCTCCATCGGCGGTCACGGTGCCGACGTCTTCGTCCTCGGGGATCTGTTCAAGCAGATTGTCAACGGCGGCGCAAAAACCGACCACTGGGCGGAGCAAAAGTCGGCCAGTCTGGGCATGACCGTCGCCTTGGCAAACGTGCTCCTCGTATAGCGGACGGTTGCCAAGGCGCCTTGGTCCGCAAGGACCAAACCTGCTCTTGGTTCAGGACTTCTGCCG
>NZ_JBHTJT010000039.1:0-54432 GCF_042676185.1 Tropicimonas aquimaris | reverse complement strand
CTCCTGTCGGAAATGTGCCCGAAAACTCGCATTCGGTTCGGATCAGCTTTGCGGGTCAGGACCCCCGGCTCGAAAGCCTACTTCAGGGAGGACCACTTTTCGGGGACACACCAGTTCCTTCCGGATTCTGGCCGGCTTGTGCACCCGCCACGATACTCTCCCTTCTCAGGCCCCATCACCCATTTTTGGCCATGGCTCGATCCTCCTTGCGGAGAGATCTTGGGTACATCTTAGGAAGACGGATCCAATGACCGTCGTGCCGTTTCCGTGTTAACGTCGCAGAATTCCGCGTTCAGGGAGATCTCGCGTTGGATCATGGATATTGGCCACTTGCTGCCGCCTTTCTTCTTGCATGGCCTTCATATGCGCAGGAGGCCGCGGACGCCGTTGCGCCGGAAGCCGCGACCGAGACGGTCGATGCGTTCTCGGGACTTACTGACCTTGCCAATGCGGCGCTTGGTGCCAAGAGCGATGGAGCACCGACGCAGGCAGAGACCTGGATGGTTGCAGCAGCCAATCCGCTCGCGGTCGAAGCCGGCGCGCGCGTTCTGCGCGAGGGCGGAACGGCTGCCGATGCGATGGTTGCGGTGCAAGCGGTCCTCGGCCTGGTCGAACCTCAGTCTTCTGGACTTGGCGGTGGCGCCTTTCTCGTCTGGTACGATGCGCAGAGCGGTAGCGTGACCACACTTGATGCGCGCGAGACCGCACCGTTGGCCGCCGATCCGACGCTGTTTCAGGATGAGTCCGGGGCCCCGTTGAAGTTCTTCGATGCAGTGGTGGGGGGCTTGTCTGTCGGCACGCCGGGAACGCCTCGCCTTTTGGAAGACGCCCACCGTAGATGGGGGCGCGCCAACTGGGCCGGATTGTTCGATGAAGCCATCGCACTTGCGGAAGGCGGATTCACGGTCTCGCCGCGCCTTGCCGAGTTGGTCGCGGACGATGCCGAGCGCCTGCAGCGGTTCCCGTCGACCGCCGAGTATTTCTTTCCCGGCGGCACGGCCGTGGCTGCTGGCAACATGCTGGTGAATGCCGATTACGCCGAGACCTTGCAGCTGATTGCGGCCAAAGGGGCATCCGCTTTCTACAGCGGAGAAATCGCCGAGGATATCGTGGCCGCTGTGCGAGGTGCCGAGGGAAATCCCGGCCAGTTGTCGTCGATCGACCTCGCGCTCTACAGCGTGATCGAAAGGCCGCCGGTGTGCGTGGAGTATCGCGAGCACGATGTTTGCGGCATGGGTCCTCCGTCGTCCGGGGCTCTGACCGTCGGCCAGATCGTCGGGATACTGAACGGTCACGACCTGGCGTCGCTGGAGCCGACGAGCCCGGAAGCCTGGCGGCTGATCGGCGATGCCTCGCGGCTCGCCTTCGCGGACCGCGGGCGCTACATGGCCGATACGGACTTCGTGCCAATGCCGGTCAAGGGCCTCGTCTCGGAAGACTACCTGAAGGCGCGTTCCGAGCTCCTGTCGGGGGACGACGCGCTCCCCGAGGTTGCGCCGGGAGACCCGGAATGGGATCACACGCTGCTGTTTGCCGACGATGCGAGCATCGAACTGCCGTCGACCTCGCACATTTCGATTGTGGATTCCGACGGCAACGCATTGTCGATGACCACGACGATCGAGAATTCGTTTGGCTCCCGGATCATGGTCCGGGGTTTCCTTCTGAACAACGAGTTGACCGATTTCTCCTTCCAGACCCATGAGAACGGCGTTCCCATCGCCAACCGCGTGGAGCCCGGCAAACGGCCGCGATCCTCGATGGCTCCGACCATCGTCATGAAGGAGGGCAAGCCCGTGCTCGTGATCGGCAGCCCCGGTGGCAGTCGGATCATCGGCTATGTCGCACAGGCCGTCATCGCGCATCTCGACTGGGGTATGGATGTGCAGCAGGCAGTCTCCATGCCGCACTTCGTCAACCGCTTCGGAACCTATGACCTTGAGGAAGGCACCTGGGCAGCGGACCTGCAACAGCCGCTCGCGGAGCTTGGCTACGAAGTCAATGTCGGCGAGCTCAACTCGGGCCTGCATGCCATCTCGGTCGGAGAAATTCTCCAGGGTGGTGCCGATCCGCGTCGCGAAGGGATCGCCCTCGGGGAATGAAGACCTTGATCTGGTAGGCGAGGTGAAGGGAGATTGGCTTTCGACCGGGCAACTAGTCACCTTGATCCCTTGCGACTTCCAGAGTCGGTATCACCTGCTAGTGTTCGCCACCTGACACATAGTTCCCAATGGAAGAAGGTCGTCGGACATGGGTCCAGCATTCCTGGGCAAAACCTTCAGATGACAGCGTGGAGCCTATGTGGCCGATGTTGCGGTCCGGACCAACTGGAATTTGCCGACATCGCGGTCATCGGTGCTGAGATGACGCCCGCCCAGAACCGTTCGGGGCGTCACCCCTACTTGAAGAATGACAGGGCCAAGGGCAGTCCAAAAACCACCAGCACTACGAATACGAGGCCATCAATGACAGGGTCCATTGCTCCATCCTCTCATGGTTTGGTGAGCCCGTGATGCAGGAGATCCGGTGTTTCCCGGGCTCTGTATGCGCCTACCTGGCCAGGGCACTCGTACCTGCCACAGGGGCGTTGTGGTTGGGCTGCACGGGTTGTTGCCCATTCCAGTGCAAGGGGCATATCGCCCGAGGCGCGCGGTTTCATTTGGCGCCTCGGGCGAGAGGCCCGGGATCAGGCGAAGGTCGAGAACGTCTCTTCGCCAAATGCCAGGTCGAAGGTGTCATCAAACACGTCGATATCGCCAACGGGCACCGAGAAATCGTAGCTCGCCAGCGGACCGAAGCCGATGCTGTCACTGAACCCGACCGTTTCGCCGAAGAACGTAAACGAGGCGTCGTATCCGGCCTCGCCCGACAGGATGTCGACGCCGCCGCCGACATTGAATCCCAGTTCGGTCAGGTTGCTGAGCTCGGATTCCGAAATGACTGTGAACTCGAATTCGACCATTCCGTCATCGTCACCTCCCTCGTCAATCGAAGAGGCATCGCTGAGTTGCAGGCTGTCGCCAATGGTAAAGGCCGTGCCCGAACCATCTTCAAAGGTGACCAGCCCGACCAGGTCCCCCATGGCCATCTCGAATTCCTGGAGCAGGTTGATGCCCGCATTCGCGTAGACGTTCAGGATGTCGAGTTCGGCGTAGAAGAGCCCGCCGAGGATGTCGAGGCTCGGATTGAAGGGGTTGATGGGAAGCCCTGCAAGCGTGGTGATCAGCTCGTCGATATCGAGGTTCAGCTGCAGGAAGTTGTTGCTCGCGCCGCTTGATGTGACCGGATCCAGCGGTGGCGCGGTGCCGTCGGTCGAGACGTTCGGCCAGGCGAAGTCGACGGACAGGGAATCCGCAGGAGGCGGCAAGGTGAAAGACCCACCCAGGGTGTCGCTGTCGAGATCCAGGATGTTCACGCTGCCGGGGCCAATGTCGACGGCCGGGAAGTTGAGCGTTTCGTCGATGCCGCCGAGGTCGACGGTTTGGTCGCCGGGGATGATGCCGAGAGGATCGAAGTCCACGGACCCGAAATCGATATCGAGCCCGACATAGGCCTGAAGCAGGATATCCCAGATGAAATCGAGCGTGTAGCTGCCCGATGGACCAACCGTCGAGAAGGCGGCGTCCACCAGGAGGTCGGCGGTCTCGATCAGGAGTTCGTCGACCGTCTTGTTGTAGTTGGTCTCGACCGTGACGTCATAATCGGCCGTGGCATCGATGCTGCCACCGTTGAAGGACAGGGTGGACTGGAACCCGGCCTTGATGTGCCCGTTGATCCCGGCTTCGAACGGCCCGAAGGAAAGGCTCTCATCGAAGTCGCCGGTATCGATTCCGATGAACCTGTCGTCGTTGAACAGGAACTGGTCGCCCGAGCTCCAGATGCTCTGATCGATAGCTTCGAACTGCAGCTGGTTGAGCGACTGCCTGTACTCATAGATGATGTCGATCGTCTCTGAGCCGGTCTCGGTGTCGCCGTTCGAGATCTCCTCCGATGTCGCGGTGAAGGTCAGGTCGAAATCGGTGTTCTGATCCATCGGCAATATCAGCAGGTATTCCTGCACGAACTGCTGTGGTTGCCCGGCCGTTCCGATCGTGGGCCCCGCGGGAGAAAGCGTTACCCCGGCAGGCAACGCGCTGCTCACGAGTTTCTGGATGAATTCCGAACCATCGTCATCGGTCTGGGTCGCGGTGACCTTGAGGAGGATCTCGTTCACATTGCTGGTGGCGAACGCCTCGATGGACACGTCCGGGATATCCGCGACAGCTTCTATCGCGACCGCAACGGTTGCGAAGTCCGTTCCGCCGTTGCCGTCGGTTATGCAATAGGTGAACTCATCGACCCCGCTGTAGTCGGTGTCTGGCGTATAAAGGATTGCGTCGCCGGGCAGCAGGTCCGCATCGTCGCCATCGATGATCTGCACGGTCCCGTGTGCCGCGCCAAAGACGTGGGTAATCGTCAATGTGTCACCGTCAGCGTCGCTATCGTTGGCGAGGACTTCAAACTTGACGCCTTCCGACACGCTAGACGGATCGTTCAGGCCAGATTGACCATCTTCGAAAATGTCGTAGGAATCGTCCATTGCATCCGGTGCTGCCGGAGCGACGGCCAGCAGCTTGGCCGAGCCATCGCGCTTCCCGTCAACCGGACCAACGCTGGTGAGCCGTGCGCCGAAATTGACATGTGCAATATCATCGAGCGTTAGATCGCCGGCCTCGTTCGTCAGAACGAAACTTGTGGACTGGATGTCGCCCTTGTTCTTGCCGATCCCCGGTTGTCCGAACTCGACGCCAGCGTCGAACGGTGACGCGGCGCCGCGCATGTTTGCGCCCTGGCCGAGATCGATCACGTCGCCAGTTCGGTACTCCGACACGTCAGTGCCGGTGGCCGCAAGGCCCGACAGTTTGGCTTCGTCATCAACGTCAAAAAACAACCCGCGTAGATCGGCGATGACGCCGTCGGTCTCTAGCACGGTTATCGTGAATTCAATCGATCCGTCGTTCTCAACGGCCAGCACTTCGATGTCAGGTGCTCCATCGACGCCTGGAATTATGAATGTGATGCTCCGTACGCAGTCCATTTGCAATCTCCCAGTTAGACATGAAGAGGCATTTCACCAGCTCGAAACTGCACGGCTATTTTCAATTTGTGTAATTTTTACTGCTGCACGCTGCTCATTCGCACGGCAGGTGCGTCGATACTTTTTATATCGGGGTATTTACGCGCCGCCTCGGATGGGCTCTGCTTGGTCTCTCGGGCAACTACGAAGGATTAATGTGTCACAAATATGTTCACGTCTGGGCCGAATGGTGTCGCCTCCATGTCGGATGGATGAACTCGTTGTTGCGTTAGGGTATTCCAGAAGTGCGTAGTCGGATATTCAAAAGGGTGGTATCTTGGCGCCTTTCTGTAATTGTTTCCGTCCGGAAAACTATTTGGTTTGTTTCACTCTTTCTGTTGCTCTGGGGGGGCGGAGATCTATCGCGTGGTCTTTGTGGTCGGGATGCCCAGAGCCGTATAAGTATTTGAATGAGGTTTTCGCATTTGATCACTCGCGAACGAAGAGAATCCGTTTCCCCATAGATATAGCGTCTGCGAGGCGTGTTAAGAAACGGTGAATGCAACCATAAATCTGAGCCTCTGCCCGTCAGCAGAGAGGGAACTAATTTGCATTTCCTCCAGCGCCAGTTCCAGGGTGTTGGCGACATCTGCGCTCTTTGCCGTCTTGGAGAGCTTCCACGCCATGATGTAGCAGCTGTAATCGTCGAGGATCGTGCTAAGCTGGAACTAGTCCCAGCCGAAAACCTCGAGGTACCTGAGGTCGATCTGCCAGAGTGCGTTCGGCCGTGTGGTCTTGTCCTGTGCGCGGGCTCAACCTGTCGGCGGCAGCAGTCCGATTCCTGAGCACAGCAGATCGGCGTGCGGACTCGGTCTTCGCGAGCGCTGTATCGCTTCCGTATGCGGACCCATACAGATCAGCCAACCGCGGATTTCATTTTGCTAGCTCGAGCTGCAAGAAATGTTGAAAGTTTGCGACTGGTACCCCAACAGCAAAAAGGGATTTTGGATCTAATGTAGCTACGATAGAACTGAAATTTCCAACCAGCTTGAGGTTGCCATTGTCCGATACAAAAATGGGAGCACCCGAGTCCCCCTGCATGGTTGAACAACTAGAGACCAGAACCCTATAGCTCATGTCATAGTTAATCTTGCCGCAGTCCCGAGCAACCGACAGAACATGGTGCCTCAGGCTTGGGTAGCCTGCGAGTAGCGCTTTCTTGCCGGCGATGGCACCTGGTCCGCCTAGATACAAATCAACGAACCGAGCGTTTTTGCCAATTGGATCCTTCAAGATCAATAATGCCCAATCCACATCCATTTCTCCTTTGAACTCTCGACTCTCAGGGTCATGCGTGGGGTCCAAGACATACCTGTCAACGTCCGAAACAGCTTCATATTCCCCTCTTTGGTAGCCGGCAATAAAACGAATGCTGTTGGCTGGTATCCATTGTTTGCGCGTAAAGTTGTAAAGACAATGCGCTGCGGTAAGGACAATTTTTTCTGATAACAGGGTTCCCGTGCAGGACATCCTTATTTGCGTGCTGGCAGAATTGCCTTGCTCAACGGCGCACCTCTTCCTGTTGGCGGGAGGGCCATCACGCCCCTCCCGCCGCCTCGACCCGGTCCGATTGGTGCTGTCCGCCAAGACAGAACGAACCGGAGCGTCGTTTGTCAGCGCAGTATGTGGCTGGCGCATTGCGAACTACGCGGATTTGAAATCCTCTGAGTAGATGGCCCGCTTCTGCCGCCAATCCCGGGCGGCGCTATTGTGGGTTGCTGCATTGTAAACGCTGTCAACACCCCCGCCTGGCGCGTTGTTCGCGAGCCGATCGCGTACCTCGCGAAACATGGACGCCCAAGGCAAGGCGAAATGGTTAGTGGCATTCCTGCGGCTCAGGCATCGGGGAGGCCACCCGCGCTGGCATGCAGAGCCGCAAGGGCCTCGATCTTCTGCTGCACAACTTCAGGCGGTTCGCACGCTCGGCGCTTGGCAAGGTCAACATGGATCATCAACTGGTCGCACGTAGCGAGCAGAGTGCCATCGGTCTCGCGCCGCATTTCGTGGAAACATCGTATCTTCTTGCGCGCGCCTTCCGTCACCCGGGTATGCACAACGAAGCGCTCGCCCGCATGTGTTTCGGCAAGGAATTTCGTTTCGGTCTCTACTGTGAAATAGCTCAGACCCGAAGCGATGTAATCCTCGTCTGCGCCGACTAACGCCATGACTGCCTCGGCGGCGTCGGAGAACACCTGCCCGTAGCGGCTTTCGTTCATGTGCCCATTCAGGTCGGTCCAGTCGGTGGGCACGACCCGACGGGCGGTCATCAGATTGGCGGCGGGGGCGAGCGCAGGCCGAAGCCGGCGCTCGTGGTCTAGGAGGAGCCGCCCGGCTGCGCTCCCCTGCTGTTTCAGGGCGCGAAGCATGGCCACGAGGTTGTTGTCGCGCTTTCGCTCCAACTCGCGGATCGTCATGTGCCCCGACTGGGCGTTGGACAGGTCGACAAGCTTATGGATAAGTTCTTCTGTCAATTCCGGAACATCCATGAGCTTGGTCCAAGGCCATTGCAGTGCCGGGCCGAACTGGCGGATGAAATGCTCCATTCCCGCCTCTCCACCGGCAATGCGGTAGGTCTCGAATAGGCCCATTTGAGCCCATCTCAGGCCAAAGCCGAAGCGGATCGCGTCGTCGATTTCCTGCGTTGTGGCAATGCCATCGTCTATCATCCAGAGGGATTCCCGCCACACGGCCTCAAGCAAACGGTCTGCGATATGAGCGTCGATCTCGGCACGAACTACAAGCGGATGCATCCCCATTGCGCCAAGTATGGCCTTGGTCTTGGCGAGTATCGATGGCGCCGTCTGCCCGGATGAGACTACCTCAACCAGTGGCAGCAGATAGACCGGGTTGAACGGGTGGGTGACGATGATCTGTTCGGGCCGCGCGGCCCCCTGCTGCAGAGTTGAGGGCTTAAACCCGCTGGTCGAGGAACCGATCACAGCGAGCGGGTCGCAGGCGGCTTGGATCTCGGCAAGGGTGGCGTGTTTCAGCTCCAAACGTTCCGGTACGCTCTCCTGTATCCACTCGGCGCCCTCGACGGCCTCGCCGATGCTCGGATGAAAGGAGAGGGCTCCCTCCGGCGGCAACGCGCAATCGTAAAGCATCGGCAGCCCATGGCGGGCGTTGCTGAGCACGTCGCCAATCTTGCGCTCGGCCTCCGGGTCGGGGTCGAATACCCTGACATTCCAGCCATTGAGCAGGAACCGCGCGGTCCAGCCGCCGCCGATTACCCCTCCACCGACTATTGCAGCCGTTCCTTTCATGGCACTAGGGTCTCTGTATGTCCGTCGATGGCCAGGATCTGACCCGATATCCGCGCGGCGGCAGGCGAGGCTAGAAACAGCACGACCTCCGAGATGTCATCCACCTTTACCCAGCTTCGCATCGAGACACTCCTAACGTATTGCGCGCGCACCTCGTCCTCTGACTTGCCGCTTGCCGCGGCTTCCATCGCGACGACCCGGTCCATTCGAGGGCCTTCAACGGCGCCGGGGCAGATTGCATTCACCCGAACGCCCGCTGGACCGAGTTCCATCGCCAGAGTCTTCGTTAACCCGATGACGCCCCATTTTGCAGAGGCATAAGGCGAGCGCATCGGATACCCGAACTGCCCGGCGGTCGATGACGTCACAATTATCAGCCCGTGGCCCTGCGCGCGCATCATCCGCGCCGCCCAGCGACAGGTTAGAAAGGCGCCGTGCAGGTTGGCAGCCACGCAGGCCTGCCAGTCGCCGTAATCCAACGACTCAATGCGCCCGGCCGGGCCACCGGTGCCGGCATTGGCACAGACCACGTCGATCTGCCCCCACTCCGCCTCGACCCGGCCGAGGAAGGCGTCCATCGCGGCCTCGTCGGTCACGTCGGCCTCTACCGCTATTGCTCCGGGAATGGCATCGGCCACCAGCGCAACGGCCTGCGGATCGGTATCGCAGATCGCCACCCTGTCGCCGCGCCCGGCAAAGGCCTCGGCAAGTCCGCGGCCGATGCCGCCGCCGCCCCCAGTAATAAGGACATGCTGGCCCATCAACGTGGCGCCCGCTTGATCAGGCCAAGCTTCTCGCGCACCTCGGCCGGGCCGATGACCCGCGCGCCGATGCTCTCGACGATCGTGACCGCGCGTTCGATCAGCTGCTCATTGGTCGCCAACTTTCCCTTGGACAGCCAGAGGTTGTCTTCAAGACCCACCCGCACGTTGCCGCCCGCAAGCACTGCGGCGGCGACATAGGCCAACTGGTGCCGACCAAGCGCGAAAGCGGAAAACGTCCAGTCGTCCGGCACGTTGTTGACCATGGCCATGAAGGTGTTGAGATCGTCCGGGGCGCCCCAGGGAACGCCCATGCAGAGTTGCACCAGTGCATTCGCGTCCAGCACGCCATCGGCGACGAGTTGCTTGGCATACCAGAGGTGCCCGGTGTCGAACGCCTCGATTTCGGGCTTGACCCCAAGCTCGGTCATCCTCCGGGCCATTTCGGTCAGCATACCAGGCGTGTTGGTCATTACGTAGTCGGCTTCGGCGAAGTTCATCGTGCCGCAATCCAGCGTGCAGATCTCGGGTAGGCATTCGGCGATGTGAGCAACGCGTTCTTCGGCGCCTACCATGTCAGTCCCGGCAGCTGGTGGCAGCGGCTCTTCGGTGCCGCTTAGAACGAGGTCGCCGCCCATGCCGGCGGTCAGGTTCAGCACGACATCGACATCGGCTGCTCGGATACGGTCCGTCACTTCGCGGTAATAGGCGAGATCGCGCGATGGCACGCCGGTGTCGGGATCGCGCACGTGGCAATGCACCACTGCGGCGCCCGCTCTGGCCGCAGCAATCGCGCTGTCGGCGATCTGCTTCGGCGAGCGTGGCACATGTGGGCTTCGATCCTGGGTGGACCCCGAGCCGGTCACGGCGCAGGTGATAAAGACGTCGTTGTTCATGGCGAGAGGCATTGCGAACTCCACATGGAAATTTCCCCATGCTAAGTCATCCGGGAGGACAACACGTCACGCCGAAAGAGACATTCATCATGCTGAAATGGACAAACTCTCTCGGTCCACCCGTATCCGTCACAATCTTGATATTCGATCGGTTCTCGCACCTTTGTCTCGCCAATTGCGTCGAACCATTGCAAGCGGCCAACAGGGTGGCGCGAGCAAGGGCGTTCGATGTAAAGATTGTCACCCTTGATGGCGCGCCGGTGCAATCATCGAGCGGGACACAGGTCGTGCCCCATTCGAAGCTGTCGGAGATGCCTGCGTACGATGCGCTCATCATTCTGGCGAGCTATGATCACCTCCGGCACGACACGCGGGCTACCCGTCGAGCCCTAGTTGCGGCGAGTCAGAAAGCCCGTGTCACCGCTGCACTCGACGCAGCGCCATGGCTGTTGGCCTCGGCCGGACTGCTAGACGGGCGGCAGGCGACCTTGCACTGGGACCTCATCGAGGCCTTTTCAGAGACCTTTCTGGCAGTTGCCGCCGAGCGGACTAACGTGGTGCGCGACGGACCTTTTGTGACCTGCGCGGGTGTTCTCGCAGCGATGGACCTGTCATTGGGCCTCGTCGAGCAGTCTCTGGGTGTTGCTGCCCGGATGAGCGTCAATTCGCTGTATGCCCGCAGGGATTATTCCACCGCGGCATGGTCGGAAAACGCGGCAGACCCCATGGTTACTCGGGCCCTCGACTTGATGCGCAACAATTTCGAACACCCGCTGTCGCTCGACGCCTTGGCATACGCCCTGTCCTGCCAGCCACGAACCCTCAATCGACGGTTTCGCTCGCGGCTCGGGGCGCCACCGGGCAAGGTCTACCGCCACCTGCGCCTTGCCTCGGCACGCACCATGCTCGAAAGCCGAGCGTTAAGCGTTGCGGAAGTCTCTGTGCGCTGCGGCTACGAATCTCCTGCCGCGCTGGCGCGGGCGATCCGCCGCGAATACGGCGCGACGCCCTCGCAGCTCAGAGCCGGACAGCAAGACGGAGCGATATAGCAAGGCCGCCCCCTATTCGGCCCGCGGGAAACGCCGCGCGTCCTCAAGGTCGTTCAGATTAAGGTGATTGCGCATGTAGCGTTCAGAGGCTTTCTGGAGCGGTTGAAAATCCCACGGAAAGTGACCGCCGCTGCGCAGCGCGTCGTAAACGACCAACCGCCGAGCCTGGCTTTCACGCACCGCCGCGTCGAACGCCGCGAGATCCCAGCGGGCCTCCAACTTTGCGCGCAGGCTTGCGCGGGTGCCTTGGTGAGAGGGGACCTCGGCGAGGTTGCTGCGCTCATGTGGGTCAACCTCCAGATCGAAGAGCTGATCCGGGTCGACCACGCATCGCACGTATTTCCATTTGCCGTAGCGCAGGGCGACCATCGGCGCAACGGAAGCCTCTGCTGCATATTCCATTGCCACCGGTGCGGACCGCTCTCCTCCTTGCGCCAGAGGGACGAGGTTTTCGCCGTGGGTACTAGCCGCGAAGTCGCCTGTATCCATACCCGCAATATCGCAAAGCGTCGGGCAGACATCGAGCGTGGAGACAGGAGCATTGATCCGCCCCGGCGCCATGGAAGGGGCCGAAATCATCAGCGGCACCCGGGCCGAGCCTTCGAATAACGACATCTTGAACCAAAGGCCCCGCTCGCCAAGCATGTCTCCATGGTCGGAAACGAAGATGATGGTTGCCTCCTGCCGCGATGCCTTTAGCGCCACCGGGATCTCGCCGATCTTGTCGTCAAGGTAGCTGATGTTGGCGAAATAGGCGCGCCGCGATCGGCGGATTTGCCCGTCGGTGATCTCGTAGTTCCGCCAGTCGTTGGCATCGAAGATGCGCCGTGAATGAGGATCCTGCTCCTCGTAGTCCAGCGCAGGTACCTCGGGCATCAGATACGCGCAGTTTTCATACAGGTCCCAATATTTCCGCCGGGCAAGGTAGGGATCGTGCGGGTGGGTGAAACTAACAGTCAGGCACCACGGCCGATCATCACCGCTTCTTGCAAGATCATAGAGCTTTCTGACTGCATGGAAGGCAACTTCATCGTCGTAGTCCAGCTGATTGGTCACCTCGGCGACACCGGCGCCGCTTACTGAGCCCAAGTTGTGATACCACCAGTCGATCCGCTCGCCGGGTTTTCTGTAATCGGGGGTCCAGCCAAAATCGGCCGGATAGATATCGGTCGTCAGGCGTTCTTCGAATCCGTGTAGCTGGTCTGGACCGACGAAATGCATCTTGCCGCTGAGGCAAGTCTGGTAGCCGGCACGCCTCAGGTAATGGGCGAATGTGGGAATGCTGGATTGGAACTCTGCCGCATTGTCGAAGACGCCCGTGGTGGAGGGCAATAGGCCCGACATGAAAGCGGCCCTGCCCGGAGCGCAAAGTGGCGATCCGGTATAGGCATTGGCAAAACGCGTCGAGCGTGCGGCGAGCGAACTCAGGTTGGGGGTGTGCAGCCAGGCCGCCGGGCCATCCGGGAAAAGTGTCCCATTCAACTGGTCAACCATCAGGATCAGGAAATTGGAACGTGGTGCCACAAACGTCATTTATCCATCCATCGTTCAGGGCGCATTTGCATACCGGACAATGATGGCCTTCTTGGCGCTGCTGTTTCCGGGTGGTCGCGTCTCGCGCCGATTTCGGCCCGGCCAGCCAGTGGCGGGCCTATCGCAACCGGCCCGAAACAAAACTTCACTCGATGGACCAACCATGCAATGCGCTCCCTGCGTGTGGCCGTAAAGTCATCCGTCGTGACCGATCCCTTCTATCCGTCACCTCTCTCGTCGAAGTTGCAACCTCAGCATCAGGTATCGCCCGGTCTCTTGGCAATGCCGACTGATTAGCAGGCCTCGCGAGCCGGTCTCGGTTTGCCCTCGAGGTGCGGCTACGCTCGGTAACTGGAAACGAGCCCGGAGTGCGGACGTGATGGGAACAAAATCCCAAAAAGCAGTCGACTCGCCCCAAGAACCGCGACAGGATCTCGGAAACAAGTAAGTCGCAGGACTGAATTGCGACGACGTCAGGGGAGGAAATCAATGACTATCAGAAATTTGCCCAACGGCATCAGCCGTCGTGGCGTTCTCAAGGGGGCGTCCGCCCTCGGCGCAGCCTCGCTCATCCTTCCCGCCGGCGTGCGACCAGCCTCGGCGGAGCCAAAGAAAGGCGGGATTCTCCGAGTTGGCATGGGGCACGGAAGCACCTCGGACAGCCTCGACCCCGGCTCTTGGGACAACGCCTACAGCCAAGTTTTTGCCACGGCACGCCATAACAACCTGACAGAAATCGCGGCAGATGGCTCCTTGGCGCCGGAGATCGCAGAGAGCTGGGAGGCGTCGGCGGACGCCATGACCTGGACTTTCACCATCAGGCAAGGGGTCACGTTCCACAGTGGCAAGGATGTGACGCCGGAGGACGTGGTTGCCTCCATCAACTACCATCGCGGTGAGGAAAGTACCTCAGCCGCTAAGCCGATCGTAGAGAATATCACCGACATCAAGATCGACGGTCAGAACGTCGTGATTTCCTTGAACGGTGGCAATGCCGACTTCCCGTTCATCATGTCGGACTATCACATTCCGATCATGCCGGCGGTTGATGGCAAGATCGATCCAACCTCCACCGACGGGTGCGGGCCCTATGTGGTTGACAAGTTTGACCCAGGCGTCGAAGCGTTGTTGACCCGCAACCCAAATTACTGGAAGTCCGATCGCGCCCATTTCGACGGCATCGTTCTATTGCCGATCGTCGATGCCGCCGCCCGCCAGAACGCGTTGATGTCCGGCGAGGTCGACGTGATCGACCGCGTCGATCTCAACACGGTTCATTTGCTGCAGCGGGCGCCGAACATTAAGATCCTCTCGGTCTCGGGTACCCAGCACTATACCTTCATCATGGACAGCCGCGCTGATCCCTTCACCGACAACAACGTTCGGATGGCGGTCAAACACGCGGTGAACCGCGATGAACTTGTCGAGAAGATACTGAACGGTTACGGCGTTGTCGGAAACGATCATCCTATCGGAAGGTCCAACCGCTTCCATGCCGACGATCTCGAGCAGCGCACGTACGACCCGGATAAGGCCAAGTTCTATTTGAGGGAAGCCGGGATGGACTCGCTGTCCCTCACGCTGTCTGCGTCCGAGGCTGCCTTCGGCGGTGCCGTTGATGCCGCCGTCCTCATCTCAGAATCCGCTGCCGCAGCCGGGATCACTGTCGAAGTCTCCCGCGAGCCGGCCGATGGCTATTGGTCCAATGTCTGGATGCAGAAGCCGTTCGTGGCGTCGTACTGGGGCGGCCGCCCGACCGAGGATTGGATGTTCTCTACAGCCTATGCCTCCGGAGCTCCCTGGAACGAAAGCTACTGGGAACACGAAGGCTTCAACAAGCTTCTGGTCGAAGCCCGCTCCGAGCTTGACGAAGCGAAGCGGCGCGAAATGTATGTCGAAATGCAGAGACTCGTGCGCGATGAGGGCAGCACGGTTATCCCGATGTTTGCTAACTACGTGATGGCCCACACAGGTGCGGTGGCCACACCGGAGCAGATTGGTGCGAACTGGACGATGGACGGTTTCCGCGCGATCGAACGCTGGTGGTTTGCGTAAGGAATGCGATAGTTCGGGGCGCAACCGTGCCCCGAACTGGTTGCTCTTCGAGCGACGGGATGTCTCGGGACGCCCTTCCGAACCGGCTTAATAAGGGTTCTGATGGCTAATATCTGGCGAATGCTCGCTCAACGGCTCGGTTTGGGTCTAGTTACACTCTTCGTGATCTCATTGCTGATCTTCGGCGCTGCGGAACTCCTTCCTGGAGACTTCGCGCAGGCCGTTCTGGGGCAATCTGCTACAGAGGAAACCGTCGCCGCCATTCGAGCGGAGTACGGATTGGACCGACCGTTTCACACAAGGTACGTAGACTGGCTCGGCAGCGCCCTGCAAGGCGATTTCGGTCAGTCGCTGGCGAACCGGAAACCCGTTGCTGACATGATTGGTAATCGATTGGCCAACACGCTGTTCCTCGCGCTGTATGCTGCCGCAATCGCCGTTCCATTGTCGCTGATGCTAGGCATTCTGGCCGCGCTTTTTCGCAACTCCATTTTCGACAGAAGCGTGAATGCCCTGGCGCTCACGTCAATCTCCTTTCCCGAATTTTTCGTGGCTTACATCCTGATTCTTTGGCTTGCGCAATCGGGACTGTTTCCGTCGATCTCTCGCTTTTCGGTCGACCTGCCGCTTGGGCAGAAGCTATACAACACATTCCTGCCGGCGCTCACACTGACACTGGTCGTGACAGCGCACATGATGCGCATGACTCGCGCCGCGATCATCAACCTGCTGGCCAGCCCCTACATCGAGATGGCGCGTCTGAAAGGAATGCCACCTTTTCGCGTGATCACTCGCCACGCCCTGCCAAATGCCCTCGCACCGATCATCAATGTCATTGCATTGAACCTAGCTTATCTCATCACCGGTGTGGTGGTCGTCGAAGTGGTTTTTGTTTACCCGGGTCTCGGGCAGTTGATGGTCGACAGCGTTGCCAAGCGGGATATCCCCGTCGTTCAAGCTGTCGCGCTGATCTTTGCGGCGGCCTATGTTCTGCTGAACCTGACGGCGGATGTGCTCTCGACGCTCACTAATCCTCGCCTCATGCACCGGCGCTAGGGGAGCGGCATGCAATTCCTGATTACAACCCTCTGGATCGTGTTCTTCGTCGCGGCAGCACTTTGCCTCGGCTGGCTATTCCGAACGATGATCATCCGGCTCGCACCGACGAATTTCACAGCCTCAATGCGGCGGGCGCCGCTGACGGCAAGCTTCGGTATGCTGGTGATCCTGCTCTACATCTTCGTCGCTCTCTTCGCGCCTGTTCTCGCGCCATTCGGCGAGCGCGAGATCGTGGGCGGTGAGTTCCTGCCATGGAGTTCGGAACATCTGCTCGGAACTGACAATCTCGGACGGGACATGCTCACGCGGATGATCTATGGCGCGCGCAACACGGTGGGTATCGCGCTGGCCACGACCGCGCTGGCGTTCGTTGTTGGGGCCCTTCTGGGGCTGCTCGCAGCAACTGTCGGCGGTTGGCTGGATCAGGTGCTAGGGCGCACCGTCGACGTACTCATGGCGATCCCGGCGCTTATCTTCTCGTTGTTGCTGCTCACAATTTTCGGCACCTCCGTCACGACGCTCATTCTGGTCATCGCCCTGATCGATTCCACCCGCGTGTTCCGCCTAGCCCGATCAGTGGCGATCGGCATCGTGGTGATGGACTACATCGAGGCCGCGAAGCTGCGGGGCGAAGGATTATGGTACCTCATCACGCGGGAGATCCTGCCAAACGCGATGGCGCCGTTGGTGGCTGAATTCGGCCTGCGCTTCTGCTTTGTGTTTCTGGCGATCTCGGCGCTGTCCTTCCTCGGACTTGGGATCCAGCCGCCCACGGCGGATTGGGGCTCGATGGTGCGGGAGAATGCGACGCTGATTACCTTCGGAGACATAACACCGTTGTTGCCCGCGGGCGCCATCGCCCTCCTGACCGTGGCAGTGAACTTCGTGGTCGACTGGAAGCTGCACGAGGCAAGCGGGTTGAAGGAATAGGGCTATGGGTACGCAATCGAAGGACAACCCTGTTCTGCTGAGGATCCGTGATCTTCGGATCGAGGGCAGCTCGGAGGATCAGTGGATCGAGATCGTCAGAGGCGTGAACCTCACGCTTCGCAAGGGCGAAGTCTTGGGACTAATCGGCGAGTCAGGGGCCGGCAAGTCCACCATCGGACTGGCTTGTATGGGGTTCGTGCGCGATGGCTGCCGATTCTCCGATGGCAGCATCGAGTTCGATGGGATCGATTTGCGCAAGGCGTCCCGAGCCGAGGCCCGCGCCCTGCGTGGTAAGCGGATCGCCTATGTCGCGCAATCGGCCGCGGCGAGCTTCAACCCCGCACACAGGTTGATCGACCAATATTCCGAAGGGCCTGTGTTCCATGGGGTCATGTCCCGCGGGGAGGCAGAAAGCGACGCGGTCGAGCTCTACCGTCGCATGCAGTTGCCCAATCCGAACGAGATCGGGTTCCGGTACCCCCACCAGGTCTCCGGAGGCCAGCTGCAGCGGGCCATGACTGCGATGGCGATGTCCTGCCGGCCAGACCTAATTATTTTCGATGAGCCGACCACGGCGCTCGACGTTACTACGCAAATCGAGGTGCTGTCTGCGATCCGGGATATCATTCGACAGTTCGGAACCGCGGCGATCTATATCTCGCACGACCTTGCGGTGGTGGCGCAGATGGCCGACCGCATCAAAGTGCTGCTGCGCGGCGAGGAAGTCGAGGAAGCTGACACATATGCCATGCTGGCCCAGCCAAGGGAGGACTACACGAAGTCACTCTGGGCCGTCCGAAGCCATGCTCGCCCTGAACAGCCGCCGGTGACCGATGGAACGCCAATAGTTTCGGTCCGCAACGTAACGGCGGGCTACGGAAAGACGATCATCTTGCAGGACGTCGGCTTCGACATTCACCCGCGCCGGACGGTCGCGGTGGTTGGCGAGAGCGGGTCGGGAAAATCGACCGCCGCGCGGGTCATCACCGGCCTTCTGCCACCGGCGGACGGCGAGGTGTTCTTTGATGGCGGCCTGCTGCCGCCCGATTATCGCAAGCGCAGTCGCGATCAACTGCGGCAGATCCAGATGATCTACCAGATGGCAGACACGGCCCTAAATCCGAAGTTAAGGATCCGAGACCTGATCGGGCGTCCGGCGCAGATGTACCTCGGCCTCAAGGGGCGGGCGCTGGATGATCGCGTCCGGACGCTGCTGTCGCTCATTGAATTGGAACCGGAGGAGTACCTTGACCGGCTCCCTTCCGAATTGTCGGGAGGTCAGAAACAGCGCATCGGGATCGCCCGGGCGCTTGCGGCAGAGCCGAAGTTTATCATCTGCGACGAGGTTACTTCGGCGCTCGACCAGATCGTGGCGGAGGGAATCCTGCAACTGCTCGAGCGGCTGCAGTCCGAATTCGATCTGGGCTACATGTTCATCACCCATGACCTTTCGACGGTTCGCGCGATCGCTGACGAGGTGGTGGTCATGAAGGAAGGCCGTGTAGTCGAGCAAGGCCCCAAGACAGAAATGTTTCAACCGCCCCATGACCCCTACACCGAGCTTCTTCTTTCCTCTGTTGCTGAAATGGATCCGGATTGGCTGACCAATCTGTTGGCGCGGCGTGCTGCAACCTAGGCTCCAGACCCACTGAACTTGCATCTGAGGCATGTTTCAGGTTCCGCAAGGAACCTGAAAAAACTGTAACCTGATTTTGCCTTCCGCCGGCTAAGCAGTTTGTGGCGATTTTACACTATCCGGTGGGACACTGTCGGCGGCAATCCGGTGGATCGGTCGAATCCGATCCGTTCGCCCCTGAGAAAATGCGAGGTTGTGTTGCCGTCTTTCGCGGGGGCACACCAGTATCTGCTGGTATGTGAGGTGGCCTGTTCCATTCAGTCGCCGAGGACGTTTGAGTTCTTTTTAGCGGACGCATTCTTGGAGATCGCTGTCTGACGCCAGGAACGGAGACCCAGCGTTGGTCAGGTGACTTGATGAGATTGCGAGGGGCCGTTCCTCCCAATGCGCGGGATCACTGAAGGCGATCAGCTGTGCCTCAGAGTTACATCACGCTTCTGCTCTGTAAGTAGCAAGATCCGCCGTGCCATGGCCTCGGCAGCGGCCCGGTGAAAGTCCAGAACGCTCTCTTTCGGGAAATCTTCCAAGAGAGCCAGGTTTATTTGAACGACCTCGCTGGCCATCTCCGCGACGATGCAAGCCGTGCGCGGTACTCCAGCATAGTAGGCAATCTCACCAATCAAGGCGCCTTCTCGGAACTTGGCCAATGTTCCGTGACTTTCACCATCGGTTCGAACCTCCGCGCGCAATTGGCCTTTACAGACAACGTAGAGTTCGCTCGACGCGATGTTGTCATCGAGGAGAACCTGGCCTTTTCTTAGTGAAACCTTCCGAATTATATCGGGACGGTCTGCGAACTCATGCTGCAGCCTGTTAGCGACCTCCAGAAGGCGCGGCGCGCCGGTGGGGGGGGCGATGGGCGCATCTTTAAGCAACGTGTCTTCGACGCGTTCGAGTTCGTCATTCATTGTGCCGTTGAACCGGAGGTGCTCTTGCTCTGGCAACGAAAGTCGCAATTGACGTTCGAGATCTGGCGACATGGAGCAGAATGTGAGTTCGATGTCGGCCGATTGGGCGGCTTTGACGACCTCGATGAGAGAGGCTGACGCTGACGCGTCAATACCCGCAACCCGCCTGAAATCGAGGATCAGGTATCGGATACCGGTCTCGGGACGAAGTTCAGCTTTGGCCAGTCTTGCAACTTTGTCGGCCGTCCCAAAAAACAGAAAACCTGATAGCTCAAGAACCACGCAGGCATGGCCGGCATGCGACAGCTGTCGCATCTCTTCGTCGGATCTCTCCACCCAGGAGCGACAGTAGGTGAGGTCTGTGCGTGAGCGAAGAATATCCGCTTTCGCATAGGTAAACACGAAGATCGCAGCGGCGGCGAGTGTTCCAAGTGCCAGCGCTTCGAGGAAGCCGAGCGCAGCCGTGACCAGAACTATGAGGAGCACGATCACATACTCGTAACTCGATAGGCGACGAAAGCTGCCAAGCAACCAGGTTCCCAGTAGATCGAACCCCAAGTATGCGACAACCATCGCCATCAGTCCGGCCGGTACGTAGGCGAGATACTCGGTTCCGACGATTGCCGCAGCAACGCATGCGATCGCGGCGATCAACCCCGGAATATGCCCGGCCAAACCCAATCGCCGTGCCAATATAGACTCGCCCAGAATTATATACCCGGGCATCCCCCCAGCGGAGGCAGAGGCAAGATTGGCAAGCCCGGTCGCGCGCATGTCTCGTTCAGTGTCGGACCTTTCCTGGAAGGTCATTGCAAGCCCGGTAGTGTTCATGAGTGATCCGAGAAGTGCCAGGCCAGCAACCGCCGCAAGTGTTGGTGCCTCATTCATTACGCTTATAAAATCAACTTGTTGGACAAATTGCCAATTGTAGGCGTTTCCGAACTCCGTCTCTTGGAAAGGCCCTAATAGAAGTCCGCTGGAAAGGGCCGCCTCCAACGATATCCCTTGGATTGGCAGGATTAAGTAGAAGGCAACCGTAGCGAGCACTATGGACAATGGTAGCGCGAAGTCTCCGGGAACTAGTTTGGCCAGTACGGCAAGCGCGAAGCCGGCGAACAACCATGGCGCCCAACGCAAGAATGGTAGATCAATGATTGCGCTTCTCAGATTGAAGAGCGTGACGCTTTCGCGGGCCAGTATCGCCAAGGCTCCCATGACGAGGAGATAGCCCGTCGCGGCGAGGAATCCGGCTATAACCGGATATGGAGCATAGCGCACCAAGGAGCCAAGGCGAAGGATGCCCGCGACAAAGACTACGACTCCTGCGACGAAGCTCGCCGCCACCAGCAATGCCAAAATCGTCGGAAACAACCTGTCGCCGTAAACAGAGCCCGTTAATGCTATACTGACCGCGGTAGGCGCAAGGACAACGGCGGTCGCATCCTGAGGATTGGTTATGACGCCACGGATAGAGTAGGCGAATGTACCGACCGCTGACATGACCGCTGCACCAAGTAAAGCAAAGTTGGCGCCTTCACCTAGGTACGGCGCTAGCGGACCCGTGTAGATCAGAGCCGCAAACGAAATGGTCAGCGTTACGGCCATCGCGCCG
Source organism: Tropicimonas aquimaris (assembly GCF_042676185.1). Taxonomy (NCBI): domain Bacteria; kingdom Pseudomonadati; phylum Pseudomonadota; class Alphaproteobacteria; order Rhodobacterales; family Roseobacteraceae; genus Tropicimonas; species Tropicimonas aquimaris. Next base: position 33,614 of record NZ_JBHTJT010000039.1, on the reverse strand, counting down.
ATAATCACGCTGCCGACGAGCAGCCGCAGGAGACCAGCAAAGGACTTCATTTTGTGGTCTCTGGGCCCGCGCGCGCTGCTCTTGAGGCATCGCGGCGCAGCATTCGTGGCTCGTCAAAAACGTCGGAGAAGGCGTTGGTTGAGCATTGGGGAATATTGAAATGTGGTGCTCGCACCCAATCCTCCTTCATCGGCAATGCACTGAGAAAAAACGTTCATTTTTGTTGTAACCGAGGCGTAATGAACCAATCGCAAAGCGACAGGCCTCATCGAGCTTGACCTAGGCGAGGCTATCCCAAGCCACATGGAAAACGGTCGATACCTGTAACGCCTACATAGCTGGTGATCGTGTGGAGGCGGTGGACAACAAGAAATGCATTCAATCATACGTCCCCATGACCGTTACCCCCAACGATTACCGGGACCTCCACTCGATAGGTTTACCACAAATTCGGTCCGGATGGACGATAAGATCGAGACCAATTGGTTTCCGAGGTCGCAACGATCCACCAATCAGACCGGTTGATCGAGATACCTATGGTGCGCTCCAATGACAAACTGCGTTGGCGGCGAGGTGCCATGCGGAGCCGCGGCGCGACTAGATCGTTCTCAGACGGTTGACGCCCTGGTCCGACAATGACCTTACAAGATCGTCATGTGACACGTTCTGCACCTTCACCCGGTTCCGAATTGCAAGTGCAGCGGCTGATCCAGTCGCCTGTCCCATCGCCATACATTGTGGCATGCCGCGAACAGATGCGAATGCAACGGGGTCCGCCGACAAAATGCGCCCCGCAAACATCAGGTTGACGATCTCGGCGGGCACAAGGGAAGAAAATGGAATAGTGTAGTACTCGCCAGCCGCGGTCGCAGCGTCATGGGTCATTGCCGCCTCCGCGCGCATCACTTCGTCAATCGGATTGTCGCAGGCCACGATGCCGTCGGAGAACTTTCTCGCCTGTGCAATGTCTTCCCCCTTCAAGCGGTAGATTCCTTGAAGTTTACGGGTTTCACGGATGCCCGATATCGGAGAGAGCATCGACATGTGCGCGCGCTCGAACCCGGGCACGTCGCTTCTCAGGAATTTTGCCAGGTGTAGGCAGCGCCTTCGTCCTTCCTGAGTGGCGGCGCTGACAGCAAGCGGGTCCGTTCCATCCACTCCGCGCAAATGAACAGAGTTGCAGAACACCGTCCCATCGTGAAACCCGCGCATCAGGTACAGCTTTGCAAGATCGGCGTGCAGGCGGCCATCGGCGACGCCTCTGGCAGCATACTTCTGGAAATATGGATCCGGGTCAGCAAAGGCACGCGCCCAATCCACGCCGACCATGTGGAACGAGATGGTTACAGCCATCATGTTGCCTGAGTCGTCGCCGAGCGTGTAGGGCACGCCGGCCTTGGCGGAAATGTCGCCATCGCCGGAACAGTCGATGACGATCTTTGCTTCCACTGTGAAGGGGCCAGTTCTATCGCAACAGGCGATCGACCTGATTTGATTGCCTTCCATTTGGGGCTCTAGCGCAATCGCGCCCAACCTGACTCGCACGCCTGCTTCCTCAAGCATGTCAAACATGGCCAGGGTGGCGAGGTCATGATCATAGACGATCTCAGGGCCGAAATTCTCCAGCGTGCAAACTCGTTTCTCTGCAGCAGGCGGCTCCATTGACGCAAGCCGATCGAGCAGTTCTTCAATCAGACCGCCAATGATCCTGTCCGATGGGTAGCCGCCACCCCATGGCATGCCAGGGCAAGAAGCCATCACGCCGCCGATCTTGGTCGTCGCTTCCAGCAGCGTGACCCGGAGGCCCTGCCGACCGGCCGCTACTGCCGCTCCAAAGCCTGCCGTCCCACCGCCGATTACGAGAACATCGGCTTGCTCATCTCTCTTGGTCAATTGCTCGCTCCGGTCATTGTAGGAGAGCGAACTGAAGGCCGCCCCGGTGTTGGTGATCCAGAATAGTCGGATCAAGCAGGGGCAGGGGGGAAGATTGTTCCCTTGTCCGCAGGAACGGACGGCTAGGGAAGGAGGGCTGGCCGGCGGCGAGGGCCGGCAACAACACCATCCGCATACGATCGGGCGTTCTGAAACGGTGGACGGGATACCACACCCGAAGCCCCTATACCGAAGTCCTGACACGTCTGTATTCGAGCTCTGCTAGCTGTGCCCCGTCGCCGGCCCCGGCCAAGGGCGAGGTCACGTCAGCTGACAAAGCTTTCGGAGATCATTAGGATTCCTCTGGCGAATGCCAGTCAAACAACGACCCGTCGCATGATCCTAGACGCATTTCAAACCCGCGCGTATCCTTTCACTCGGGAGTTTTCAGAGGGGGGAGTCCCACATGTCCATATTCGAACATCGCCCAGGCTTCGTTGCGGTCTTTGCCCTTTCGATGCTCGGCGCCATCGATAGCAGCGCACAATCGGCCGATAATTCTGAGGAAATGTCGTTCTTCGTCAGCAGCCGAGGTTCTGGTGACGGTGCCAATTTCGGCGGCCTGGAGGGCGCTGACGCACATTGCAATGCGCTAGCCGCAGCAGCTGGTTCGACACGGACCTGGGCCGCGTATCTCAGCACTAGCATGGTGGTAAGGCGGACCGACGGTGGCTTTGAGATCACCGATGGCGTCAGCGCTCGGGACCGGATAGGATCTGGCCCCTGGTACAATTCCGATGGTGTTCTGATCGCGCAGGACGTTGAGGAACTGCATAGCGACAACAACATCAATGTCGAAACGGCGCTCGACGAGAACGGCGACCCGATCAACGGACGAGGCGGAGACGAGCCGCTCGAGCACGACATCCTGACAGGCTCGGACTTCAACGGGCAATTCTCGACAGCTGGCCAGCTTACGACCGCGGGCGCCGACACAACATGCAGCAATTGGACCAGCAACGGTGAAGGTTCTGCCATTGTTGGGCACCATGACCGGGCGGGGTTGAACGAGTCCATGAACATGGTTTCGTGGAACTCGTCCCATGGCACCGCGGGATGTGGTGAGGACGATTTGCCGAGCACCGGTGGCGTAGGCCTGATCTACTGCTTCGCGACAGACTAAGGCTTACGAACATGGCAGCCTGAGCCATAAGCCCCGAAGATCTCCAGCCGGGTGGCCCAAACGGCGGTAGCAAGCCGCAGCCCCGAAACTCCAATCCGAACTGGTACATAGGGATGGGGCGGGACGTAGCTTTCAGGAAGCTCAAGACAACTCGAAGCGGGCAGGGCTTGGGATACTATCTGGTTGATCCGTCGATCGTTGGTGGTGACGCCCTGGGACGTCACCACGAAGCACGTCCTCGCGCATCCTTCGCTGTTTCTTGCCGTCTGGGGATCTATTATCCGTTTAGGTCGCAAAGAACCGTCCCATCTACCATCTGGCTCTCAGAGCCTGAGCGAACCTATCTGAAGGCCCCATGTATTGGGAGGGCTCCAAAAAATGGCGCCCGCCAACACAGCTGAGCACCAAATGTGCAGCGAGGAACCGTGCAGCGATTGCGGCTGTTCCAATGCCCGCTTCCCACGATGTTCAGTTACCTGAACTGCGCTATTGGCTACGATGTGGATCAACAAGCAAAGCACGGATGGCTGAACAATCGAGGGTCGACCGGTAGGTTTGACCGGGATCCACAGAAGAAAGAGGCTCCTTTCTCAAACCGTCAAGTCTCCCTAACGACTGCTGACGTCAAACACTCACCAGCAACAGAACCCTCCATCGACCAAGAGATCCACCCCGGTGCAGAATGACGACGCATCAGACGCGAGGAAGACCGCGGGGCCAACCATTTCGTCGACCGTCGCCATGCGTTGCATCGGGGTCTGGGCCTCGAACTCCTTGGTCTGGTGCACCATCTCCGGTCGCGTGTTCATCGGCGTTGCAGTGTAGCCGGGAGAAATGGAGTTTACCCGGATGCCACGGTCGACCCATTCCATCGCCATCGACTTCGACATGTGGATCACGCCGGCCTTCGATGCGTTGTAGTGCACCTGGGTCAGGCCGCGGTTGACGATCACACCGGACATCGAGGCGATGTTGATGATTGCCCCCTTGCCGTGCCTGATCATCGCGTTCGCCTCGGCCTGGCAGGAGAAGAAGACGCCCTTCATGTTGATGTCCATGAGGGTCTGGTATTGCTCCTCGGACATTTCCTCGGCCGGGTTGGCATTGGCGATACCCGCCGAGTTCACGGCAATGCCGAGAGCTCCGAGTTCATTTTCGGTGCGCGCCACCGCTTCGTCCATCGAGGCCCGGTTGGTCACGTCGGCCGAGATCGCGATAGCCTTGCGGCCGGCGCCCTCGATCATGCTCACGGTATCGGCCAGCCCGCTGTCGGTGCGCCGGTCGAGGCAGGCAACATCGGCACCGCACTGGGCGAGCCCCAGGGCGATGCGCTGGCCGATGCCGCTGCCGGCGCCGGTCACGAAAGCGACGCGCCCAGAAAGGTCGAAGAGCTTGGGTGCGTTCAGAGTGATGCCTGCCATCATTTCCTCCTGTAGGTGCCGCCTCTTGAGGCGCGGCTGATTGGTGTCGAAACCGCTCGGGCAGCCTCACGACATGATGAGGCCGCCGTCGACGTTGATCGTCTGGCCGGTGATGTAGTCGGCGTCCCTGCTGGCGAGGAAGGCGACGAGGCCCGCCACGTCGCTGCCGGTGCCGGCCCGCTTCATCGGGATCTTTTCCTGGACCCACGAATTGATCAGCTCACCCGGCTTGTAATCGCCCAGCATCTCGCCCCAGACCTTGTCGTTGTAATCCCACATCTCGGTCACGATGATGCCGGGGCAGATTGCGTTGACGGTGATATTGTCGAGCGCCACCTCCTTGGCGAGGCTCTGGGTGATCCCGACCACACCCATCTTCGACGCGGCGTAGTGAGGCGTGTAGATGAAACCGTCGCGCGCCTGGCCGGACGCCGTGTTGATCAGGCGGCCGCCCTTGCCCGAAGCACGCATCCGCCGGATTGCCTCCTGACAGCACAGGAAGACGCCCTTGGTGTTCACGTCAAGGACGAGGTCCCATTCCTTCTCGGTCATGTCCTCGATCTTCGCAATCGTGATGACGCCGGCGTTCTGGATCGAAACGTCAACCGGTCCGAACAGTTCCTCCGCCTTGTCGTAGAGGGCCTTCACCTGATCGATCCTGGTGACGTCGCAGAGGACGGGCTCGACACTTGCGCCGGTGGCAGCCGCGAGCTTCGCCGCAGCTTCGGTGACCTGTTCCTCGATCGAGGCCATCAAAATCCTCGCCCCTTCCTGGGCGAAACGCTCTGCCATAGCGTATCCAATGCCCTTGTTGCCGCCGGTGATGACAACCGTCTGGCCCTCGAAGCGTTTCATTCTGAACTCCCTTTCAAACCCGCAGGGTTTCGGGGCGATCGCCGCCCCGTCATCGGCTACACCGCCACACTGGCCCCGGCTTCATCGCTCGTTCGGCTGCCCTGGCCGCTGCGCCACCAATCCGCCAGGCTCTCCCTGGTGAGCATCTGTGATCCGGTCTCGTGTTCGTGCGGTGTCTTGTGGTTCTGGTTCATCGCGACGAGGTATTTCACCGCCCAGTAGCCGATCTCCCATTGATGCTGGGCTATGACGCCGGCGATGACGCCGTCTTCGATGAACTTGAGCGTCTCTTGCAGATCGTCCCACCCAACCACGGTCACCTTGCTGGTGCGCCCGGCGTTGACGACGGCGCGGGCGGCGCCGATCGGATTTGATGCATCTACCCCTACAAGCCCGACGATGTCGGGATGGGCAGCGATTGCCTCTTCGGCGAGACGGTCGGCCTTCTCAGGGTTGTCATCGTCGAAAAGCTCGGCAACGATCTCGATTTCCGGGTAGCTCGCCATCGCTTCGCGGAATCCTCGCACCCTTGCGACGTGGTTGGCGGCCGTCTCGCTGCCGGCGAGGATCGCGACCTGGCCGGCCTTGCCGATCTTGTCGGCGAGGAAATGGCCGAGTTTCCGACCATCCTCGAAATCATCCTTGTGGCCAACGAACGGAAAGGCATCGTCGCAGCGCGTGTCGAAAGTTATGAGGCTGATGCCGGCGTCGATCGCTTCATGCATCAGTGGCGTCTCGGTCGCGGGGTCGAGGCACGAAACGGCAAGGCCGTCGGGTCTGCGCTCGATCTGCGCCTTGATCCGAGCATTGTGATCAGCAATGTCCGCACGCGGGGGAGAGTCCCATGTAACGCGAACGTCGATACCGGATGCCTTGAGTTCGTCCACGGCCTTGCGGGCTCCGGAGGCGACAACGTCATACCAGGGGTGCACAACCTTGGGGATGAAGACGAGCTCCAGCGTCTCATTGATCGGCTTGATCTTGTCGCCCTGATCATAGGCTCGCGCGCGACCGAGGGTGGCCAGTTCCATCACCGACACGTCGTTTGCATCCTCCCTGTCGAGGATGCCGGTCTGGCGCCCCGCCGACATGACCAGGATGCGGTTCGAGACGCCCAGCACCTCTTCGAGATCTGAGCTGACCACAACCACCGCGACGCCCTGGTTCGCGAGTTCGACGATGATGTCATAGATCGAAGAACGCGCCCCGACGTCGATCCCGCGGGTGGGCTCGTCGAGAACTACAACCTGAGGGTTCTCCCGTGCAAGCCATTTGGCGATCACCACCTTTTGCTGGTTTCCGCCGGACATCTCATTGGCTTTCTGTCGCCCGACACCCTTGACCCCGAACTGCGCGATATGTTGGTCGGCAAAACCCCGCACCTGCCCGCCGGTGATCCACCCTGCTCGGGAGATGGTGTTCAGATTTGCATAGGCAATGTTCTCGGCGATCGAATGATCAAGGACCAAGCCCTGCAACTTGCGGTCTTCGGGGACAAGTACGATGCCGTTCTTGATCGCATCGCGCGGACGGCGGGGCGTAATATCGACTCCATTCAGCCGGACTTCGCCAGAGGAAATGGGATCCGCGCCCGTCATGGCGCGCACAAGTTCGGTTCGTCCCGCTCCCACGAGCCCCGCAATGCCGAGGATCTCGCCCTTCTGGACCTTGAAGTTCACATCTTCGAACGCACCGCGTGCTGACGAGAGGTTCCTTACCTCGAGCACAGTTTCCTCGCCGGGCGTCGGGACAGCCGGGAACATTCGACCCATTTTTCGGCCGACCATGGCCTCGACGATTGTGCGCACCGGCACATCGCCACGGTCGAATTCCTTCACTTTGTCGCCGTCGCGCATGACGACGATGCGGTCGGCAACCTGGCGGATTTCCTCAAGCCGGTGCGAGATGTAGATGATACCCACTCCGTCGGCCTTGAGCTTCTCGACCTGCTCGAAGAGCAGCTTTGTCTCGGCGCCGCCCAGCGCAGCTGTCGGCTCGTCAAGGATAAGCAGACGCGCGTTGAGCGTGAGCGCCTTGGCGATCTCCACAAGTTGCTGCGCGGCAGTTGCCAGCCCCTCCACCTTGCGCGTGGCCGGGAGGTCCAGGCCCAGCCGTGAGAGCTGTTCCTTCGCCCGCCGGGTCATGGTCTTGCGATCGACCCGCCCCCCCTTCATCGGCCATCGACCGACAAAGATGTTCTCAGCTATCGACAGGTGCGGCAGCAACAGAAGTTCCTGGTGTATCATGCCGATGCCTGCATCGATTGCCTCCCGAGGATTGGCGGGCGCGAACTCCGCGCCCTGCCAGGTCATTGCTCCGGCCGTCGGGAGGATCGTCCCGGAGATGACGTTCGACACCGTGGATTTGCCGGCACCGTTCTCGCCAAGCAGCGCAACGACTTCCCCGGCATGAATGTCCAGATCGATACCGTGCAGAACTTCGACAGGCCCGTAGGACTTGCGAATGTTCCGCAGCGACAAGATTGGGGTTTTGCCTTCGGTCGTCATGCCTTTGCCTTTCGAGCAAGCTGCCGGCTTTCGCGCTCTTACGGGTGCTTTTCCACAAACTGTGCTGCGTTGTCGCAATCGGTCAGCACGGCGTTCGGAATCTGACGAGCCGGAACGGATGCGCCTTTCGACACTGCGATTGCAGAGTTCACTGCCAGGACGCCCATCGCCTGGGTGCTTTGTGTCGCCGTCACGACGAACGGCGTGTCACAGCGGGCGAGCGATTCCAGCGCAGCTACGTCGCCGTCATAGCCCCCTACGACGATCTGGTCAGAGAGGCCGGCCGCCTCGACGGCTTTGGCGGCACCCATCGCGATGCCATCGGCCTGGCCGAAAATCATCTTGATGTCGGGGTGAGCCTGCAGCATGTTCTGGCCGATCGAAAACCCTTCGTCCGGCGACCACATCTGCGTCCATTGCTGGGCGACAAGCTCGACGTCCGGGTTCTCGTCGATTGCCATCTTGCAGCCCTCGAAGCGCTGCTGCTCTGGCGTCGTTCCCTTCTGGCCGTGGATGATGACCATCTTGCCGGCACCCCCGGCGCGCTCAATGATCGAAGAGCAGACTTCATAGGACGACATCACGTTCTCGCCGTAGATCACGGTGTCGCCCGGTTCGCCTTCCGGCTCCCGGTCTACGTTGATGACCGGGATGCCCTCGGCACGTGCGAGGCGCGTCGGGACCGCTGCAGCGGCGGCGCCGGCCGGGATGTAGATAAAGGCGTCGATGCCCTGCGTCAGCAGATCCTGCACCTGGCTGACCTGCGTATTGGTGTCACCCTTCGCGTCGACCGTAATGACTTCGATACCGAGGCTGGCTGCGTAATTCTCCACGCCCAGTTTGATCTGGTTGAAGAAATCGGCCTGGAGGTTGGGAACGGCAAGGCCGATCTTCTCGATGCCGACGCCCTGCGCCGAAGCTCCGCCAGCCACGGTCATGATGGCGGTGGCAAGAAGCGCTGATTTGATTTGCGATTTCATGAAAGTCTCCTCCTCAGTTGTTTGGTCCGTTGATGTTCAGGACCGGATTCGGTCCGAAAGCCGGACCTATAGATTGGGGTAGGGACACAGTCCCGTTCGCTATCAGTTCCCTCTCTGCTTGATCGTCTCCGCGGCGACTGCCAGCACGATGACCACTCCGATGATGACAGCCTGCAGGAATGGCGAGACGGAGAGCAGGTTGAGCCCGTTGCGCAGCACTCCGATGATCAACACGCCGATGATCGTGCCTCCGATGCCACCTGTGCCACCGGACAGACTGGTGCCGCCAATCACGACCGCCGCGATCGCATCGAGTTCATAAGCGATGCCGATGGTCGGCTGAACTGCATCCAGGCGCGCCGCGAGAAGCACTCCCGCCAAGCCCGATAGCGTTGCGCACGCGGTGTAGACCAGAACCGTTGCTCGCTTGACATTGATGCCGGCAAGGCGCGCGACTTCAGAATTGCCGCCGATTGCATAGAGAGCACGGCCGCCTTCCCTGTAGCGCTGGAACAGCAGTGCGAGCGCAAAAACCACAAGCATCACCGCGACGGACATCGTCAGAAAACCACCGTAACGGATGATCGCGCCCATGTTGAACCATGGCGGAAAGCCGATGATCTGGGAGCCATTGGTGATCATGCTCGCCAGACCGCGCGCTATAGACATCATGGCAAGCGTCGCAATGAAAGGGGGGACCTTGAACTCCGTTATCACCAGCCCCGAGATGAACCCTGCAAAGGCGGCAACGATCAGCGCGCCGGGTATCGCAACGCCCATCGGCATGCCGGCTTCCACATTGAGATAGCCAAGCACCATCATCGCCAGCGCGAGCACCGATCCAACCGAAAGGTCGATCCCCGCGATCAGAATGACGAACGTCATTCCGACTGCGATGATCCCGATGACCGTGACCTGATCGAGGATGTTCAGGAAATTCCGCAGTGAGAAGAACGAGTCTGTCGCGATCGACAGGAACGCGCAGAGAAGAATCAAGCCAATCAGCGGCCCGGTCGCCCCACCGAGGGAAATGAAATCGGAGATTCGCCTGTTTTCCTGCGGTCGGGCCGATGTCGCGCTCATTTGATCCTCCCCTGCAGCATATATATTCATGTATGCTGCATTATGCCTAGTGCGTCCTGCCGCTTGTGTCAAGCGTGGCGAACTCAGTGCTCATGTCAACAAAATCTGAAAATTCGCCGCGCTGCAGAATTATCGGGTGGCGAATCGGCTGAGCGGTGTCCTCTTGACACGCCATATATATGGATGTTTACTGGTTATCGAATATTTATGCAAAGGTGAATCATGACATCGTTCACTCCTGACGAACTTCGCGTGAAGGCAAATCAGATCCGACGCCGAGACCTGCAGGCTGTCTTTGAAGCCGGCGCTGGTCACATCGGTGGCGAGATGTCCGTTACCGACATCCTGACAGCCCTTTATTTCAGCGTGTTGAACGTCGATCCCAACAACCCGCTAGACCCGAACCGCGACCGCCTGGTGCTGTCCAAGGGCCACACGGCATGTGTGCTATATGTCACCTTGGCAGAGCGAGGATTCATTCCGAAGGAAGAGATCGCGACCTTTCTGCAGCCTATGTCGCGTCTCAACGGCCATCCGGATCGCAACAAGGTGCCGGGCGTTGAGACCAACACTGGCCCGCTCGGCCATGGCCTGCCGGTTGCCGTTGGCATGGCCAAGGCAGCGAAGATCTCCGGCGCCGACTGGAAAACATTTGTCATCACCGGTGACGGTGAAATGCAGGAAGGGTCGAATTGGGAGGCGATCATGGCCGCCGCCCAATTTGGGCTCGACAACCTGACACTCATCATCGACCACAACCGCCTCCAACAGGGTGCGCGGTTGGCCGACACCAACAACCTCGCCCCCATCGCGCCGCGGCTGGCAGCCTTCGGCTGGGAAGCTGTCGAGGTCGACGGGCACAACATGGATGAACTCGTAGCTGCCATGTCGCCCCAGGGCCGCTCCACCGGAAAGCCCCGCGGAATCGTAGCCCACACCAACAAGGGCCAAGGCATTTCTTTCATGTCGGATAACGTCGCCTGGCACCACAAGGTGCCGAGTGCCGATCAATATGCCCAAGCCATGGCCGAACTGGAGGAGGCCGCAAAATGAACGCCCAAACCGACACACCCAAGCTCCACGATTGCCGCGACGCCTTCAGTGAGACGCTCGAGGCTCTCGCCGCCAGCGACACGACTATAGTCGCTGTGGTGAACGATTCCGTGGGCTCCTCCAAGCTCGGTTCTTTCCGCGACAAGTTCCCGGAGAGGTTGGTAAACGTCGGGATTGCAGAGCAGAACATGGTCGGCGTCGGCGCAGGCCTTGCCAACGGTGGCATGATCCCCTTCGTCACAGGCGCGGCTCCGTTTCTTACCGGTCGTGCGCTCGAGCAGATCAAGGCCGACGTCGCCTATTCTCGGACGAACGTGAAACTGGTCGGCATCTCCTCCGGTCTGGCCTATGGCAATCTTGGCGCGACGCACCATTCAATCGAGGATTTCGCCTGGATCAGGGCTCTGCCCAACATTGTCGTGGTCGCTCCCGCCGACCGGATCGAAACGGCTGCCGCCGTCAAATGGGCTGCAGGCTACGAGGGCGGCGTGTTCTTGCGCCTGAGCCGGGTTGGCGTCCCCGACCTCCTGCCCGAGGATCACGTGTTCGAACCCGGAAAAGCCGATCTCTTGCGTGACGGCACCGATATCACTCTCATCGCCAACGGTGTGCTGACCCATCGGGCGCTGGCGGCGGCCGCGCTTCTGGAGACGAAGAGCATCTCGGCACGTGTACTCAACATGACCACAGTACGCCCGATCGATGTGGAGGCGATCACGAAGGCCGCGCAGGAAACCGGCGCTATCTTGACCTGCGAAGAACACACCGTCTTCGGCGGACTAGGTTCGGCCGTGGCAGAAGTCGTGGTGCAGACTGCGCCGGTGCCGATGAAAATCCTCGGCGTGCCCGGCGAGTTCGCGCCCACCGGTTCCGCCAATTTCCTGCTCGATCACTACGGGATGTCCCCTGACGGTATCGCCGAAAGCGCCGACGCACTCGTCCAATCGAAATCCTGAGGCCAAACCATGACACAGCGCGTGATCCTTGCCATCGACGAAGGAACAACCAATTCCAAGGCCGCGCTCTTCTCCGAAGAAGGTTCAATCCTCGCCACCGGTTCCAGTCCGGTGCCAATCCGCCATCCTCAGTCGGGCTGGGTGGAACAGGACGCCGATGAAATCTGGGACGCGACCGTGGCGGCGATTTCTGCTTGCCTCGCCCAGCGACCTGATGTGGAGATTTCCGCCATCGGGATCTCCAACCAGCGGGAGTCGATCCTGATCTGGGACCGCGCGACCGGCGCGCCACTCGGTCCCGTTGTCACTTGGCAATGCCGCCGCTCAGCCGCAGCCTGCGAGCTTCTCAAAGCCGAGGGAAAGGAACCGGAGGTGATTGCTCGCACGGGCCTTCCACTGGATCCGATGTTCCCGGCGGCGAAGGTTGGCTGGCTTCTTGAACACCATGCGAAGGGTCGCGCAGCGTCGGACATTTGCGTCGGCACCATCGACAGCTGGCTGATCTGGAAGTTCACCGGTGGTGCATTGCACGCCACCGACGCATCCAACGCGGCTCGCACTCAGCTTCTCAATATCGGCGAATGCCAGTGGGACCCGGATCTTTGCGCTCTGTTCAGCGTCGCCCAGGAGATGCTTCCCAAGGTGCATGACAGCTCGCACGTGTTTGGTTCCACTTTGGGCGTTTCCGGCCTGCGAGACGGCATCCCTGTTGCCTCTGCAATCGGCGACAGCCACGCTGCCCTTTTTGGACACGGCGCCCACCACCCGGGCGACGGAAAGGTCACGTTTGGCACCGGCTCCTCGGTGATGACGACAGTACCGACCTTCGTGGTACCCCCGAAAGGCATTACCACCACCATCGCCTGGAAATACGGCGGGCAGATCACCTATGCCTTCGAGGGCAATATCCTGGTTTCCGCGTCGATCCTGCCTTGGACTGCCGAGTTGCTCGGGCTTTCGTCGGTCGACGAGTTGATGGCGCTGTCAGAGACTGTCGACACCACACTTGGTGTATCGCTGGTGCCGGCCCACGTTGGCCTTGGCTCACCGCATTGGGACAGTGAGGCACGGGGGCTCATCTCCGGCCTGAGCTTCGGCGCCGGTCGGCCCCACATTGCGCGCGCCGCCGCAGAGAGCATCGCCTTCCAGGTCAACGATGTGTTCGAGATCGTCCGCGCCAACGCCGGCCAGGAAATCGGTCGTCTGTTCGTCGACGGCGGTCCGAGCCGCAACAAAGTCCTGATGCAGATGGTCGCCGACATTCTCAACCATTCGGTGATCACCAGCGAAAGCACGGATGCTTCTGCCCGTGGCGCTGCCTATCTCGCCGGCCTCGCCGTTGGGCACTGGCCGGATCTCGAAACGGTGGCCGGCCTCGAACCCCACGACGCCCCTCTTGAGCCAGCAATGAGTCCGGCAGTCCGCGACGCAGCGGTCGCAACGTGGACCACAGCAATCAAGCGCTCGACAATGCCTACATGAGCGCATATTTATTCAGCTGGATTTGCCCAGCAGGACGGAGTGTCTCTTGTCGAGGACCAACGAACTCAGGCTGATGGCGCGAGTTGCCCAGATGTATTACATCGAGAGGCAGCGGCAGGCTGACATCGCCGCGCACCTCCGCATGTCGCAGGCCACGGTTTCGCGCATGCTCAAAAAGGCCAAGGAAGAGGAGATCGTACGCACGACTGTGGTTGCACCACAGGGCACATACGCGGCGCTCGAAGATCAACTGCGCAAGCGCTTCAATCTGCCCGAAGCCATCGTCGCCGAATGCAGCGAGGAGCGCGACGGCGCAATCATGGCCCGCATTGGAGAGGCCGCTGCACACTTTCTTGAGGCGACCCTGCAATCTGATGAGATCATAGGGGTTTCCAGTTGGTCTGAGACCATTCTTAAGATGGTCGACAATGTTCACCCGTTGAAAGCCACCAAGGCCAAGTATGTCGTCCAGACCCTTGGTGGGATGGGCGACCCCAGCGTACAGACGCAAGCCACGCAACTCATCACCCGCCTGGCCAAGCTCACTGGGGCCGAGGCGCGGCCGCTCTCTGCGCCGGGTGTCGCACAATCCCGCGAAGCAAAGCTTGTGATGGTGTCCGACCCCTACGTGCGCGAGACAATGGACCTATTCGGCCGGATCACCCTTGCGATTATTGGCATCGGTGCGGTCGAGCCCTCGAGGATGCTGGCGCGCTCGGGCAACGTTTTTTCCTCGAAAGAGCTTTCGGAGGAGGCTGAGGCGGGCGCTGTCGGGGACATGAGCCTTCGGTTCTTCGATATCGACGGGAATCCGGTCTTGACCCCGCTTGATGATCGGGTCATCGGCATGCGGCTTGACGAGTTGGCGAAAGTCGACCGGGTTTTGGCGCTTGCCGGCGGACCTGCCAAGGTCGCCGCAATTCGGGGTGCCCTCAACACCGGCGTAATCGACGTTCTGGTGACCGACAAGTTCACCGCCCGCCGGCTTCTGGAATGCGTTGGCGTTGAAACCAGCTCATTTGCCGACGAAGCCTGAACGGTCTCGCTTCGCCCTGCGGCAAACTCCAGAACGTGCAGGAAAATCAACCCACTTCTCAGATGTGGATTGGTATCACAGTTTTGGGCCAATACTGCTTCGGTGGAAAGGAGTCGCCCAAATCCAACGCTTTATCGACCAGCGCCCCTTGCAGTTCGGTGGCCGGTCCTTCGCTCGGAAACTTGACGCCGAACGCCTTTGCGGCCCAACTTCAGCCAACCCGAAAGGTCGCATGACGACCGGACCAGAAACAGGGTGAAGCCCCACCGACCATGCATTGGCAGCCAAGCCGGACCACCCAATGGGAGCAGCTCAAGCGAGTTTATTGGTGACCTGATCCGTCGCGACAAGGCGCGCGCCGAGTGTGAGGCGTTTGATCGTCGCCAGGCCGAGCTGGACCGCCCCTTTGCCGCGCCCGAAGATCGCTACAAGCCCCTGGCCGCAGCCCAGGTGATCGCCCGGAAATGGACCTGCCTCCATGCCGATCCGCGTTCAAGAGGTGGCCTCGCCCCGTCTCGACGAGATCGTTCGTTACATCCGCGACCGGTGGTGCGAGGTGCAGGCCGTGACTTACATCACCGGCCAGTTCGCAGCCGTCGATCAGATCGACACAGGCGGTGTCATGTCGAGATCCGTGCCGGCCGGCTTTGGCGTGGAATGGCATTTCTTCGGCTACGCGCGTCATTCCATGTATTGGCGGCGATTTCCGGATGGCGACATCGGAATTGGCACCATCCTCCACGATCTGATGGATCAAATGGATAGCTCCCGGTCGTTCGTCGTGACGCGATGGCTGGGGTCATTGGCCGTACACCTCGGCATACCGTTCAACCGTCTGAAGCGTTGTGGGCCTGATACTCGTTTTCTGACCTCTCACCGGATTTCTCGGAGCTCCTCAACAAGGAACTGCCGTTGACAGATGATTGGCGAGCACCAGAGTCAAGGTGGTCCAGTTAGGAGACGGCTCATGTATCGAGGCTTGGCTGTTGCACTTGCGCTGACCTCCACACCCGTGGCGGCGCTCGATCTTCGTATGACGAACAGTTACTTCCTCAACAGACCCGCCAGCCTCGACTACGATCCGACATTTTGCGGCCTCTGGATCGCCAACGAGGGTCCGGAAGCGATCCTGGTTACGCTCGATGGGGAAGAACTGAGGCGAGTTGGGTCCGCGCTGCGAAGGATAAAGGCCATCTCTGTCGAGGGCGATGACCTCATCGTCGCCGATGGCATGGGGGCGTTCCAGCGCATCGGAAAAGATGGTGTTCCCCTCGGCGCGCCATTCCAGATCGAGACAGGATGGGCGGACACCGAGGGAATTGCCATCGATGATGACGGCAGTCTCATCACCGTGGAAGACGATCCTGAATACCTGAGCTGGCTCACACCGGACGGGCAAATCCTGCGACGCATTGATACGATGACCCTGAACCCTCCCCTTAGCGAAGCCCAGGGTATCGCTCGCGATCCGCGCACAGGGAACCTATTGATCGTGGACGATCTTGAAGGCACGAACAGCCTTTACGAGTTCGACAAGGATGGAAACTTGCTGGCGACAGCCTCGTTGCACGAATTCGGTCTGGACCCCGAAGGCATTGCGATCAGACCCGGCTCGAACCAGCTGTTCGTCGCATTCGATGCAGGTGCTAGGATCATCAGTTTTGAGTATACGCCAACGCTGCCCGAAGACGCGAAGCCGCTGCCGCCGGGTGCGGATTGCATGATGTTCTGAAACGCCCGGAAGAGTGCGGATCGCTCCCACCTGTCAGGGGTCAAGCTTTCGGTCCAAGAGAAAACTCGCCGCGATGCACAACAGCGTACGTTTGCTCAGGTCAAACAACGGATCATCCTATACGATCTCCGGATATTCCACCGGGCAGAATGAAGCGCCGATGCCATTAAGGGTCAACAGGTTCTCTCCAAATGTGAATACGGTGTCGCCGTCTTCCAATTCGGAAACCCTGCGAACGATCTGCTCGTTTGTCAGGCCGTTGTTCCACATCGCGTAGTCAAGCCGGATGATGTCTAGGCCGACCTCGAAATCGAGTACGACGTCCTTCGCGTAATCGCCCGAAAAGAGAAAAGTGTCGGCATTCTCACCACCGATCAACCTGTCATTTCCGGCATGACCGTTCAGGATCCCCCAACAGGCCGGTCGTTTCCGCGGTCGCTCTTCAGCCGATCGTTGCCACCGCCGTAGAACCTGATGTTGCTCCAAGCCAGTCGGACGGATTGGCAAGGGCTGAAGTATCATCCCAGAAGGTGGTCGGTTCACGCTATGGTTGAAAATCCTTCTGGCGTTATCCCCTTTGAACGACGCTCCCGTGGACTGCATTAACGAGAGGAATGTAGGGTCATAAGCGGTCGAGAACGCGGCCTGCCGTTTCGGCCGTGTCCTGCCAGGTTGGCAGGCCGCGCCCTGCCATTGCCGCTGAGGCCGCGTAGGCAGAATACGCGGCCTCGTCCTGCAAGAGGTCCGCCAGCGCATCGGCGAAGGCCGCGGCATTGTCTGGCGCCACGAGCCGGCCTGCCGCCGCGGGCACGGTGTCAGGCACCGCGCCGGTTCGACAGCTCACGATGGGAAGACCGTGTGCGAGGGCTTCGTCGAAGACGAGGCCGTAGCCCTCGAAGCGGGTCGCAAGGGCGAATATCGACGCGGTCCTGTAGAGCGATTTCAACTCCGCATCAGGCACGTAGCCAGCCAGCCTGACCCGATCTCCAAGCATGAGATCGCGGTGAAGGCGCGCCAGGTTTGCGGCGTGAGCGGTGTCATATGCCTTGCCCGCGATGACGGCCGTCCAACAAAGATGTTGCAGCCGTGCCAGCGCCTGCAGGAGCACGTCATGCCCCTTGCGCGGATGCTGAATGCCGACGGAGAGTATCAACGGCGGCGTGACGGGCGCGCGAATGGATGCCGGGCGTTCGGTTCCGGGCCGCGCGATTGTGATGCGCTCGGGGACAACGTCGTATGACTTTGTCAGAATGGCCGCGGTGGCTGAACTGGGCACAAGAACATGCGAAACATGGGCGAGGTTCGCACGCTCGATCCGGTATAGGTGTTCCCGGCGATCCGCATTCAGTCCGGTCTCGAATGCAAGCGGATGGTGAACCATCGCGATGCTCGGTATATGGAGCTCCGCGAGAGCCCGCGTCTCCAGTGTCGCCGAGACAAACCCGTCGAGGATGACCGCACGATCGCTTTCCAGGCGCGCGAGCTGCGAGATGGCGTCGGCCATATCCTCGCGCGTCGCGTCGGGGAATGACGCGCCGAGACGGAGATGAGTGACGTCCCGCCCTTGACTGCGCAGCCCTTCCAACAGGCGGCGCTCGTAGATGTAGCCGCCGGTGGGGGTCGTGATATCTCCAGGGATTGCAAATGCCGCGCGCCGCATCTTCAGGTCACCTGTTCCGGCGCATACGTGGACAGCACGCGACGTTCGATCCAGCCCACGCCGACATATCCCAAGGCGGACAACGCCGCGACCAGGACCACGCATGACCAGAGCGCATCGTAATCCGACAGTGAGGCCGAGAGCGCCATCAAGCTGCCGATTCCGGTCCCCGTCGCGAGCCATTCCACCACCGTGACCGCGAGGACGGAGGCGGGCACTGCCATTCTGGCAGATGCGAAGAAAGCCGGAAGCATCGACGGAATGCGCACGTGGATGAGTTTTGCGACCGGACCAGCGGCATAGCTGTCGAAAACAGCGGTGATCTGTCCGGGCGCCTGCCTCAGGCCTTGCAGGCAGGCGACAAAGGTCGGGAAGAAGACCATCACAGCGACAAGGGAGATGGTCCCGAGTGCGCCGCGCCCGATCAGAAGCACGACCAGCGGGGCCGTCGTCACGATCGGCACCGAACGCAGCGCAATTGCAATCGGCATGGCTGTCCCGGCCAGTGCCGGAAAGAGGACGAGCAGCATCGCCAGCAAGGCACCCACGGCCAACCCTGCGAGGTAGCCCGGCAGGAGAAATGCCGCGGTTTCGTTGAGCGCGGTGCCGATCGACGCCCGCAAGTCCGCGGCATCCGGCGCGTGCAGGAGTGCATGCAGGACATCCTCGGGCCCCTTGGCGAAAAACGGGTTCAGCTCGAATAACCAGATCGCACCGCTCCAAACGCCGAGCGCCAGAAGTAGCACGAGAGTGGTATCGGTCACTCTGTGGCCGCGCCGTTGCGTCGATCGGGGGGAGGTCGCGAGGATCACGGGCGGTGAGTCCAGCAGGATGCGCCGCGCCAATGCTCCTATGGCGGCATAGGCGAAAATCGAGACGGCTGTCGCGACCGTTGCTATTCCCCATGTCATCTCGACGTCGAGCGCGCGAATGGCGCGGATCGTCAGAACACCCATGCCGCGTTCGGCCCCGGTAAATTCACCGACCATTGCGCCGAGGAAGGCTGCTGGCGCCGCGATCTGGAGGCCGGCGAAAAGATAGGGGAGGGCCGCCATCGCGCGGACATGGACCAACGCAGCCAATGGGCCGCGGCCATAGCTGCGGACAAGGTCGAACCAGGTGTCGGGTGCGGCACGAAGCCCAACGAGAAGTGGGATGAGAGTCGTGTAGTAGACTGCAAGAGCGGCCAGCGCGATCTGGGGAGCCGGGCCCGGACCAAAGACGACGCGCAGGATCGGCCCTGTCGCCACAAGCGGCAAGCAGAACACCAGAAGAGCGAGACCGGTGATCACGCGCTCACTACGCGGCCAGACAAGGGCTATTCCGGCCAGCGCCACCGCCGCGACGTTGCCAATGACAAAGCCAATCGCCGCGTTGGCGAGCGTCACGCCGAGGGCGCGCGTCATGAGCCACCAGTCCCGCACCAGGTATCGGGCGACCTCACTTGGCGCGGCCAGCACGTAGGCATCGGTCAACATCCGACCGGCGGCTTCCAGCGCGGCCATGATCAATAGTACCCCGACCACC
Source organism: Tropicimonas aquimaris (assembly GCF_042676185.1). Classification (NCBI taxonomy): domain Bacteria; kingdom Pseudomonadati; phylum Pseudomonadota; class Alphaproteobacteria; order Rhodobacterales; family Roseobacteraceae; genus Tropicimonas; species Tropicimonas aquimaris. Next base: position 14,267 of record NZ_JBHTJT010000039.1, on the reverse strand, counting down.
GGACCATGTCCGCGCCAGGCGCGCCTCACTTGGAAAGTGGGTTTCTGGGGTCTCCGCGCCGCGAGGTTCATTGTGCAGCCAGAGTCGGGTGCGTGACCATTCCCCTGGCGAGGCTTGAGAAGACGCGATTGCTCAACGCGACCGCCTCTGGACGGCGCGCCGTCCCCTCGGGACGGGGGCGGGGGATATCTATTCTGATATCGTCGACGATCTGGGCCGGGCGGGGCGACAAGACCACAACCCGATCCGAAAGAAGCACTGCCTCGCTGACGGAATGGGTCACGAGGATCGTGGTGGTTCCGCGCGCCTCCCAGAGCCTCGGAAGGTCCGTCGCCAATTGGCTTCTGGTCAACTCATCAACCGCGCCAAAAGGCTCATCAAGCAGCAGCAGCCCGGGGCGCGTCGACAGGGCGCGTGCAATCGCGGCGCGCTGGCGCATGCCACCCGACAGTTCCGCAGGACGGGTGTCGCCGAAGCCTTCGAGCCCGACCAGCGTGATGAGTTGGTCGATGTCGGAAGGGTCTGCCTGGCAACGAGCCAGGCCAAGCGCAAGCTCGATGTTCCTGCGTACGCTGCGCCATGGCAGAAGCGAAGGATCCTGAAACGCCATCGAAAGCCCCGCCTGCCGAAGCGTGTCGGCCGGCGGGGCACCGGCGATCTCAATCCGCCCGGCGCTTGGATGCTCGAGCCCCGCAATCATTCGCAGGAGCGTCGACTTCCCGCAGCCCGATGGCCCTACAAGAGCCGTCGTCTCGGCCGCGGCAAAGGTCAGATCAATCGAGCGCACGGCGTCTGTGCCGTCCTCGAAAGTCTTGCCGAGCGAAGTGCAGACCACCTCCGGCGGTGGGGTCACGTCACGCGCCATGGACCTCTTCGAGAATTGAACGGTCCCAGAGGTCAGGTGTCACGTCCCGGCCAAGGAGCGCCAGCGTCTCGATGTTTGCGGCCACGGTTTCGTCCGTCCACCAACCGAAGCCGTTGGCATCGGTCAACTCGGAGAACATGAGCGGTACCTGGCGCGCGGCCTGGAGTTTCTGCGTTTCCAGATCGAGGCCCGCGTCCGGGTATAGCTCGAGTGTAAGTTCCGCAGCGGCATCGGTGTCCTCGCGATAGGCTTCCCACCCTCGCACTTCGCCCGACATGAGAGCCACGAGCTCGGCCCGGCGATTGGCAAGGCTGTCCTCGGTCGCAATATATGTCTGCGAATGCACCGCATAGCCGTGATCGGCCATCAGCATCGTCAGGCTTTCGACGCCCTGCATCGCCATTGCCACCGGCAGATCGGTTTCCCAGCACAAGAGGCAGTCCACCTCTCCAGCTAGAAGCGGCTGTGCGGAGTACTGCGTCGGCACGATCTCAATCCCGGCGATGTCGACTCCGTTGAGGGAGCAAAGCGCCTGCAGGACCGGTTTGTTCGCAAGCGCCATGCCAATCCGCTTGCCGAGAAGGTCCGCGGGCTTACTCACCGGATCAGCCGGTAGCGAGGCGATCACGAAGGGATTCTTCTGCATGGCCACCCCGAGAATTCTGAACGGTGCGCCTTGTTCAACGGCGGCGGCCGTGTAGTCGGCCGCTGATATTCCCACCAGCGCCGAACCGGACACGACCGGTGGCTCGACAGGCGCGTTCGGGCCGCCGGGCAGAAGCGAAACCTCGAGGCCGTTTTCCGACCACCAACCGCGATGGCGCGCAATGTAGCTGCCTGCGAATTGCGTGGAATGAAGCCATGACAGTTGCAGGTTGACGGCCGTCTGCGCAAGCGCGCGACGGCCATTCAGGGAAAAGGCACCGACGCCCACCGCGGCTGCGCCCGCGCCGAGGAAGCTCCTTCGGTTCAAAGTATCTCGCATGGTCGCATCCTTTAAATTATTACTCTCATGGTAAGTCTGCACCTTTCAGAAACAAGCCGGATCTTCGCGTCGGATGGTCTCGCCCGGGGCAGTCGTCGGGTACCGCGCAAGTCCCCGCGCCTTTGCCTTTCTCCGCGCCGCTGAGATGACCGAAACGACGTGTTCACAACGGTGTCTTTCCAAAGATCCAGATACGTGAAGCGACACTCAACGGCGACGGTTTCACAGGATCCAGTGAGGTCGTCGCATCGCGGTGGGGCTTGCTCCGCGATCGGACGGATGTGGAACTCTGCCTTGCTTGGCTCAATGTGCCGACTTGATCTGGCTAGTGCATTCGATGGTCTTGTGATTTGGTTTCGTCTCAGATGAGCACTGTTGAATGCATGACATGGAACGTCCACCGTTGCCGTGGACGTGACGGCATCGTAGCGCCTGACAGAACGGTTGATGCCCTTCTTGACATTGTCCGTGAAACGCCCGCGGATCTTGTCGTTCTGACCGAGGCGGATGGCGAGTTGCCGCCCTACGGCGCAATCATAGACCTCGACAGGGTTGCCACGGCGACCGGCCTCGCCACGGCGCACGCGGATGTATCCCTGCGATGGGGGGAGGGAAGTCACGGGTTTCTGGGTACGGTCGTACTTCACGGGTCGAAGCTCGAGTTGATGGGCGGACATCTTCTGGACCTTCCCGGACGGTATCCCCGAGGCGCCACGATCCTGACGTTTCGGTGTCCGAGCCACGTGTTCCGGGTCGTCGCGACGCATCTTTCGCTTTGGCAGGCGTTGCGCGCAGTGCAAATGCGCGCGATAGGACAGTATCTTGCCCGGCATGAGGTCCTGCCTACACTTCTCATCGGTGATCTGAACGAATGGCGGCCGTGGGGCGGGTTCGCGTTTTCGGAGGTTGTTGTCGGACAGTCATTTGTCGGACCTGCGCGCCGGAGCTTTCCCGCGGCGATGCCGCTCCTTCCCCTCGACAGGATCATGGCGGCGGGGCCTGCCAAGGTCGTGGCTGCAAGCATTCCCTCTGCACCGGCTCTGCGCCGCATGTCCGACCACCTTCCTCTGCAGGCAACCGTCCTGCTGGGCCAAGGTCCGCGATCCCGATCCGGGTGAGGTCCCGATGCATAGAAGGTACTTGCCGCACAATACGATCACGTGCTTCGCACCGGATCAGCGTAGGAACCGCCATTCGCTTAGAAGGCGGCCTGCCGAACTCTGCTTTGCCGGTTCCAACAGGGTCATGGGCGTGAATGTCCAGCGGTGTAGCTACCGCCGCCGCTGCCCAAAGCGGGTTGAGCGCAGGGAGCGCGACGGGCAACAGATCAGGGAAATTGATCGGCGCGAGGACCGTGCCCGACCCTAACGCACGGAAAGAGAAATACGGAGAGTAAGGACCGACAAGTGCCGAAATTCACGCGTCTACGGTCGGCGCCATGACGTGCTCCCTTACGGTTGATAAGCGGAGCCTCCGCATTCCGCTCCGCGGCCTCGATCGCGAAAGTGAAAAGAGCACGATGGCGGTTTCATTGCGGTCGGTTCGGCGGCCACATCCGGGTGAAGACGCCGTCTCGCTTGATCAGGCCGTGCTGAAGGGCTGCCGCGATGTGCAGGACGATGAAGGCTGCAAGGAAGAAACGCGCAGTCGAGTGCACCCATTGCGCCGTCTCCGCAAGCGCATCCGAACGTGGCACGAGCAGAGGAAAATCGATCGCATTGAGCATCTCGATCGGAAATCCGCCTGCGATCACGCGAATATAGCCGGAAACGGCCATCAAGATGAGAAGGACATATAGCATCGCGTGGCTCACGCCAGCGGCGCGCCGCTGCCAGTCAGGAACCGTCGATGGTAACGGGGGCGAGGTCGTGACCAGCCTCGCCACCAACCGTGCCGCCACGAGCAGAAGGATGATCACGCCAACGTTCTTGTGGAAGATGTACAGCGTATTCCGAACTTCGCGCGATAGCCCTTCGTTCGTCATTGTGATGCCGATCGGAATGGTCGCGATCACCACAATCGCGGTCAGCCAGTGAAGCCACCGTGACACCGTAGCATAGCCCGAAGGACTGCCTTCGATTTGTGACATGCGCCTCATTCCAACTACGCTGCTTCAAGATACAGGCTGACGATGGCCGCCATCAAAGGGTTTGCTTGACGGTAGCGCATCTCCGCTTAATTCATAAGGGATGAGGCATCTTCTCGTTCAAGTGTCGGCATCCATCAATCGGCGCGAGTCGATGATCACTCTATCTCCGTTGAGAATCGAGTTCATGCTGGCCGTGATGGGCGGTGCGTTCGTCGTCTTGACGATGACCCCGCACTTGAGCGGCGAGTTCGGCATTGCGATTGCGTTGATGACATTCTGCATCGGAGCCTCGATCGCCGCGGCTGGAATGCACCGTTTCTACCACCACGAACAGTTCGGAATGTGCAATCTCATCACGACGGGTCGCCTCGCATTGACCTCGGCGCTTGCCGGGATGACCGCGTCTCCGCCGGAACTGCTTTCCGTTCACATGTGGCTTGCCGTCGGAGTCGCCGTTGTCGCCCTTGCGCTCGACGGAGTGGACGGTTGGAGCGCGCGGCGCGCCGGGCTCGTCTCGCCGTTCGGGGCCCGTTTCGACATTGAGGTTGACTCGTTTTTCGCGCTCGTCCTCGCACTCTTGGCGTATCGGACCGGACAGGCGGGGCCATGGATCATCGCACTCGGACTGCCACGCTACCTTTTCGTGATGGCCGGCTTTATCTGGCCTCAACTCACCGTAGGCCTGCCGGCTTCGTTCAGCCGAAAAGCCGTGTGCGTGTTCCAGATCGGAGTGCTCGTCTCGGTGCTGGTGCCCGTCTTGCCGTCTTCCGTCATAACCTTCAGCGCAGCTCTCGCCGCGATCGCTCTCGCCTGGTCCTTCCTGCGCGACCTTCGCTGGCTGATTGCCGCCGGCAGATGATCCGTGCGGACGGCAACAGCGGTCTCGGACCTGGCTGGCGTTGGCCGGTCATCCTGCTGGCCGTCTGCATTCTCTACCTGACGCTCGTCATCCCGAACCATCCCGCCGCGCTGTCACCGGGCTTGCTCGTCGTTGCTCCGCTGGAATTGCTCGTTATCTTGCTTGTCTTGGCCGTGCTACCGGCCAGAGGCCGCATCACGACGCTGGGCCGTGCGGCAATCGTGCTTTTTCTTGTCACACTGACATTCCTCAAACTCGCCGATTTTGCCACGTTCTCCGCCTACAGTCGGGGCTTCAATCCGTTGGTCGACCTGCACTTAATCCCGGCGGCCTGGAACCTCGGCTCCGGCGCAGTGGGACCCTTTCTCGCAAGCGGTGCGGTTCTGGCGGTTGTCGGTGTAGCCGTGATGCTGATCTGGTTGCTCTGGTGGGCAACGGGACGGATATCGGCAATCGAGCTTGCCCCGTCACTCAGAGGCGTCGGCGCTGCTGCAATCATCGCCTCGACCGCCGTCGCAACCGCCGAGATCGGGGACGCCATGGGTCGTTGGAGGCTGCCGTTCGACATGCCGGGCGCAGCGTTCACCGCAAGGGTTGCGGTCGAACGAACCGTCATGATCGGAGAGACATTCACGAGACTGCGGGACTTCCGGAATGTCGCCGACGCCGATCCTTTCGCCGAGCGGTCGCCGCTGTTCGACCTCGTCGGCACCCAAGATGTGATCATCACCTATCTCGAGAGCTACGGCGCTTCGAGCCTGACCAATCCGCGCTACGCCCCCACGCATCTGGCGACGCTTGCCCGGATCGAAGCGGATTTCGACGTGCGCGGGCTTTCCATGATCTCCGGTTGGCTGGAAGCGCCGATCATCGGCGGGCAGAGCTGGTTGAGCCATGCGACACTCGCCACGGGCCTTTGGATCCCGGATCAGCGCACCTACGGTGCGGCCCTCGTCAGCGGGAGGAAATCGCTGTTCCATCTTGCGCAGGAGAACGGCTTCGAGACAGTCGCCGTGATGCCCGCGATCACAATGGACTGGCCGGAGGCCGATTTCATGGGCTTTGACCGGGTCCTAGCGGCCGAGGACCTCGGGTACGCCGGTCTGCCCTTCAACTGGGTCACGATGCCGGACCAGTTCACGCTTTCGGCGCTGGATCGTCTCGTGCTTTCGGGAGAACCGGGCCGAGATCGTCGTCCGGTCTTCGCACAGGTCGCGCTGATTTCGTCGCACGCCCCCTGGACGCCGGTTCCCGATATCGTCGCTTGGGAAAACATCGGTGAGGGGCGCATCTTCAATGCCGTCGCAACGTCGGGCGATCCCCCCGAGATCGTTTGGCGAGACCGGGACAGGGTGCGCGATCAGTTCCGCAAGGCGATCGACTACAGCCTCCGAACCGTCGGGGACTATGCCTTGCGCCATGCGGATAATCCGCCCCTTATGATCGTTCTCGGCGACCATCAGCCCGCACGCTTTGTGTCCGAGGATGAGGGCCTCGCTGTGCCGATCCATGTCATTGGACCGGAACACCTCATCGACCGAGTTTCCGATTGGGGTTGGACGCCCGGTCTGATCCCCGACCCGAACGCAGCGCCCATGCGAATGGATACGTTCCGAAACCGGTTCCTGACCGCCTTTAGCGTCGTGCCCTCCAGTCCTTAATCGCAAATGCCGGGGGCAGGGTGAGATACCAAGACCAGAAGCGTGACGCATCCTTCGCACCCACCGTGAGGTCGAAGGGAAAATCGTCGTGACCATGTCGCGCAATAGACCTTGAAAGATGACGTATAGGACCGACTGTAGGGATGGTGAGAATCAAATCTTTCAGGAACCGGGGGAGCGGCATCGACTGGACAGCAGTTGGAAGGGCGGTACGTGTCGTCGCTCCAGTAATCCTTTTTGCCTTCATCGTTTGGATGGTCGGTGCAGGCGATGTGATGACCCGACTAGGTGCGGCGGACCCGGGGTGGATGTTCGTGGCGCTGCTCGCATGCTCGGCGCAGATTGTCCTCTGCGCCTTTCGATGGCGCAGCACTGCGGCGCGCCTCGGCGCTCCGATCGGGATCGGCAGAGCGGTTGCGGAGTATTATCTATCAAGCGCGGTCAACACCACTGTTCCCGGCGGTGTCGCGGGCGATGCGCTTCGTGCGGTCAGGACCCAGGGCGTGGCCCGGTTCGAGACAGCCGCGCAGGCCGTGGTGATCGAGCGCCTAGCTGGTCAGGTTGCGCTCGGTGCCGTGTTGCTGCTCGGTCTGGCGCTGTCCGGCAGACCGGAATTGCAGTGGTGGGCGGCGGTCGCAACCGGTGTCGCGCTCTTGCTTGCGGCGCTCATTGCTGTCGTTCGCCCGGCCGTCCCGGATCGGCTCGTCCCGGCGGTTTTTCGACGCTTCGGGTCGGCCCTAAAGTCAAGCTGGTTCGACCGTCGGGAAGCGGTCTTTCAGTCTATCCTCAGCCTCTTGATCGTTGCCGCCAATCTCACCTCCTTTGCCGCTGCAGCGCGGGCAACAGGCACCGCGATCGGGTTCCCTGATGTATTTTTCGCTGTTCCGCTGATCCTCGCAGCGATGCTTGTTCCGTTTTCGGTCGCGGGTTGGGGATATCGGGAAGGGGCCGCGGCCGCGGTTTTTCCGCTGATCGGAGCCAGCGCCGTTGCTGGGGTCAGCGCAAGCGTGGTCTTCGGCGCGGTATTCCTCGTCGCCAGTCTGCCGGGTGCGGTTATCCTCCTGCTTCGGACCAGGGAGGCGCAGTGGGCACCGGACGGCCGAGTTGCGGCCAAACATGATCCAGCCGAGTGAGACAGGCGGAATGGGCTGCGACTTGAATCCCAGGGAGACCCCGGCACATGGATAAGACCCTAGGGCGGGTACGGGTCGGCATGGGGTTGCTGCGATCCCTGGCGATTTATCACAATCCCGTTTCGGTTCTGCGCTGGCGGCGCTTCTACAAGACAATCCTGAAGTCCGGCGAGCTCGTCTTCGATATTGGTGCGCATGTCGGCTCGAGAGCGCGGGCCATGCGCGCCGCCGGAGCGCAGGTCGTCGCGGTCGAACCGCAGTACCCGTTTTCGCTCTTTCTGCGCCGAACCCTGCCGCGTGACATCACCGTCCTCGAGGTTGCCATCGGGCAGGAGGCTGCCGAGATGACCATGGCGGTTTCTTCGCGGCATCCCACGGTCTCGACGCTGAACGGAGATTTCGTGACGGCTGGAGCATCGGCTGTCGGGTTCGAGCATGTCCGATGGGATCGGGAACAGCCTGTGAGCGTCATCACTCTTGACGGACTCATCGAGCGGTTCGGCAATCCGGCTTACGTTAAGATCGACGTCGAAGGCTATGAAATCGCAGTTCTGGCCGGTCTGTCGCGGCCGGTGCCGCTGATATCGGTCGAGTACCTTCCCGCCTATCCGCATCTCGCCAAAGCGCTTGTCGGTCGTCTGGAAGCCCTGGGCTTGGCGCGCTTCAATGTCGTGGAGGGCGAAAGCGGCGCGTTTCTTTGGCCGTGTTGGCGGGACGGAGAGGAGGTAACGGCATGGCTTGAGCAGTTGGACCCGACCTCGAAGCCGGGCGACCTCTTTGCCAGACCAATCCGGAACTGAGCTTCTTGCGGGCATTGGTTGACCCGTCTCCCTGGGACTTGCCGCGGCGCCGCGAATGCCGGAGTCCTATGGAACGTATTGGCGCATCACCCCGTCCGGAGCGATACCCGGTCGACTTGAGGAGACCGAGACATGGTACCGGATCTCATTTTGATCGGCGCGGGGCGAAGCGGGACAACATTCCTGTATCACTGTCTTTCCCAGTACACCCAGATCGCGATGAGCCGCGTGAAGGAGACCGATTTTTTCTGCTGGCTTGTCGAGAGTGAGAGGATTCGCGAGGTGGAGACCACGGAGATTCCATATCCCGAGCGCAGCGCGGCGCACTACAAGGAATTGAAATCTATTAAGTCCTCAAGCTCGGACGCTAAACGGATCACAAGTCCTGTTAGTGGTCGGCCCCCGTTCTCGAAGGCTCCCGGGCGGTGCCGTTGTGGGGCGCAGCATTGTAGATAATATCAACACCCCCGCTCGAAACGTGGTTCGTGAGCCGATCGCGAACCACGCTTGGGCAGCCGTTTCCTGCAGCCTAAGGTCCTCCCACGTGTCGAAGGCTATCAGTTGTGAACTTCGGGTTCGCATGAACCGCGCCCAGTTTGCCGCTTCAACTCATGGGGGCGTGCCCGGTCCTTGCTCTTTATGCCGACCCGAGTGACGCTGTCCGTCTCGGCCTGGGCCACCCACCGGCGCAGAGACACCCGGCCGCAGCCGATCTTTGAAGCGATGGCCCGGATTTCCGATGACCTGTCCGGGTAGCTGCCGTGATTGTCCAATACCATCCAGACCGCGCGATTGGGGGGCTCAGGTGTGTAGCGGTTCGCTCTTTGTGTCCCCCGTCAGCGCTGATTGCCTCTCCGAGATACCGGAGAGGCAATTCAGGCAATTGGCGAAGCTTGGGCGTCGGTTGGTGTCAGTTGTATTTCTTGATCTCACCCGAACTCAGCCGAGATAGGTAGCTGTTCATCTCAGCCTTGACGATCGGCATCAGGAAGTAGAGGCCGACGATGTTGACCACCGCCATGGCGAAGATCGCAGCGTCCGAGAAGTCGATGACTGGCCCCAGGTTGGCCGCCGCGCCAATGACCACGAACACGCAGAAGATGACCTTGAAAATGATCTCAGTGGTTTTCCCTTCGCCGAAGAGGAAGGTCCACGCTTTCAGGCCATAATAGGACCAGCTGATCATGGTTGAGAACGCGAACAGGATAACCGCAATAGCCAGTATGTACTTGAACCATCCGAAGGCCGACGAGAATGCCGCAGACGTCAGGGCCACCCCGGAGTTGCCGTCGACCGTCTGGATTGCCGTGCCACCTTCATTCAGAAGGTAGAGCCCGGTGTTGGGGTCTGCAATGAGCTGGCCGGTGATGATGATGACCAGAGCGGTCATCGTGCAGATCACGACAGTGTCGATGAAAGGTTCCAGCAAAGACACGAAGCCTTCGGTGATCGGCTCCTTGGTCCGCACAGCCGAATGGGCGATTGCAGCCGAGCCCACGCCCGCCTCGTTCGAGAAGGCGGCGCGTTTGAAACCTTGGATCAGGGCCCCCACGAAACCGCCTGCAACACCCAGCCCGGTGAACGCGCCGGCAAAGATCTGTCCGAACGCCCACCCGATCTTGTCCGCATTCATCAAGATGATGATGAGCGCGGTCAGCACGTAGAGGACGCCCATGAAAGGCACGACCTTTTCAGTCACTCGCGCGATGGACTTCAGGCCGCCCACGATCACCGCGAACACGATGCCGGCAAACAGCACCCCCGTAATCCATCCAGGGTAATCGCCGAGAACATTCGTGATCTGCGCGTGGGCCTGATTGGCCTGAAACATGTTGCCACCACCAAGCGCCCCGAGAATACAGAAAACGGAAAACAGCACCGCAAGAATGCGTCCGGCTGGAATGCCCCTCTCATCGAAACCCTTGGTCAGGTAGTACATCGGTCCGCCAGAGACGGTGCCGTCCTCGTATTCGTTCCGGTACTTCACGCCAAGCGTGCACTCGGTGAACTTCGATGCCATCCCCATCAGACCGGCGAGGATCATCCAGAAGGTCGCGCCGGGCCCGCCTATGCTGACGGCAACGGCAACGCCCGCGATGTTGCCAAGTCCGACCGTTCCGGAAAGCGCGGTCGCCAGAGCCTGGAAATGGCTGACCTCGCCAGCATCGTTCGGGTCAGAGTAATCTCCGCGAACCAGGGCAATCGAGTGCGGGAATGCCCTGAACTGGATCAGGCCGAAATAGACGGTGAAAACGGTCGCGGCAACGACAAGCCATGCCACAATCCACGGGAAACTGGTGCCGGGAAACGGGCTGAAGATCAGATTGACGAACCAGCCCGTCGAACTCGCAAAGAGCTGGTTCACGCGTTCATCTATGGATTGAGCCATTGCCGGGGCTGCGATCGTCGGCAGGAATGGAATCGCCACGACTGGCGCCTTTAGGAAATTCATCATGTCTGTCCCTGTTGTTGGTTGCTCATGGAACAATCGTGACGGGCACTGGCGAGGCCTGCGCGAGGGTGCCGGCGACCGAGCCGAACAATCGTGACGACATCGACGAGTGGCCGGTCCGACCGATCACGACCTGCGACGCGCCGATTTCCTCGATAATGTCGCAGATCGTCTCGGCAATGTGCCCATATCGGAGGACAGTCGAGGCTTGGACACCCCTGCGCGCGAGTTCCTCCAGCGCCGGAACGAGCAAGGCCGTTTCCGCTCTATTCAATTCCTCCTTCCGCCGCTTGTGCCGTTCGGCCAGTTCGTCGGGCGTCAGGAAGGAGTAGGGGGACCACTCCAGGACATGCGCGACCACGAGCTCCGCGTCTTCTGATTTTGCAAGGTTCGACGCGAAAACCAGAGCTGACTTGGCGCTCTCGCTGTCGTCGTAGCCCAAGATTATTTTTCTTGTCACTGTTCCCTCCGTCTGTGTCAGCCCAGTATCCAGGGCACGTGTAGGGTAGCCCTATAACCCGAATCTGATGGCATACTTTTTCGCAGCCCCCCCCCCGACGCTCCGATTGCAGTGCCGGCAACCGACATGACAAAACGGCAACAAGCATTGCGATTCCGTTTTGGCGGGATGCAGATCTGCGAAGGGTTTCGAAAGAGACGCTGCGGGGCAGCAATCCGGGGTCACGGTCGAATCTGATCGCTTCGCCATGGGTAAGATGCGAGGTTGGTTCCCCGCTTGTCGTAACTCGCACATCATTCTGTACCGCAGGAACGAGGGTCCTGACACCATTCTATGGCCATTTCCGAGGTGAGTTTCAGGTGCCGGCGGATGCATGGCGAGCGCCGCCATGACCGCCGCACCGGGCCAAGCAAAGTTGGCGCCTTCGCCCAGGTGCGGTGCCAGGAGACCCGTAAAGATCAGCGCCGCAAACGATATGGTGAACGTCACGGCCATCGCACCGATAATCACACTGCCAACGAGCAGCCGAAGGGGGCCGGCAAAGGACTTCATTTTGTGGTCTCTGGGCTCGCGCGCGCTTTTCTTGAGAAATCGCGGCGCAGCATTCATTGCTCGCTGGAAACGTCGAGGAAGATTTTGACTGAGGATCGACAGGTATTGAAATAGGTGGTCGCGTCCAAACCAACTTGATCGGCAATGCACTGAGAAACAATGTTCATTTCCGCTGGAAACGAGGGGCAATGAACCGAGCGGTAAGCGACAGACCTCATCGTGTCTAGCCTGGGCAAGGACATCCCACGCTGCGTGGGAAACGGTCAATGCCTGCAACGCCTACAGAACTGGTGATCGTGTGGAGGCGGTGGGCGACAGCAAATGCATTCGATCATACGCCCCCATGACCGTTACCCCCAACGATTACCGGGACCTCCACTCGTTAGGTTTACCATAAATCCGATCCGGATAGTCGATCAGATCGAGACCAATTGGTTTCCGAGATCGCAACTATCCCTCAATCAGGCCGGTTGGTCGAAATACGGATGGTGCGCTCCGGCGACAGTTTACGCTAGCAAGGCGGTGCCAAGCCTAGACTTAGTGCGACGACATTGTTCTCAGACGGTTAACGCCCTGATCCGCCAATGACCTTACAAGATCGTCATGTGACACGTTCTGCACATGCACCCGGTTCCGAATTGTAAGTGCGGCGGCTGTTCCGGTCGCCTGTCCCATCGCCATGCATTGCGGCATGCCGCGAACAGATGCGAAGGCGACTGGGTCCGCGGACAAGATGCGTCCCGCAAACATCAGGTTGACGATCCCGGCGGGCACGAGGGCAGAGAACGGAATGGTGTAATACTCCCCGGCTGCGGTTGCGGCGTCATGGGTCATTGCCGCTCCCGCGCGCATCACATCGTCAATCGGATTGTCGCAGGCCACGACGCCGTCGGGAAACTTGGTCGCCCGGGCAATATCTTCGCCCTTCAAGCGGTAGATTCCTTGAAGTTTGCGGGTCTCGCGGACACCAGATGTCGGAGAGAGCATCGACATGTGCGCGCGCTCGAACCCGGGCACATCGCTTCTCAGGAATTGTGCCAGGTGGAGGCAGCGCCTTCGTCCTTCCTGAGTGGCGGCGCTCACAGCAAGCGGATCCGTACCATCTACTCCGCGCAAATGAACAGAGTTGCAGAACACCGTTCCATCGTGGAACCCGCGCATCAGGTACAGCTTTGCAAGATCGGGATGCAAGCGGCCATCGGCGATGCCCCGGGCAGCCTGCTTCTGAAAATAGGGATCCGGGTCGGCAAACGCTCGTGCCCATTCCACGCCGACCATTTGAAACGAGATGGTCACAGCCATCATGTTGCCTGAGGCATCACCCAGCATGTAGGGCACGCCGGCCTTGGCGGAAATGTCGCCATCGCCGGAGCAGTCGATGACGATCTTTGCATCAACCGTGAAGGGCCCGTTTCTATCGCAACAGGCAATGGAGGCTATACGTCGTCCTTCCATATGAGGCTCCAGCGCAATCGCGCCCAACCTGACGCGAACGCCCGCTTCCTCAAGCATGTCGAACATGGTCAGGGTCGCGATGTCATGATCGTAGACGATCTCCGGGCCGAAATTCTCCAGCGCACATAAACGTTTCTCTGCAGCAGGCGGCTGCATTGACGCGAGCCGATTGGTCAGTTCTTCAATCAAACCGCCAATGATCCTATCCGCCGGGTAGCCGCCGCCCCATGGCATGCCCGGACAGAAAGCCATCACGCCGCCGATCTTGGTTGTCGCTTCCAGCAGCGTGACCCGGAGGCCCTGCCGACCGGCCGCTACTGCCGCTCCAAAGCCTGCCGTCCCACCGCCGATTACGAGAACATCGGTTTGCTCATCTCTCATCGTCAATTGCTTGCTCCGATTGTCATACAAGAGCGAACTGAAAGCCGCCCCGGTGTTGGTGATCCAGAATAGTCGGTTCAGGCAGGGGAGGGGGATAGATTGTTTCCCTTTCCGCAAGAACGGGCGGCTATGGATGGAGGACTGCCCGGCAGCGAGGGTCCGCGACGAGACCCTGCGCGCCACAATGCACTACGGTCGGCGTTCTGGAACCGGTGGAAGGGATACCACACCCGAAGCCCCGACACCGAAGTCCTGATCCTAGGGTCAGGACCCATTGCGAAACCTTGAACCGATAACGGAGATGACGATGACCGAAGAGGGAATGGCGCTGGTCGAGCTGGTTGAGAAGAAGGCCGATGGCGACCTCGTGCGCGAGATGCTGGCCCTCGCGGCCGAGCGCATCATGGAGGCCTAGGTCGAGGCGCGGACAGGGGCGTCCAAGCGATGTTCGCTCTTAGACTGAAGAGCCACATTCGATAGTTTTCATCAGATGACAGCATCGTCCGCCAAGCGTGGGGAGCCTGATCTGACTGGTCCGGTTTGATTGTTAGTGCATGACCCGCCTTGGTTCCATC